>NZ_JBVHDS010000020.1:0-105545 GCF_055563255.1 Streptomyces sp. NPDC002958 | reverse complement strand
GACTTTCTTCGCCGATCGTTGATCTATCAGGTGGTCCCGTTGCGCTGTTCAGCAGGGCTTGACGTACAGCTCAGGGGCCAAACGCAACGGTGTTGTACTGGTCCTCAACGCCGTTGCGTTCGGCCGGGAAGCGGCACGTCAAGGGGGGTGGAGGGAGTAACGGGACACCTGTAGATCAACGATCGGCGAAGAAAGTCGATCAAGTGCAGGAGTCCCGTTGGCGGAGCGGGAACGCTGGCTCCTGCAGATCGACGAGGCCACCCGATGGATGACCGACCAGGTCGCCACGTTCGCTGGCAGCTGGCCCTCCCGCAGCCTTATCGACCTTGCAGTCACCTATTCCGGTCACGCCCGGGTGGTGATCCTGTCCGAGCGCGAGGAGACCACGAAGCTGGAGCCGCTGGGAGACCACGAAGCTGGAGCCGCTGGGAGACCTGCCCCTCCCCGTCCAGCGCCGGTTCTTCGGCTTCTGGTGGACCCGAGCGCGGCACTTCCACGCCGGCCGCCGAGAGGCCCGTAGCCATTGGAGCTGGCTACGGGCGCACTTCGTCGACTGTACGGGTGGGCGTCCGGGAAGACCAAGCAGAAGGAACGGACGGGCAAGACGACCCTGGCGGGCAGATTTTGTCGGGGCGGGTTCGCCGTGGATGTTCCTCAGCCCTGACAACAGTTGCCACGCCTCATTGGCCCTGGTGGGTGCTGACGGCCCATCGGAGTTGGGAGAGATCCACCATCGGGATTGTCAGTGTTGCCTGCTATCTCCTGTCAGATCACGCACTGGTCGCCATTCGCCCAGGAGGTGCTATTTATGCCCTCCACTGCGCTACACCCCGCCGCAGAGATTACTGTCACCCCCGCCGTCACAGAGGCCCCCTGCGTCCAAAAGAATCTGACACTGCATCAGAAATGCTCTTCCCTCGGATGTCCGGCTGCGGCATCCTGCGGCCCATGGAGACGGAGCTGAGCAAGAAACTGGGAGTCGAGCACGCCATCTTCGGCTTCACGCCGTTCCCCGCGGTGGCCGCGGCCATTACCCGGGCCGGCGGGTTCGGCGTACTCGGCGCGGTCCGCTACACCGCCCCCGACGACCTCGCGCGCGACCTCGACTGGATGCAGGAGCACACCGACGGCAAGCCGTACGGCCTCGACGTCGTCATGCCCGCGAAGAAGGTGGAGGGGGTGACCGAGGCCGACGTCGAAGCGATGATCCCGGCCGGACATCGCCAGTTCGTCCGGGACACCCTGGCCAAGCACGGCGTACCGGACCTCGCCGAGGGCGAGGCGTCCGGCTGGCGCATTACCGGGTGGATGGAGGAAGTCGCCCGCAACCAGCTCGACGTCGCCTTCGACCACCCCATCAAACTCCTCGCCAACGCCCTCGGCTCACCGCCTGCCGATGTCGTCCGACGCGCCCACGACCAGGACGTCCTCGTCGCTGCACTCGCCGGGAGCGCCACACACGCCCGCCACCACGCGGACGCGGGCATCGACATCGTCGTCGCCCAGGGGTACGAAGCGGGCGGCCACACCGGTGAGATCGCCTCCATGGTCCTGGTCCCGGACGTGGTCGACGCTGTGGGACCACTTCCCGTCCTCGCCGCCGGCGGAATCGGCAGCGGCGAGCAGATCGCCGCCGCACTCGCCCTCGGCGCCCAGGGCGTCTGGCTCGGCTCCCTCTGGCTGACCACGGAAGAGGCCGACCTCCACTCCCGCGCGCTGACCCGAAAGCTCCTCGCCGCCGGCTCCGGCGACACCGTCCGCTCCCGCGCGCTCACCGGCAAACCCGCACGCCAGCTGCGTACCGAATGGACCGACGCCTGGGACGACCCGTCGGGCCCCGGCACCCTGCCCATGCCGCTCCAGGGGCTGCTGGTCGCCGAAGCCGTCTCCCGTATCCAGAAGTACGAGACCGGCGCGCTGCTCGGCACACCCGTCGGCCAGATCGTCGGAAGGATGAACAGCGAACGCAGCGTGCAGGCCGTGTTCGACGACTTGACCCGCGGCTTCGAGCGTGCCGTGGACCGGATCAACCTCATCGCCGGACGGAGCGCCTCATGAACCGGCCGCCCAACGGCTTCTGGGCCCAGGCCGCCGCCGATCCCGGCCGCACGGTCCTGATCGCACCCGACGGCGAGAGCTGGACGGCGGGTCGGCTGCACGCCGCAGCCAACCGCCTGGTCCACGGACTGCGCGCGGCCGGGCTCCGGCGCGGCGACGCCTTCGCGGTCGTCCTGCCCAACGGTGTCGAGTTCTTCACCGCCTACCTCGCCGCCTCCCAGGCCGGTTTCTATCTCGTACCCGTCAACCACCACTTCGTCGGCCCCGAGATCGCCTGGATCGTCTCCGACTCCGGAGCCAAGGTGCTCATCGCCCACGAGCGGTTCGCCCAGGCGGCGACGGCGGCCGCGGACGAGGCCGAGCTTCCGGCCGACCACCGCTACGCCGTAGGCACGGTCGACGGCTTCCGCCCGTACGCCGAACTGCTCGAAGGGCAGTCAGACGCACCCCCCGAGGCCCGCACCCTCGGCTGGGTCATGAACTACACCTCCGGTACCACCGGCCGCCCGCGCGGCATCCGTCGTCCGCTCCCGGGCAAGCTCCCCGAGGAGAGCCACCTCGGCGGATTCCTCGGTATCTTTGGCATCAAACCCTTCGACGGCAACGTCCATCTGGTCTGCTCGCCGCTTTACCACACGGCCGTCCTCCAGTTCGCAGGAGCGTCCCTGCACATCGGGCACCCGCTGGTCGTGATGGACAAGTGGACGCCCGAAGAGATGCTGCGCCGCATCGACACCCACCGCTGCACCCACACGCACATGGTCCCGACCCAGTTCCACCGCCTCCTCGCCCTCCCCGACGAGGTGAAACGGCGATACGACGTCACAGCCATGCGCCATGCCATCCACGGCGCAGCGCCCTGCCCCGACCACGTCAAACGCGCCATGATCGACTGGTGGGGGAGGTGCGTCGAGGAGTACTACGCGGCCAGCGAGGGCGGCGGCGCCTTCGCCACTGCCGAGGACTGGCTGAAGAAACCGGGCACGGTCGGCAGAGCCTGGCCGATCAGCGAACTCGCCGTCTTCGACGACGACGGCAACCGCCTGCCGCCCGGCGAGCTCGGCACCGTCTACATGAAGATGAACACCGGCGGCTTCAGTTACCACAAGGACGAGACCAAGACGAGGAAGAACCGCATCGGCGACTTCTTCACCGTCGGTGACCTCGGCATCCTCGACGAGGACGGCTACCTCTTCCTCCGCGACCGCAAGATCGACATGATCATCTCCGGTGGTGTCAACATCTACCCCGCCGAGATCGAGAGTGCCCTCCTCAGCCACCCCGCAGTCGCCGACGTGGCCGTCTTCGGCATTCCGCATCCCGACTGGGGCGAGGAGGTCAAGGCGGTCGTCGAACCGGCCGGGACACACGAGCCGGGGGAAGCGCTGGCCGCCGAGATCCTGCGCCACAGCGAAAACCACCTGGCCGGTTACAAGCGTCCCAGAAGCATCGACTTCATCGACGAGATGCCGCGCGACCCCAACGGAAAGCTGTACAAACGGCACCTGCGCGATCCGTACTGGGAAGGGCACCGACGAGCCCTCTGAACCTTCGTCGCCCGCCGAACGCTGACCGGGCGTGCGACGGCCCGGTCACCTGGGACCCCGCCGCACTTCGTTCGCGGCGGCGGCGACAGTGGTCGGTCAGGCATCGCGTCGCTGTCCCGTGGTCCGGGCTCACCGCATCGCGAGCCGCCCTTGCCGTCGGGACGTCGTCCACGGGATCATGACGGTTCACAGAGAAATCCGGTTGCCGGACGGTACCGGCGTCCGGCACGACCGAGATCATTCCGGGAGAGTGCGTGGTCACTGCCGTCGTGTATTTCGTAGTCGCCGTGGGCGCGGCCGTGTTTTACGGAAGGATTCTGGACCGCCAGCTCCAGGGGCCGCGGCTGCGGGCCGCGTGGGCAGAGGGCCTCACCGCCGAGGGCCGGTGCACGGGCCTGCGTACCGAGGATAGCCAGGACTCCGAGGGCGCACCGATTGTCCATACCTACCCCACCCTGGAGTTCCGTACGGCCGACGGGCGCGCAGTCAGCTTCGAGGAGCGCCAGGCGCGCCTCACCCTGGCCGAGGGCGAGTTCCTGACGGTGTATTACAGCGCGCGGAACCCGGAGGCGGCGACCACGCGCGCCCCGTCATTCGTCCCGCGCCACGCCAGGGCCCTGACTGCCGCAGTGGGGAGTGCGTTCGCCGTAATCTCGGCGACCGTCCTGGCCGTGGTTCTCTGAGCATCGCCCGGAAACCGGAGAAGGCCGCTGCCGACGGCAGCCGGACACCCGCGGCGGTGACCGACAGGGATGGACGGCGCGCCCAACGGCTCAGAAGCGCCGTGTCCGTGCCACCGGACACGTGGCCTTGTTCCAGCCGAACGCCTGGATGTAGCCGGAGCCCGTCGGCACGTCCTCATCCATTCGCCACTCAGCCAGCGCCTCCGCACCCCTGTCAACATCCCGATCGGTATCCGAACCCTTGACCACCGGGTTCCGTCCGCACAGGATCACGCCATGACAGGTGTACGGAGCAGCACAGTCGACGGCGTCCTGGCCCGCAGCGCCCGGCGTACCCCCGCGAGCACCGCCCTGCGGTACGCGGAGAGGTCCTGGACCTACGCGGAACTCGACACGGCCGTCAGTACCGCGGCGGCGGTCCTCACCGGCGAACACGGACTGCGCCCCGGCGACCGGGTCGCCTGCTACGCGCACAACTCCGACGCGTATCTGATCGGCTTCCTCGCCTGTGCCCGCGCGGGCCTGGTCCATGTGCCGGTCAACGAGAACCTCACCGGCGGCGACCTCACATACATCCTCGAACAGTCCGCCAGCGCGCTCGTCCTCACCGACCCGGACCTCGCCGACCGGATTCCGGCCGCGTTCTCCGTACGCGCGCTGCGCGACGCACCGGACGCCCTCCTCGACGCGACCGCCGCCCCGCGCCCCTTCACCCCGGAGCGCGAACCGGCCGCGGGAGACCTCGTCCAGCTGCTCTACACCTCGGGCACCACCGCACTCCCCAAGGGCGCGATGATGACCCACGGCGCCCTCGTCCACGAGTACGTCAGCGCGATCACGGCGCTCGATCTGCGCGCCACCGACCGGCCCGTCCACGCGCTGCCGCTCTACCACTCCGCGCAGATGCACGTGTTTTTGCTGCCCTACCTCGCGGTCGGCGCAGACAACATCATCCTTGACGCACCCGATGTGAACCGGATCTTCGACCTCGTCGAGACGGGCCGGGCCGACAGCGTCTTCGCCCCGCCGACGGTCTGGATCGGCATCTCCCAGCACGCCGGCTTCACCACCCGCGAACTCGGCGGGCTGCGCAAGGCGTACTACGGCGCGTCGATCATGCCTGTACCCGTACTGGAACGGCTCCGCGACCGCCTGCCCGCGCTCGCCTTCTACAACTGCTTCGGACAGAGCGAGATCGGCCCGCTCGCCACTGTTCTGGGACCGGACGAGCACGAGGGCCGGATGGACTCCTGCGGCAGGCCCGTCCTCTTCGTCGAGGCCCGGGTCGTCGACGAGGACGGCAAGGAGGTCCCCGACGGCACGGTTGGTGAAGTGGTCTACCGCTCTCCCCAGTTGTGCGAAGGCTACTGGGACAAGCCCGAGGAGACCGCGGAAGCCTTCCGCGACGGCTGGTTCCACTCCGGCGACCTCGCCGTGCGCGATATGCAGGGTTTCTTCACCGTCGTCGACCGGGTGAAGGACGTCATCAACTCCGGCGGTGTTCTCGTCGCCTCCCGCCAGGTCGAGGACGCCCTATACACCCACCCCGCCGTCGCCGAGGCCGCGGTCGTCGGGCTGCCCGACGAGCGCTGGATCGAGGCCGTCACCGCGGTGGTCGTGCTGCGGGGCGAAGCGACACAGGACGAACTCATCGATCACGCCCGCGAGCGGCTCGCTCATTTCAAGGCCCCGAAGAAGGTCCTCTTCGTCGACGAACTGCCGCGCAACGCGAGCGGCAAGATCCTGAAGCGGGAGCTGCGCGACCGGTTCGACCAGGGGACCAGTGCCCGGCAGTAGGCTTCGCGGCGCGCTGCCTACTGCCAGGCACTCTGAGAGCGCCCGGCCATGTCCCTGTCCTGCGGGTCAGGACCGGTCAGGCCCTGACCCGCAAAACAGGCCCCGGCCGCCCGGGGACAGCAGACCCGGGACGGTCCGCAGAAGGAGGCCCTATCGGCCGCCGCGCTCGTCCACGATCCGCTTGAACTTGCCGACCGACCTCTCCAGCGTCCCGGGATCGACGATCTCCACCCCGACCGACACGCCGATTCCGTCCTTGACGGCCGACGTGATCGACTCCGCGGCGGCCATCCGCTGCTCCGGAGTGGCCTCCGCCCGGGCCTCCGCCCGTACGGTCAGCACGTCGAGCCGGCCCTCGCGGGTCAGCCGCAACTGGAAGTGCGGTGCCACCCCCGGTGTGCGCAGCACGATCTCCTCGATCTGGGTCGGGAAGAGATTCACCCCGCGCAGGATCACCAGATCGTCGCTGCGCCCGGTCACCTTCTCCATCCGTCGGAACACCCGCGCCGTGCCCGGCAGGAGCCGGGTCAGGTCCCTTGTCCGGTAGCGGATCACGGGCATGGCCTCCTTGGTGAGCGAGGTGAAGACCAGCTCGCCCTTCTCACCCTCAGGCAGTACCTCACCGGTGAACGGATCGATGACCTCCGGATAGAAGTGGTCCTCCCAGATGTGCAGCCCGTCCTTGGTCTCCACACACTCCTGCGCGACACCGGGCCCCATCACCTCCGAAAGACCGTAGATGTCGACCGCGTCGATCGCGAACCGCTCCTCGATCTCCCGCCGCATCTCCTCCGTCCATGGTTCCGCGCCGAAGATTCCGACCTTCAGGGAGGGCGTCCGCGGATCGACGCCCTGCCGCTCGAACTCGTCGAGGAGCGTCAGCATGTACGACGGCGTCACCATGATGATCTCGGGCCGGAAGTCCTGGATCAGCTGGACCTGGCGGGCTGTCATGCCACCGGAGGCGGGGATGACCGTACAGCCGAGCCGCTCCGCTCCGTAGTGCGCGCCGAGACCGCCCGTGAACAGCCCGTATCCGTACGCCACATGGACCTTCTGCCCGGGACGGCCGCCGGCGGCCCGGATCGAGCGGGCGACCACGTCCGCCCAGGTGTCCAGGTCCCGCTGCGTGTAGCCGACGACGGTCGGACGGCCCGTCGTCCCGCTGGACGCATGGATCCTCCGCACACGCTCCTCGGGGCCGGCGAACATGCCGAAGGGGTAGTTGTCCCGCAGATCCGCCTTGGTGGTGAAGGGGAAGCGGGCGAGATCGGCGAGCGTACGGCAGTCGTCCGGACGCAGCCCGGCCTTGTCGAACGCGGTCCGGTAGTGGCCGACGTTCTCGTACGCATGGTGCAGCGTGGCCCGCAGCCGCTCCAGCTGGAGTGCTTCCAGCTCGTGCCGGCCCAGTCGTTCCGCCGCGTCCAGCGGAGCCGTCATCCGGATCTCCCTCTTCCGAGCAGGCGACCGATCATTCGGTCGATCTTTCGGTAGCAGTAATTCAGGATGCTCCACCCCATGGCAAGAGGGGTGACGCAGTTCGTGTGCGTCGCCCCTACCCTGCCGTCGCCCCGCTGGGCCTGTGCCCCCTCGTCACCGTGCCGACACCGACCACCGTCCTGTGGCCGTGACGGCGCCTTGGGCCACCGCCCACTGAATCAGGCCGCTCTGAAGATGTCCCGACGTGCTGTTCCCCGCCGCGCCTCTCACTCGGGCTACGGCCGCTCGGGTCCACGGCCACGGTCCGCAGCACGCGTGGGCCGATGCTCCGCGTGCAAGGACGGTGTCAGACGGCCAGTCGGATTCCGGTGACCAGATGTGGACGGATGCGTACCGCACAGTTCATCACCGGGCCCGACCAGGGGCAAAGCAGCCGCTGGTAGCGCGTCAGCGCGTCCGGATCGGCGACCGGGCGGCAGTACCCCGTGGCGACGACACTCCAGCCCAGATGAGTCAGCGGATCGATGTCGTCGGCCTGGTAGGCGACCACGACTCCCCGATCGCCATGGTTGCGGGCCTGGGCGAACAGATCCGAGTCCTCATGGGTCAGGATGACGATCTGACCGTGGTCCAGCAGATGGTTCACCAGTCGGATGGCGGGCAGCGCGCGCTGCGTGAAGACGATCCGCCCGAGCGACGCCCCGCCGAGCAGGCTCAGTGCCTGGGTACCTGTCAACTCGACCGTGCGGCGCGTCCCGGTGGCCGCCGAACCCGAAAACGGTGCCGCCTTCGATGGTGTGGTCACAGCCGTGCGCACGGACGGCTGGGGCGACTGATGGCATGAGTGGTTCATGGGGCTGCCTCGTCTCCTGGTCTGCTCACCTGCCGCACGAGTACATCGTGTGACGCCGCCCCCGGGCCAGGGCCGAACGGCCCCAGGGCCGAACGGCCCTAGCGGCGTCGGACCTCCGATGGGTTCACTGCGGTACATCGCATGCTGCGGGCCGGTCCGGTATCGGCTCCCGGGCCGGGCCGGTCCGTGGCATGCGCGAGCGTTCGGACGGCGCGGGTGCGCGCAGGAGGGAAACGTGGTGATCGCAGTCGTCGGGCACAGAGATCTCAGCAACAGAACCCTGGAACTGGTGGAAGCTGAACTGAGAGCACGGCTGGACCGCTTGGCAGAGGGTGCGGCTGCCTTGGTACGGGTCGGGGCGGGGCTGCCGCTGGTGTTCGGGCGGGCCGCCCGGGAGGCCGGACGGAAGCTGACAGTGCTGCTGCCGGCCCAGGGCGCTGTTCCCGCAGTGCTGCCCGAGCGGGACCGGTCGGCCGCGGGCGAACTGCTGGTCCTGGCCGAACACGTACGGCTGCTGGCATTCGATCCGGCCGACCGCAACGCGTGTGTCAGCGCCGATGAACGTCTGGTGGAGACGTGCCGGACCGTGCTCGCCGTGTGGGACGGATCGCCGTCGGACGGCCGGGACGCCACCGCACATCTGGTTGCCTTCGCGCGTGCGCGAGGAATTCCGGTGGAGGTCGTCTGGCCGGACGGTTCCGCACGGGGGCGCACATGAAACTGTCGGAGCGTGGGGTGGAGCGGGTGGCGGAAGGACCCGAGGCCGACGAACGGGTCTGCGCCAGTGCGTCCGCGACGCGCTACGACCGGGAGTGCGCCGGGGCGAGGCAGGGGTTCGGGTGGCTGTTGGTGATCACCGCCGCGCTCGGGCTGCTCGGTTCGTTCGTCATCACGACCGACAAGTTCGAACTGCTCGCCGACCCCGGCTTCGTGCCCGCCTGCTCGCTGAGCCCCGTGGTGTCCTGCACGAATGTGATGCTCAGCGAGCAGGCTTCGGTGTTCGGCTTTCCCAACCCGCTCATCGGGCTGGTCGCCTTCGGGGTGGTGATGGGGACCGGCGCGGGCCTGCTTGCAGGCGCACGCTATCGGCACTGGTACTGGTTGGGATTGAACCTCGGCATGCTGTTCGGCGTCGGCTTCTGCATGTGGCTGATGACGCAGGCGTTGTACGACATAGGCGCCCTCTGCCTGTGGTGCGTGCTCGTGTGGGTGGCCACCATCTTCATGTTCTGGCACACCACGGTGCACAACCTGCGCCATGGCGTCCTGCCCGCCCCACGCGTCCTGGTCGCGGCGGTGCTGGAGTTCCCCCTCGTGGTGCCGGTGACCTGGTGCCTGGCCATCGTCATGCTGATAGCAACCCGGTTCTGGTCGTACTGGCAGACGTTTCTGTGACCGCGACGATGCCGGTGGTCTCGTGATGGATGTGCGCGGCCGGCACTCCGGCGGCGGCCAGCCGCGCGGCGACGGCCCGCACCGGCCCGGTCGTGGGGGCCTCGGGGGCCAGGGCCAGAAAGGCGTGCTGCCGGGCGGCGGACCCGGGATGCGGGGTCAGTATTCCATTCAGGGCCCGCAGCCCGGCCCCTGCGAAGCGAGCATCCGCCGCATCAGCCGTGATGACGGTCAGCCAGGGGTGTCCGCGCCGGAACTCCTCCAGATACGCCGCGTCGTACAACTCTTCGGCCGCCGCCCATTCCTCCGGCGCGGCGAGACCCAGCAGCAGCCGTACCTGGTGCGCACGGGACCGGTCGGCGTCCATCTGCTGGAGCAGCGCCTTCATCGGAGCCCAGCCCGTACCGGAGGCGATCAGTAGAATGTCTGCGGACGGAATGTCATCGGGCAGCGCCAGCGCGCCGCGCGCGGCGCTGAGACGGACGGCGTCGCCCTCCCGCGTGCCGTGCACCAGCGCATCGCTCACCCCGCCGGCGCCCCGGGCCCGTACATGGAACTCCAACTCACCGTCCGGATGCGGCGCACGGGCCAGGTAGTAGGGACGCCATGCCTGTTCCAGCAGCGGCGACTCCAAGGACGCGTACTGCCCGGCCTCGAAGGCGTAGGGCTGATGGGGCCGTACCCGCAGCACCGCGAGACCGGGCGTGCGCAGTTCGTGCGAGGTCACTGTCGCCTCCCAGCTGGGCGGTTCGGCGATCGCCTCGTCCGCGCCCCTGACCATCGCCGAAACAGCCAGCCGCAGCATCCGCAGCCAGGCATACTCCAGCCCACTGGTCCACCGGGCGCCCGCGCGCACGCGCAGAGCCTCGGTCAGCGCCGCCTCGAAGGCCTCGAAATGCGCGGGGCGCACACCGAGTTTGCGATGGTCGCGCCCCAACTGCTCGAAGACGCCAATCATCTCGTCCGTGCGGTGCAGATTGTCGATCAGATAGCGGAAGATCGCAACGAGATGGACCTGTTGGAACGCCATCGACTCGGGGAACAGCGACCGCAGATACGGATGCCGCTCGAACAGAAGCCGGTACAGCTCGGCGATCAGCTCCTCCAGAGGGCTCACCAGCGGCAGGGAGTCGCGGATCAGCAGTTGGTCGGCTGTTCCGTCGTACGCCTGCGGAGCCTTGGCGCTCCATGGTTCGGGACGGCTGCCGGACGGGGCCAGGATGCGTCGTCGCAGCCGCATCGCGTCATGCCGTGCGAGCAGTGCGTGGTAGTCCTCGCTCGGGGTATTCATGGGCCGGTGACTCCTCGGTGCAGCGCAGGGGGGTGGCCGGGTAAGGGAGATGTCCGTGGCGCCCGGACGATCTTGGCGGCGCCCAGTATGGCACCGCGCCCGGCCCGCTGACCGGCCCCGGCAGCAGGGCCTTTCGGCCCTGTTCAAACACCGTTTGCCGTGCTGCGGCACCCCCGCAGGAGCAGGCCTGCGGACGGGCACATACTGGTTCCGGCCCTCTCCCCGAATCGATCGAGCATGATGTGAACGAATCCGCGAAGTCCCCACTGAGCACGACCCCGTCGCAGTCTGCGGCCCCCGTACGCGTCTTCATCCTCGACGACCACGAGGTCGTAAGGCGCGGCGTACGCGATCTGCTGGAGGCCGAGGACGGCATCGAGGTCGTCGGCGAGGCATCCAACGCCCGGGAGGCGCTGGCCCGCGTACCGGCCAGCAGGCCGCAGGTCGCCGTGCTGGACGTACGCCTCGGCGACGACCAGGGCGGTGACCACGCCGGAATCGAGGTATGCCGGGAACTGCGTGCCCTGATGCCCGAACTCGCCTGCCTGATGCTGACGTCGTTCGATGACGACGAGGCGCTGTTCGACGCCATCATGGCGGGTGCCGCGGGGTATGTGCTGAAGCAGATCAACGGGGCCGATCTGATCACCGCCGTACGCACGGTCGCGTCAGGCACCTCGATGCTCGATCCACGGACGACCGCCCGCGTGATGTCACGGCTGCGGAGCACCCAGCGAACCCCTGCCGAGGAGTCCGAGACATCGGAACTGGACCGGCTCACGCCCAGGGAACGGCAGATCCTGGATCTCATCGGCGAGGGCCTCACCAACCGTGAGATCGCGGAGCGTCTCTTCCTGGCCGAGAAGACCGTCAAGAACCGCATCTCCTCGATTCTCGCCAAACTGGGCGTGGGCCGCCGGATCCAGGCCGCGATGCTCGTCGGCCGGCTCAAGGACCGCCAGCGGCGGCCCCCGGTCCCGGGGAGCTGACAAGCACTCAAGCTTCAGTCGTGGAGCGGCACGCGCCAGATGATCCGGGTTCCGCCGTCCGTCGGCCGTTCGATGGCCAGTGTGCCGCCGCACAGCTCTGCCCTTGTACGCATGTTCGCCAGCCCTCCGAGGCGCCCGGCTGCCGGATCGTCGGCAACCGCTGCCCGTGTCCCGGGAGTGGTCGTGACTTCGTCCCGGATCCCGATGCCGTTGTCGGTGACGGTCAGGGTCACCGCGTCGTCGGCCGACAGCACGATGCCGATACGAGTGGCACGGGCATGGCGAGAGGCGTTGGACACCGCCTCGGCGGCGACCGCCACCACGTGTTCGGCCAGTTCGTCCGGCACCGTGGTGTCCACCGGTCCGTCGATCCGCACGGAGGGCCGGAAACCAAGGGCGCGTGCCGCCGTGCGAGCGGTCTCCGTCATCCGGTGCCGCAACCCGCCGCGGCCCGAACCGTCCGCTGTCCGCAGATCGAAGATGGTGGACCGGATGATCCGGATCGTGGTGTCCAGATCATCCACCGCCCGGCTGACCCGCTCGGCCGCGTCCGGCCGGTCCGCGATGGCACGCGTGGTGCTCTGGAGAGTCATCCCGGTCGCGAAGAGACGCTGGATCGCCAGATCGTGCAGATCGCGGGCGATCCGGTCCCGGTCGTGCATGACGGCGAGTTCCTCGGACTCGGCCCGCCTACGGGCCAGTTCCAGGGCGATGGCCGCCTGGTCGGCGAAGCCCGAGACGAGCGCGATCTCGGTGTCGTCGAACGGCGGGCGGTCCACCGGCCGCCCCAGGCGCAGTGCGCCCCTTGCCCCCGTGTCGACGCGCAAAGGCACCGTCACAACCGGCCCCAGACCATCCTCGGCACCGTCGCCGAACGGGTGGGCCCGGGGATCGGTACGGACATCGGCGCAGTGCACCGGTGTCCCGGTACGGGCGGCGAGTCCGGCCAGTGATCCCCGCGCGGGTACGGACAGCCCCGTTATGCGTTCGGAGTCCCTGCCATGGGCGACGGCAACGGTGAGACGTGCCTCAGCCCCGGATGTCTCCGAAGCTCCGGAAGGGGACACAGGGGGCGTCGGCAGCAGAATCGCGGCCCGGTCGGCCCCCGCCACCTCCATCGCCCGCTCGGCGATCAGTTGCAGAACCTCGTCGGCGTCCGTCCCCGAGAGCAGGGTGCGAGTGATCTCGCCCAGTGCCTCCAGACGCTGCTCCCGGCGACGGCTCTCGTCGTACATGCGGGCGTTGTCGATGGCGACGCCGGCCGCGATCGACAAGGTGGTCAGCACCGCCTCGTCGTCGGCGTCGAAGCTCACCCCGCCTCGTTTCTCGGTGAGGTAGAGGTTGCCGAACACCTCGTCGCGAACCCGCACCGGCACCCCGAGGAAGGTGCGCATCGGGGGATGATGGGGTGGAAATCCGAAGCTGCGCGGATGGCTGCTCAGATCGGTGAGCCGCAGCGGTTGCGGGTGATGGATCAGCTCGCCGAGGATTCCGCGTCCGCACGGCGTCTGGCCGATCACGGCGGCGAGCTGCTCCGATATGCCGACCGGCAGGAACTCCAGCAGCTTCTGCCCGTCCCCGACAATGCCGAGCGCTCCGTACTCCGCGTCGGTCAGGGTCACTGCGGCCTCCACGATCCCGCGGAGCACCTCGGGCAGTTCCAGGCCCCGCCCCAGACTCATCACGGCATCCAGCAGACTGTGCATCCGGTCCGGCCGACTGGGCTGAGGCCAGGTCGCCGTACCGGGGCAGGGGGCTCCGGGCGAGTCGAGGGCGGCGGAGCCGGGAGAAAGGACTCCGAAGGGGGAGCCGGGCGCGGTAGGTGCTGTCTCTGTCATCGGGGGCGCCGCTCTCTGGGTCCGTGTGCCGTATGCCGGGAAAATGCTCACCGGATCACCGCATGGCTGGGACCGGTCCACGGATGGTCAGCCTACGACAGCCACGGGGCCGAGGGCGCAGCGGTGTACTGAAGCTCCGGCGGACTTTCGGCCCACCGGCAGCTCGTGGTGCCCGTGCCCGATCTGCGCGGTACCGGGGACTCCGTGGTGCCGGACGACCCGGCGACGTACCGCTGCGACCGGCTGGTCGACGACATCGAGGCGCTGCGCGAACACCTCGGCCAGGAACGCATTGACCTGCTCGCCCACTCCGGATCCGCCAATCTGGCTTCCCTCTACGCCGCCCGGCCCCGTCGAACGGCCTGATGAGAGGATGGACTTCGACTGGCCCGTGGTGCCGTCGACCAACGCCCAGCTGAATGAACCGGACCCGGCCGGGCGGCAACGTCTCGGCGAGATCACCGCCCCGACCTCGTCATCGGCGGTGGCCCCGCCAGCCGGATCGCCCAGGACAGGCTGATCTGGATGGCGGGGCGGATACCCGGGGGCCGCTTCGTCACCATCGACGCCGGACACCTCGTCCACACCCAGCGGCCGGGCGAATTCCTCGCGGAGCTGCGGTCGTTCGGACTGGTCCGAGCCTTCCCCGGGCGCCCTACGGCGAGGTCAGGACCGGTGCAGCAGGGAGGTCAGAACGTCCTGAAGGGTGGCCTCGGCGTCGGCCACGGAACCCGTCGACCGCCATGCCACGAAGCCGTCAGGACGCACCAGCACGGCGCCTTCGGGCGTCGTGCCGTGGAGCTCGGCCCAGTCGGCCCCGTTCTCCGGCTCCAGATCGGCGCCCGGCCCGATGCCGTACGCCTTCAGTCGTACCGACAGCCGGTCGGCGACCCGCGCCGCCGCCCGCCGCCACGCCACGTCCTCACCGTCGGTGAGCAGCACGAGGGTGTGTTCGTACAGATCCAGCGTGGACTTGCGATCACCGGCCTGATGGACCCACAGATGTGGTGCACGACTGCCGGGTTGACCGTTCAGCTGCATTCCTTGCGGAACCACCGGCTGTTCCGGGTCGGCGCCCAGCACGGCGCCGCGGACATAGCGGTAGCCCAGCGCCACGGTGAGCATGCCGCCCTGCTTCCCGCCGCCCACACCCGGCGCCGCGGCGTATCCGGGGTGGCTGTGCTCGCTGGAGCGCGCAGACGCCCGCGCGCTCGTCGCCTGCGCCACCGGAAGTCGCTCCGCCTCGTAGGTGTCCAGCAGACCCGGGCCCGCCTCGCCCTTCAGAACGGCGGCGAGCTTCCAGGCCAGATTGTGCGCGTCCTGAATACCGGTGTTGGAGCCGAACGCCCCGGTGGGGGACATCTCGTGGGCCGAGTCCCCGGCGAGGAAGACCCTGCCGGACGCGTACCGCTTTGCGACCCGCTCCGCGGCGTGCCACGGCGCTTTGCCGGTGATCTCGATGTCGATGTCCGGAGCGCCGACCGCCGTACGGATGTGCTCGGCACATCGCTCATCGGTGAAGTCCTCCAGAGTTTCGCCCAGTTGGGGTTGCCACGGAGCGTGGAACACCCACTCCTTCTTGTTGTCCACCGGCAACAGGGCACCGTCCGCTGCGGGGTTGGTCAGATAGCAGACGATGAAGCGCCGGTCGCCCAGTACATCGGCGAGCTGCCGGGAGCGGAAGGTGATGCTCACGTTGTGGAACAGGTCGCCGGGCCCCGTCCGGTCGATGCGCAGCTGCTCACGGATGGGGCTGCGCGGCCCGTCGGCCGCGATGAGATAGTCCGCGCGCACACTGATGTGCTCTCCGGTCTCCCGGTTCTTGAGCGCCGCGTCAACCCCCGCCCCGTCCTGGTCGAAGCTCTGCATCTCGGTGGAGAACCGCAGGTCACCGCCCTGTTCGCGGGCCAGTTTCACCAGTACGGGCTCCAGGTCGTTCTGGCTGCACAGGCACCAGCCGGTCGGGCTGAAACGGGCGAGTCCGCCCCCTGGATCGATCTCCTTGAACAGCCACTCCTGGTCGTCCCCGGTGAGCGAACCGGCTTGCAGAATGCCGTGGTTGTCGGCGAGGACCGAAGCCGCTTCGCGGATGCCCGGCTCGGCGCCCGCCGTGCGGAACACCTCCATCGTGCGCACGTTGTTGCCGCGTCCGCGCGGATGTGTCGAGGTGGCTCGGTGCTTCTCGACCAGCAGATGCTCGATGCCGAGCCGGCCGAGGAAGAGTGAGGCGGACAGGCCCACCAGGGAGCCGCCCACGATGAGGACCGGTACGCGAATGTCGACGTTCTCGTTCATCAGTTGCTCCAGATCGGACGCCGTTCAGATGCATTGTTCAATGCCCTCGTCGGAGCGGTTCGGACGGCCGCTCACCTGAACGGTTCATAAATCTCGCGCCACCCGGACCAGCGTTTCACGATCGGTCACGGAGACGATGCCCGCGGTAACGGGGGCGGACCGCTCGCATCCGCCGGGAGAGTCCCCGCTCCTAACCACTCGCCAACCGACGGTTGACGGCATGCCACCCGGCCTGTCCACGACACCGTCTCGAAGGAGACCGAAAGATGACCACCACCCTCTCGGAACGGATCTCCCAGTCCGCCTTCGACGGGTCCAGGCTGCGGGTCGTCCTGCTGCTGGACCTGTACGACGGAGCCCAGAAGCAGTTCCTGGAGGCGTATGAGCACCTGCGCAATCAGGTGGCATCCGTCCCCGGACACATCAGCGACCAGCTGTGCCAGTCCATCGAAAACCCCTCACAGTGGCTGATCACCAGCGAATGGGAGAGCGCACCCCCGTTCCTCGCCTGGGTGAACAGCGAGGAGCACGTCGCAACGGTCCAGCCGCTGCACAACTGCGTGCGTGACACCCGTTCGCTGCGCTTCAGCGTCCTGCGGGAAACGGGGAAGACGTTCGAGCGGGCGCCCGAGGAGGCCAAGGGCCGGCTTCAGGCGTCTCCCCGACTGGGTGATGGAGTGGTGCGCCACGCACTCACCTTCACCGTCAAGCCGGGCACAGAGGACATCGTGGCGAAGATCCTGGCCGACTACGAGTCCCCGAACGCACGTGTTGACGAAGCCACCCGGCTGCGCCGCACCTCGCTCTTCATGCACGGAAACCGCGTCGTGCGGGCAATCGAGGTCGAGGGCGACCTTCTCGCGGCCCTGCGCCACGTCGCCCGGCAACCCGAGGTCAGGGCCGTCGAAGAGGCCATCAACCCGTATCTGGAGCAGGACCGGGACCTCAGTGACCCGGACTCCGCCCGGATGTTCTTCACCCGAGCGGCGCTGCCGACCGTCCACCACGTGACCGCGGGCCGGCACAAGGCCGAGGACGTCCGCCGGCACGCACTCTTCTACCAGGCCAAGGAGGGCTGTGGCATGGCGCTCGCCCGGCTTCTCGCCGGTCACGACGAGGAGGCGGCCGACGACCCGGCGAGCATCATCGACAGCAGCACCATCTTCCAGCGTGACGACGTCGTCGTCCGCCTCCTCGAAGCGGTCGAGCCGATCGACGCGCAGCCCGCCCAGGCGGTCGGCATCGACGGCCCCGGCAAGGTGGCCAGGCTCGGACGTCTCCTCGACGGCGGTGCAAACGCCGTGCCCACGACCGACCAGGGGATCTCGCACTTCCTCACGCAGTCGGAAATGACCCTGATCACCGATCGGCGGGCCATGGAGTCCTGAACCGCGCATCCGCACCCTGGGGGGTTCTCGCTCAACCCGTCAATACAACGCGCAATGCGCCAGGAGGAAAGCAGTCATGACCATGCACCGGCCACGCATCGTGGACCTCAGCGAGACGCAGCCCAACCGCAGGCGCGGAGGTGACCTTCGCGCCATGCTCACGCCGACAGCGGTGGGAGCAACCAGCGGCTTCATGGGGCTGGCCATCGTTCAGCCCGGCGACCGCATCGGCGAGCACTACCACCCGTACTCCGAGGAGTTCGTGTACGTCGTGAACGGTCTCCTGGAGGTGGATCTGGATGGTGAACCGCACCGGATGCGGCCCGACCAGGGCCTGCTGATCCCTCCCCATGTACGCCACCGATTCCGGAACGTCGGCGACGTCGAGGCACGCATGGTCTTCCACCTCGGCCCGCTCGCCCCGCGCCCGGAACTCGGCCACGTCGACACCGAGCACACCGAGTCCGCCGAGCACACGCAGTCCGCCGGGCGTGTCGCGCCGCCGGAACGAACGGAGGCCGCCTCATGAGCCGCCGCGTGGGGGTCACCGGCGTCGGCGTGGTGGCCCCCGGCGGCATCGGGGCTCCGGCCTTCTGGGACCTCCTCGCGAACGGACGAACCGCGACCCGGGGCATCACGCTCTTCGACCCGGCCGGCTTCCGCTCCCGCATCGCCGCCGAGTGCGACTTCGACCCGGCGGCACACGGACTGGACGCGGACCAGGTCGCCAGGTCGGACCGTTACGTCCAGTTCGCCATGGTGGCCGCCAGGGAGGCCCTCGACGACGCGGGACTCGATCCGGAGAAGGTGGACCCCTGGCGCATGGGGGTGTCGCTTGGCACCGCGGTCGGCGGCACCACCCGACTGGAGCACGACTACGTCGCCGTCAGCGGCAGCGGTGCCCGCTGGGACGTCGACCACCGACCGGCCGGCCCGCATCTGGAGCGGGCCTTCTCACCCAGCTCCCTCGCCTCGGCGGTGGCCGAACAGGTCGGCGCGCACGGCCCGGTGCAGACCGTCTCCACGGGCTGCACCTCCGGTCTCGACGCCATCGGATACGCCTTCCACTCAATCGAGGAAGGCCGCGTCGACGTCTGCGTCGCCGGGGCGTCCGACTCACCGATCACCCCGATCACAGTGGCGTGCTTCGACGCGATCAAGGCCACCTCGGCGAACAACGACGACCCGGAGCATGCCTCCCGGCCGTTCGACTCCCGCCGCGACGGCTTCGTCATGGGTGAGGGCGGAGCGGTGCTCGTCCTGGAGGAGCTGGAGCACGCCCGCGCCCGCGGGGCGACCGTGTACTGCGAGATCGCGGGCTATGCCACCTTCGGCAACGCCTACCACATGACCGGGCTGACCCCCGAAGGACTGGAGATGGCCGAGGCCATCAACCGGGCCCTGTGCGACGCGCGGATAGACGGTTCGCAGATCGACTACGTCAACGCACACGGCTCGGGCACCAAGCAGAACGACCGGCACGAGACGGCCGCTGTGAAGCGGGCACTGGGGCCGCACGCCTATGACGTACCGATGAGTTCAATCAAGTCCATGGTCGGCCACTCGCTGGGGGCGATCGGGGCTGTAGAGATCGCCGCATGCGTACTCGCCCTGGTCCACCAGACGGTGCCGCCGACGGCGAACTACGAGAGCCCGGACCCGGAGTGCGACCTCGACTACGTGCCGCGCACCGCACGTCCCCTGAAGCTGCGCAGCGTCCTTTCGGTCGGCAGCGGGTTCGGCGGCTTCCAGTCGGCGGTGGCCCTGACGAGAACAGGTGGGAGGACACCATGAGAACTCGAAAAGCCCGGCGCACCGTCGTCACCGGCATCGGTGTCGTCGCCCCCAACGGCACCAACACCGAGGCCTTCTGGAAGAGGACGCACGAAGGGATCAGCGTCCTCGACCGGGTCACCCGCGAGGGCTGCGAGCAGCTTCCGCTGCGGGTCGCGGGCGAGGTGCGGGGCTTCGACGCGGTCGAGCTGATCGAAGAGCGCTTCATCGTCCAGACCGACCGGTTCACGCACTTCGCGATGGCTGCCGCGGATATCGCGCTGGACGACGCCCGGCTGGGCCGTGCCGACTACGAGAACTCTCCGTTCGACGTCGGTGTGGTGACCGCAGCCGGGTCCGGCGGCGGCGAATTCGGCCAGCGTGAACTCCAACGGCTGTGGGGACAAGGGTCCACCTATGTGGGCCCGTACCAGTCCATCGCCTGGTTCTACGCCGCCAGCACCGGCCAGATCTCGATCCGCGGCGGCTTCAAGGGGCCGTGCGCGGTCGTGGCCAGCGACGAGGCGGGCGGTCTGGACGCGCTGGCGCATGCCGCCCGCTCGATCCGCCGCGGGGCCGAAGCGGTGGTGGTCGGTGCGGCCGAGGCACCGCTGGCGCCGTACTCGGTCGTCTGCCAGCTCGGGTACGAGGACCTGAGCACCAGCGACGACCCCGCCCGCGCCTACCGGCCGTTCACCTCGGACGCCTGCGGCTTCGTGCCGGCCGAGGGCGGCGCCATGCTGGTTGTCGAGGAGGAGCAGTCGGCTCGCCGGCGCGGGGCCCGCGTCCGGGCCGAACTCGCGGGGCACGCTGCCACGTTCACCGGAGCGTCCAGGTGGGAGGAGTCCCGGGAGGGCCTCGCCCAGGCGATCATCGGCGCCCTGCACGAGGCCGACTGCGCGCCGGACGAGATCGACGTCGTCTTCGCGGACGCCCTCGGCGTACCGGCGGCCGACCGTGCCGAGGCGCTCGCGATCGCCGACGCGCTCGGCGCGCACGGCCGGCGGGTACCGGTGACGGCGCCCAAGACCGGCATCGGGCGCGCCTACTGCGGCGCACCGGTGCTGGACGCAGCCGCCGCCGTGCTCTCCATGGAGAACGCGCTGATACCGCCCACCCCGAACGTCTTCGACGTGTGCCATGACCTCGACGTGGTCACCGGCGAGGCACGCCCCGCCGAACTGCGGACGGCGCTGGTGCTGAGCCGCGGGCTCATGGGCTCGAACGCGGCGATGGTGCTGCGGCGCTCCACCGACACCCAATCGTGAGTGAGAAGGAGAAGTCCTCATGACTGATCGACTGACCTATGCGGAACTCGCCGTCCTGATGAAGAAGGGCGCCGGACTCACCGTCGACCCGCGCGACATGGAAAAGCGCCCCGGCTCCGCCTTCGACGAGTTCGGACTCGACTCGCTGGGCCTCCTCGGCATCGTGGGCGTCCTGGAGAACCGGCACGGCCGGGCGCTGCCGACCGAAGCCGACCGTTGCAAGACCCCCCAGGAATTCCTCGACCTCGTCAACAACACCCTCATGCAAGGAGCCTGAAGTGTCCGGACACACCGAGAACGAGATCACCATCGCCGCCCCCCTGGACCTGGTCTGGGACGTGACGAACGATCTGGAGAACTGGCCGCGGCTGTTCAGCGAGTACGCCGCGGTCGAGGTCATCGAACGGGACGGTGACAGGACGAAATTCCGTCTGACCATGCACCCCGACGAGAACGACAAGGTCTGGAGCTGGGTATCCGAGCGGACGGTCGACCGTGCCGGACGCACGGTCCGTGCCCGCCGTGTCGAGCCGGGCCCGTTCCAGCACATGAACATCCGGTGGGAGTACTCGGAAGTCCCCGGCGGTACGAAGATGCACTGGGCCCAGGACTTCGCGATGCGGCCCGACGCACCCGTCGACGACGCGTGGATGACCGACAACATCAACCGCAACTCCAAGGTCCAGATGGAGCTCATCCGGGACAAGATCGAGCAGCGCGCCCGGGAGCGCCGTACGGCCTCGGTCTCGTCCGGCTGACCCGCCATCCGCCACGACTCGCCACCCGGCCGGCCGGCCGGGTGCCGGGCCGGGAACCAGAAAGGCATCCCACGATGCACCACGCTCTGATCGTTGCCCGGATGGCTCCGGATTCGGCGCCCGACATCGCCAGGCTGTTCGCCGCCTCAGACAGCAGCGAACTGCCGCACCTCGTCGGTGTCACCAGGCGCAAGCTCTTCCAGTTCGGCGACGTCTATCTGCACCTGATCGAATCGGACCGCCCGCCGGGCCCCGAGATCGCCAAGGTGACGCAGCACCCGGCGTTCAAGGACATCAGCGACAAGCTCTCCGCCTATGTGAGCGCGTACGACCCGCAGACCTGGCGCAGCCCGAAGGACGCCATGGCGCACGAGTTCTACCGGTGGGAGCGCGAAACCACCGCTTGAGACGGACGATCGCCCCGGGTCCGGCCGACTTGCCGGACCCGGGGCGATTTCCATTGCTCCCGGGGGAGGGGAATCAGTCGGGGACCACGCATTCGAACGCGTGGAGGTAGGCGTTGACGGGAACGACCTTGCCGATCAGCAGCCCGGCATCCGAGATCCGGCTGACCAGGCTCTCCCGGGTGTGCTTCGCGCCGCCGACGTTGAGAAGGAGCAGCAGGTCCATCGCGGTCGTGAACCGCATCGAGGGGGTGTCGTCGACGAGGTTCTCGATCACGACGACCCGGGCTCCCGGGCGGGCAGCCGCGACGACATTGCGCAGCGTCCTGCGCGTGCTGTCGTCGTCCCATTCCAGGATGTTCTTGATGATGTAGAGATCGGCCTCGACCGGGATGGCCTCGCGGCAGTCCCCGGCCACGATGCGGGTCCGATCGGTGAGCGGCCCCTCGTCCCGCAACCGGGCGTCGGCCCGCGCCACCACGCCCGGCAGGTCCATCAGGGTGCCGTGGACCGACGGGTGCTTCTCCAGCAGGCTGGCCAGTACGTGGCCCTGGCCGCCGCCGATGTCGGCGACGGCGGACACCCCGGTGAGGTCGAGGAGTTCGGCGACATCCAGTGCGGACTGCATGCTGGAGGTGGTCATGGCCCGATTGAAGACATGGGCCGACTCGTGGGCGTCCTGGTGGAGGTAGTCGAAGAACCCCTTGCCGTGCACGTCCGAGAAGACGCTCCTGCCGGTACGCACCGCGTCGTCGAGGTGCGGCCAGACATCCCAGGTCCAGGGCTCGGTGCACCACAGCGAGATGTAGCGCAGGCTGTTCGGGTCGTCCTCGCGCAGCAGGCGGGACATCTCGGTGTGGGCGAAGCACCCGTCCGGGGTCTCGGTGAAGACCCCGTAGCAGGTCAGTGCGCGCAGCAGTCGGCGCAGGGGCACCGGCTCGGTCTCCAGCAGCGTCGCGAGCTCCTGTGCGCTCGCGGGCGTCTCGCCCAGTGCGTCGGCGACGCCCAGCCGGGCCGCGGCGCGCACGGCGGCGGCGCAGGCCGCCCCGAAGACGATCTCGCGCAGCTGCATGGCCGGCTGAGGAGGCGTGACGGGGTGCGGGACGGCGGCGTGGACGGGGGGTGGTGTGGGAGCGGGGGTGGGACTCACAGTCGTCATGCTGATTCGCTTCTCCTCGTGCGGGACTGCATCGGTCAGCACATCCCGGCCGGTGTGGACTTCGTGCAGATGTTGGTGACGAACGTGTTGCCCTTACCGGTGTCCCCATTGGCCAGGTCGGCCGGCTTGTTGCCGAGCACGACATTGCCGCTGATGGTGTTGCCGGTGTTCTTCGTGCCCACGAAGCTCTTGAACAGCACGACGCCGCCGGAGAGCGGCGTGGCGCCCACGTTGTTGCTGATCGTGTTCGAGCGCACCTGGGTGTCGGCGGCGCCCGTGAGCACGATGCCGGAACCCTGAATGGCGGGCAGCCGTTTCGTCGCGGCGCAGAACTTGTTGTTGTCGTTGATCTGGTTGGACCGGATCGTCATGGCTCCGGCCTGCGGCTTCCCCTCGTCGCCCACGACGAACACACCACTGCAGTTGCCGGTGAAGCTGTTGTCGTGGACCGACAGGTTCCTGACGCGCCTGGCGGTGAAGCCGATCCGGTTGTCCGTCAGCGTGTTGTCCTGGAGCTCGGTGCCCTGGGTGTCGGTGGCGCCGGCCTCCTCGTCGACGGTGTTCGCGACGAAGATGCCCGCGTCACCGTTGGCACGCGCGGTGTTGTTCGTGAACGCACCGCGGGTGGAGCGCTCCTGCGCGATGCCCCAGACGCCGTTGCGTTCGGCGGTCACCCGGCGGACGGTGAGCTGGTCGGTCCAGGAGGCCCAGACACCGTTCTTCTTGAATCCGGAGACGGTCAGCGACTCGATGCTCACGCCGTCGACGGTCCGGCCCGATCTGCCCAGGACACAGATTCCGCTGCCGGCCTTCGTACAGGCGTCGGCGGACCGTGCGTCCTTCGCCGCGGGCCGGATGACGGTCCGGCCGGCGAAGCCGCGCAGGGTCAGGCGGGGTTTGGTGACCAGGACGCTCTCCCGGTACGTGCCGGGCAGTACGACGACGGTGTCACCCGGCTGGGCGGCGTCCACCGCCTTCTGGATCGACTGCCCGGGGCGGACCACATGCGAGCTCGTGGCGGAGGCGGACGGAATGGCCGCGCCGAGTCCAGCGGCCGAGACGACCGCGACCGAGACAAGGCTCTTGATGTGTCGTTTCCTCATGAGTCGAAGCTATGGGCGATTTCCCCCCTTTGCCACATAGGGTGAGCGGTTGGGTACATGGCGTGCCCGAATGGCTTACGCCGGGGTCCGCCGCCCTGTGCCCCGGCGGGCGTGCGACGACGCGCTCGGGTGGTTTTGGGCCGACGTCGTACCCGTGTCCCCCGGGTGATCCGGGCCGGGTCGTACGGGTGTTTTCGGGGGTCCCGGGTTGCGCCGTCCGGGTGTACCCCGGGCTCAGTCCTCGGCGTCGGGCCGGGGTGCGACGACCGAGCGGGCCCACCGGTAGTCGGCCTTGCCGCTCGGCGAGCGCTGGATCTGCCGGGTGATCACCAGCCGGCGGGGGATCTTGTAGCCGGCCAGACGGGTCCTGCAGTGCGCCTGGACGTTGTCGAGCGAGGGCTCGGCCGCCCCTTCGCGCAGTTGCACCACCGCCGCGACATGGCTTCCCCACCGTTCGTCGGGCACCCCGGCGACCAGCGCGTCGTACACATCCGGATGCGCCTTCAGCGCCTGCTCGACCTCCTCGGGATACACCTTCTCGCCCCCGGTGTTGATGCACTGCGAACCCCGACCGAGGACCGTGACGATGCCGTCCGCGTCAACGGTCGCCATGTCGCCGAGCAGCACCCAGCGCTCGTTGCCCCTGCGGAAGAACGTCTCCGCGGTCTTCTGCGGGTCGTTGTAATACCCGAGCGGCACATGGCCGCGCTGGGCGATCCGTCCCGGCTCGCCCGGAGCAACCGGCTTGTACGTCGCCGGATCAACCACCGCCGTACGGGAGTTGACCTGGAGCCGGAAACCCTTCTCCGGGCCCGAGTCGGCCGTCGCCGTACCGTTGAACCCGGACTCCGACGAGCCGAAGTTGTTGAGCAGCATCACGGTCGGCACCAGTGCCTGGAACTCCGCACGCACCGAGTCCGACATGATCGCGCCGGAGCTGGAGATGGAGAACATCGACGAACAGTCGGTGTTCCTCAGCGGGCCCTTCAGTGCGTCGATCAACGGCCGCAGCATCGCATCGCCCACCAGGGAGACGCTGGTGACCTTTTCCTTCTCGATCGTACGGAGCACCTCCTGGGGTACGAACTTGCGGTGGATCACGATGCGTTGCCCGAAGTTGAAGCCGATGAACGCGGTGAGCGTCGAGGTGCCGTGCATCAGTGGGGGAGTGGGGAAGAAGGTGATCCCTTCACCGCCCGCGGCCACTCGCTCGGCCAGCTCCTGCGGGGTCTTCACCGGCTCACCGGTCGGCGCACCGCCTCCGAGGCCGGAGAAGAAGAGGTCCTCCTGGCGCCACATCACGCCCTTGGGCATTCCGGTCGTGCCACCGGTGTAGATGATGAACTGGTCGTCGGCCGAACGCGGCGGGAAGCCGCGCTCCGGGCTCCCGGCCGCCTCGGCGTCCGTGAACGCGACGGCGTCCGGACCGCGCACGCCCGCCACCGGTTGCCCCACCCGGACCAGGTGGCGGAGCGTCGGGGCCTTCGGCGCGGCGGCCGAGACCCGTTCGTCGAACTCGGCATCGAAGACCAGCGCCGCCAGATCCGCATCACGGTAGAGGTAGGTCAACTCCTCCTCCACATAGCGGTAGTTGACATTGACGGGGACGACACGGGCCTTGAGGCAGGCCAGCACCGTCTGGAGGTACTCGACTCCGTTGTAGAGATGCAGCCCCAGATGCTCACCGGGGGCGATGCCCGCCTCGATCAGGTGATGGGCGATGCGGTTGGCGGCCGCGTCCAGTTCCGCGTACGTCAGGCGGCGCTCCGCACCCGTACCGGGGTGGTCGAGGTAGACGAGTGCCTCGCGTTCCGGGACCGCGTCGACGACCGACTCGAACAGGTCGGCAAGGTTGTACTCCACCGTTCCTCCTGACCCCGGATGCTGACTGGCTCGGCGGTCATTAGAGCGCTGGGAGGCACAAGTGGGAAGGGGTGCCGTCGAAGAAGTCTGACTGACTGTCAGAAAACTATTGAACTGGCCCCCCGCCTACTGCAACCTGTTCTAGGTCTCGAGACGGGAGGCAGGCAATGGGTGGTACGGAACACCTCACCGTGCAGCGCGAGGGCGCCACGCTGGTGCTCACCTTGAACAGGCCGGAGGCGAAGAACGCACTCTCTCCACCGATGCTGGTCGGGCTGTACGACGGCTGGCTGGAGGCGGACGAGGACGACACCGTTCGCTCGGTGGTCCTCACCGGCGCCGGCGGCTGCTTCTGCGCCGGCATGGATCTCAAAGCCCTGGCGGGCAAGGGGATGGATGGCGAGCATTACCGCGACCGGATGACCGCCGACCCCGATCTGCACTGGAAGGCGATGCTGCGCCATCATCGCCCCCGCAAACCGGTCATCGCCGCCGTCGAGGGCCACTGCGTGGCGGGCGGAACCGAGATCCTGCAGGGCACCGATATCCGTATCGCCGGTGCGAGCGCCACCTTCGGGCTCTTCGAGGTCAAGCGCGGACTGTTCCCCATCGGCGGCTCGACGGTACGGCTGCCGCGCCAGATCGCCCGCACCCACGCCCTCGAAATGCTCCTCACCGGACGTTCGTACAGCGCCGACGAAGCGGCCCGCATCGGGTTGATCGGCAGAGTCGTGCCCGACGGCACCGCACTGGAACAGGCCCTCGACGTCGCCGAGCGGATCAATACCTGCGGCCCGCTCGCCGTCGAAGCCGTCAAGGCCTCCGTGTACGAGACCGCCGAAATGACCGAGACCGATGGGCTCGCCGCCGAACTGAAGCGCGGCTGGCCGGTCTTCGCGACCGCCGACGCCAAGGAAGGCGCCCGCGCCTTCGCCGAGAAGCGCCCGCCCGTCTACCGGCGGGCCTGAGCCAAGGAGACAACCGTGCCCGACGTCCTCAGCGCACCACTGGTGGTCGAGTTCCCCTTCACCCGCTCTCTCGGCCCGGTCCAGAGCGCCTTCCTCACCGGACTGCGCGAGCAGACCGTCCTCGGCGTACGGACCGGTGACGGAAAGGTCCTGGTCCCGCCCGTCGAGTACGACCCCGTCACCGCCGAGGAGCTGCGCGAACTGACCGAGGTCGCTACCACCGGCACCGTCACCACCTGGGCCTGGAACCCGGCCCCGCGCCGCGACCAGCCCCTGGCCACCCCGTTCGCCTGGGTGCTGGTCAAGCTGGACGGGGCCGACGCAGCCCTGCTCCATGTACTCGACGTGCCGGGACCCGAAGCCGTGAACACCGGTATGCGGGTGCGGATCCGCTGGGCCCCGCAGCGGATGGGTGCCATCACGGACATCGCCTGCTTCGAACCGTACGAGGGCGGGGCGACGGCCGAAAGCACCCCGCACAGCGGCGAGTTCGCCGACCCCGTCACTGGCATCGTCACCCCGGCCCTCCTCAACTACACGTACACCCCCGGCCGCGCCCAGAGCGCGTACCTCAATGCCCTCTCCGAGCAGCGCACCGTCGGTGAGCGCTGCCCGTCCTGCCGCAAGGTGTACGTCCCGCCCCGCGGCGCCTGCCCCACCTGCGGTGTCGCCACCGCGGAACAGGTGGAGGTCGGTCCGCGCGGCACCGTGACCACGTACTGCATCGTCAACATCAAGGCGAAGAATCTCGACATCGAAGTTCCCTACGTCTACGCCCACATCGCCCTCGACGGCGCGGACCTCGCCCTGCACGCGCGGATCGGCGGGATCCCGTACGACCAGGTACGCATGGGACTGCGGGTCGAACCCGTCTGGACCGGGGGCGGCCGCCACCCCGACCACTACCGGCCCACCGGAGAGCCGGACGCCGACTACGACGCTTACAAGGAGCTGCTGTAGATGCGAGACGTAGCGATCGTCGCCTTCGCGCAGACGGACCATCTGAGGCGCACCGACGAACTCTCCGAAGCCGAGATGCTGATGCCCGCCCTCCACCAGGTACTCGACGCGACCGGTCTCAGGGCCAGCGACATCGGCTTCACCTGCTCCGGCTCCAGCGACTACCTCGCGGGTCGCGCCTTCTCCTTCACCATGGCGCTCGACGGCGTCGGCGCGTACCCGCCGATCTCCGAGTCCCATGTGGAGATGGACGGCGCCTGGGCGCTGTACGAGGCCTGGGTGAAGATCCAGACGGGCGAGGCCGACACCGCGCTCGTCTACTCCTACGGAAAATCCTCACCCGGTGAGGTGCGCGACGTCCTCACCCGCCAACTCGACCCCTACTACGTCGGCCCGCTCTGGCCGGACTCCGTCGCACTCGCCGCACTCCAGGCGCAGGCGCTGATCGACGCGGGCGACACCGACGAGGCCGCCCTCGCCGTGATCGCCACCCGCAGCCGCGCCTTTGCCGCGAACAACCCGCACGCCCGGATCGCCGGCCCGGTCCCGGCCGGCGAATACGTCGTACAGCCGCTGCGGACCGGCGACTGCCCGCCGACCGGCGACGGCGCGGCCGCCGTGATCCTCGCCGCCGATGACACGGCACGGGCCCTGTGCCCCCGCCCCGCCTGGATCCGCGGTATCGACCACCGCATCGAGGCCCACAGCCTCGGGGTCCGCGCACTGACCGAATCACCGTCCACCCGGCTCGCCGCCGAACGCGCCGGGGTCTTCGAACGGCCCGTGGACACCGCCGAGTTGCACGCCCCGTTCACCTCGCAAGAGGTGGTGCTGCGCAAGGCGCTCGGGCTCGACGACAGCGTCACCGTCAACCCGTCCGGCGGCGCGCTCGCCGCCAACCCCGTCATGGCCGCAGGGCTGATCCGCCTCGGCGAGGCCGCGGCCCGTATCCACCGCGGCGAGTCCGACCGGGCGCTCGCCCACGCCACCTCCGGGCCCTGTCTGCAACAGAACCTGGTCGCCGTCCTCGAAGGGGAGAGCGCTCATGCCTAAGGAGCCCGTGGCCGTCGTCGGCATCGGCCAGACGAAGCATGTCTCGGCCCGCCGCGACGTATCCATCGCCGGTCTCGTCCGCGAGGCCGCCGTCCGTGCACTGGAGGACGCCGGGCTGACCTGGGCGGACATCGACGCGGTCGTCATCGGCAAAGCCCCCGACTTCTTCGAGGGCCTGATGATGCCGGAGCTCTATCTTGCCGACGCCCTCGGCGCGGTCGGCAAACCGATGCTGCGGGTGCACACCGCGGGCTCGGTCGGCGGCTCCACCGCACTCGTCGCCGCCAACCTGGTCTCCGCACGGGTGCACCGCACCGTCCTCACGCTTGCCTTCGAGAAGCAGTCCGAGTCCAACGCCATGTGGGGCCTCTCGCTGCCCATCCCGTTCCAGCAACCGCTGCTGGCCGGAGCGGGCGGCTTCTTCGCCCCGCACGTCCGGGCATACATGCGTCGCACCGGGGCGCCCGACACGGTGGGCTCCCTCGTCGCGTACAAGGACCGTCTCAACGCGCTGAAGAACCCGTACGCGCACATCCACGACCCGGACATCACCCTGGAGAAGGTCCGGTCCGCACCGATGCTCTGGGACCCGATCCGCTACTCGGAGACCTGCCCGTCCTCCGACGGGGCCTGCGCCATGATTCTCACCGACCGTGCCGGAGCGGACCGTTCGCCGCATCCGCCCGCCTGGGTTCACGGCGGCGCGATGCGCAGTGAACCGACGCTCTTCGCCGGCAAGGACTTCGTCTCGCCACAGGCGGGCAAGGACTGCGCCGCCGATGTGTATCGGCAGGCGGGGATCGGCGACCCCCGAAGGGAGATCGACGCCGTCGAGATGTACGTGCCGTTCTCCTGGTACGAACCGATGTGGCTGGAGAACCTCGGCTTCGCCGACGAGGGCGAGGGCTGGAAGCTCACCGAGTCCGGCGTCACCGAACTCGACGGAGACCTTCCGGTGAACCCCTCGGGCGGAGTGCTCTCCACCAACCCCATCGGCGCCTCCGGCATGCTCCGCTTCGCCGAAGCCGCGTTGCAGGTACGGGGACAGGCGGGCGAGCACCAGGTCGCGGATGCGCGAAAGGCGCTCGGCCATGCGTACGGCGGCGGGGCGCAGTTCTTCTCCATGTGGCTGGTCGGAGCCGAACCTCCGACCGGCTGAGCGCGCCGTCCCCGGACCGGAGGAAGTCGCGCCGGCGATTCCGTACCGCCGCGTCGTGCTCCGAGAGGTCGGTGAGCGGGCTGCTCTGCCGCCGGAGCAGCGACTCGGCCCCGGCCCGTGCACCCCGGGCCAGGAAGTCCGCCGCGCTCTGCTCGGCACTCTCGGCGACCACGGGCCCGCGCACCCGCACCTGCCGGGCCAGGGACGACCAGTCGAAGGTGAGCGCGGCATAGGGGAGTTCCGTGAGATCACGGCCCTGCACGCCGCCCGCGTCCCCACGGTCCACGCCACAGCGCTAATGGTCCATGTCGAAGCTACCATTAGTTCTGTGTCCGACACCCGGCTTGCGCTCGACCTCGCCCTCTCCATCCGCCACGACGGGCGGGGTGGTCTCGCCGACGACCTCGACACCCCGGACGGGCTGACCGACTGGGTGCGGGAGCGGCGCGGTCTGCTCGGCGACGCGGCGGGTGGCGACACCTGGGCGGCCGACGAACAGACCCTCGAAGCCGTACGGTCGCTGCGCGCGGCTGTTCGGGCGCTCTTCGCCTACGCCGTCCGACCCGGCGAGCCGAGCCCAGCCGATGCGGGACGGCTGCTGCCCTTCGGGGAGGCGCTGCGCCGGCTCAACGCCACCGCTGCCGCGGTCCCGACCGCGCCACGCCTCGACTGGGCACCGGACCGCGATCCCGTCGCCCGTGACCACCCGACCGGCGGAACGGCGGAACGGAACGCTCTGCCCGCCGCCCTCGCCCGTGCGACCATCGGATTCCTTGCCGGACCGGACCGCACGGCGTTGCGCGCCTGCCACGCCCCGCGCTGCGTGCGCTACTTCATCAAGGAGCACCCCCGCCAGGAGTGGTGCAAGCCGTCCTGCGGCAACCGCGCCCGGGTCGCACGCCACCACGAGCGCCACCGTGCCACGTAGGGTGGTGACCGTGACAGGTGAGCGTGATCTTCGAACCCTGCTGGGCGGCATGCGGCCGGAGCTGAACCCGGGTCGCTATGTCTTCACCACCGCGCCCGACGGCGCGATGCCCGAGGGCGTCAACCCTGTGGTCACGGTCACCGAGCCCGAAGGTGTCACCCTGGTGCTGCCGGAGACGGAAGCCGTCGCGGCCGGGCTGCGATACGACTACGTGGCCGGCTGGATCACCCTCCGCATCCACTCCGCGCTGGACGCGGTCGGGCTCACCGCCGCCGTGTCCCTGGCGCTCACCGATGCCGGGCTGAGCTGCAATGTGGTGGCGGGCTTCCACCACGACCACCTGTTCGTTCCGTACGACCGGGCCACCGAGGCCGTCGGCGTGCTGGCGGCACTGGCCGCGGAATCCGCCCAGGGACAGGGAGGCGAAGCTGCCGGAGCCCGGGTCGCCGGGGCGCCCGAGCCGGGGCCCGCCGACCCGTCGACGCTCCGGCCTGCGCAGACCCGGCTCCGCGACGTGAGCCCGGACACGTAACATGTCTGCATGTCCTTCCTCCGCCGCCGTAGCGCCGCCACACCCGCGGGCCCCGACTTCGACGTCCTGGCCATGGACCCGGGAGACTGGCCCGGAAACCTCGGCGCCGGTCTGCTGCCCGCGCCCGACGGGAGCTGTCAGGGCGTCTTCCTGCGCTACGACCTGTTCGGCGGCCGCGGCCCCGCGATGATCATCGGCAATCTCCCGGAGGGCTCGCCCGCGCGCGAGACCGAGGAGGGCCAGGTCCCGTTCGAGGTGGCCCAGCTGTTGCTCGCGCTCGAGAACGACGAACCGGTCGAGGTCACCGGAACCGAGGACATGCCCGTGATGCAGGGCGACAACCTGCTGATCGTCCGCCGCGTCAAGCTCTCCGAGAGCCGGATCTCCTGTGTCCAGTTCGACCGCAGCGACGGTGTGCTCGTCACCATCGCCAGCTGGGACCGGCCGATCACCGACGATCTGTACACCCTGCTCAAGCCCCTGCCCGCCGAGCTGTTCCAGCAGGGCTGAAGCGTCCCTTCGCCGGTCGCCCGCACGCATCGGGCGGCGGCGGGGCGCGCACATCATCCATCTGTCCAAGTATTCGCGGCCGTCACCGGCGTACAGCAACGCCTCGACAGTCAGGGCGCTCTCGGCCCGGACGCCATCGCCGCCGAACAGCTGAAGAGCTGAAGAGATCCGCCCTGCCCAACTTCTGGGACACCCACCCGCCGTTCCAGATCGACGGCAACTTCGGCGCCACCTCGGGCATCGCCGAGATGCTGCTGCAGAGCCGGCACGACGCCGTCGAGACCTCCCGGCCCTGCCGACTGGCCGGACGGATCGGTACGCGGGCTGCGCGCGCGGGGCGGCTTCGGCGTCGACATCGAATGGGTCGCGGGGCAGGCTCGCCGTGTGGTGATCACGGCGAGCCGCAGCCGCGAAGTGACCGTCCGCAGCTCGCTGTTCGCGAGCGGTGAGAAGGTCTTCAAGGCGCGCGCGGGCGAGCGCTACCCGCTGATGGCCGAGGGCTGAGCGAACAGCGCGGTCACCCGCGCTGCCGAGACACCGAGCCCCGTGGGACCGCTGAGGTGCCACGGGGCGCCGGTGCCCCGCCGTAGATCCTGCTCGCGGTAGCGCCGGCAGTCCCGGTGCCAGATCAGGATGCCCGCGAGCCAGTGCTTGAGCTCCAGCACGTACCCGGCGAGGATCTCCCTCGCCTCCACATCCAGCTCGAAGTCGTCGTACAGCACCGGGAGTTCGTGCTCGGCGACGTGCAGGAACTGCCGCAGCCGCGATTTCATCAGATCGTGCACGATCGCCACGGCGGTCGGATAGTCCACCCCGAAGAAGTTCTGGACGACCAGGACACCGTTGTGCACCTCACCCTCGTACTCGATCTCCTTCTGGTACGAGAACAGGTCGTTGAGCAGACACGCGTAGTCCGACGCCGCGTTCTCCAGCGAGCGCAGCGGACCGCTGTGGTAGATCTCCGCCGGCACCTTCCTGCCGTGGCCCAGCCGGCACAGACTCATCGTGAGATCCGAGCCGAAGGTCTTCCGTCGCATCTCGATGTAGTCCACCGGGTCCGGAATGCGGTTCTGCACCTGGTTCGCCAGTTCCCACACCCAGCTCGCGGTCATGTCCTCGACCGCCGTCCGAAAGGCGCGGCGCCCGCTCGCGTCCATCGGGGCCGAGGTCTTCGCCCAGAGATCGGCGAGCCCCCGCTCCAGAGCGTTGACCGGCTGGGGTGTCCGGGACCCGTCCAGGGGCATGAACAGTGAAAGACGCTCATTGGCGAGCCTGGCTCCCGCCAGGTCACGAGCCCGCCCGTGCACCACGGGGAACCAGTCGTCGCCGTACGTCCCCCACGTCAGCCACTGGGAGGACAGATCCAGCTCGTCCGGCGTTGCATCCGGGTGCAGACCCGCCGCACACAGCGGCAGGTCGATCGCGACGAGCCGCTGCTCGTCCCAGATGTGCGAACCCGGCACCCCGGGTTGTGCCTCCAGGATCCCCATACGGTTCGCCCAGTCGACGATGCGCACCCGTGCCCCGTCCAGATGGGGGCTGAGCGTCGTACCGAACGGGAGCTCGAAGTCGGGCAGCAGGGACGGGCCGACATGCTGGTACGGCACATGGGTGTGGCTGCGCAGCCGGGCCGTCTCCGAGCGGGGTGTGAACCGGATCGACGCCGCGGCCATACCGAAGCCGAGCGCGGCCTCACCGGCACCGCCGTCGTTCATGTAGCGGCTGGAGCGCATGTGCCACTCATGACCGCCCGACTGCCAGTCCTGCAGCCCCTTGACGTACGCCAGAACCGCCGTTGTGGCCGCCGGGTCCAGCCCCTTCTCCACGCAGAGCGGGTGGAGTTCGGTGAACGCCGTGTTCTCGAACTGCTGCAGCCGCGACGTCAGCAGATCATTCACCGCATCGGCGGCCTCCTGCGTGGAGCAGCCGAGGAAGTGCTCAAGGACCAGCACGCCATTGCTGTTCTCGCCCTCGTCCTCAACCTCCCGCTGGTACGAGAAGAGGTCGTTGCGCAGATGTACGCCGTCGGAGAAGGCGTCCCGCAGCACCCGCAGCGCACGCTCGTCGGCCACCGAATCGGGGACCTCCGCGCCCGCCGCGTACTCCACGAGACCCGCCGACCACGGGGCGCCGCCGACCTTTCGGCGCATCTCGATGTACTCGACGGGGTTCGCGATACGTCCCTCGTTGATGTTGGCGAGCTCCCACAGCGACTCATTGAGCAGGTTCTTCGTCGCCTCGGCGAACCGGACCCGCCAGGCGTCGGACATGCTCGGCACCGTCCGTGCCCATAGATCGGCCAGTCCCGCCTCGACCGGATTCGTCGGCTCCGGCATCGGAGCCCCGCGCTCCATCGGCATGAACGCCGGCAACCGGTCCAGATACCGCTTGCCGCCCTCACGGTCGGGGGTGCGTTTGAACAGCTCCAGAAAGTGGTCGTCGAAGAAGAAGACCCACACATACCAGTCGGTGACCAGCGAAAGTGCCTCGGACGAGCAATCGGGGTGGGTGTACGCACACAGCAGCGCGTAGTCGTGGGAGTCGAGGTCCTTCTCCTCCCAGATACCCGAACCCTCCAGCATCCCTATGCTGCGTGCCCACTTCTTGGTGTGCTGTCGTGCCTCCTCGACATGGGCGTTGAGCCGCGCCGGATACGGAACGTAGAAGTCCGGCAGGGTGAAGGGCTGAGCCATGTGCGTCCGGCCTTTCCGAGATCTCCGTGCGGACGTCGCACGGACCGGTCGTGTCCGCGCGAGCACTACCCTTCGGCCGTTAGGGGCACGCACATCCGGGATTAGTCATACAAAGAGTGAGTTCTTTCGGGGCATGTGCGCGCGAGTCGACGGCCGGACGGCCACTCCGTAAAACCGGGGTAACGAGGCGCCGTCAGCAGCCCGTTGCTTCTTTCGGACCGTAGGTCAGACACCCTGCCAGTGGTCTGGTCCACTGGATCGACTCGCGGTCGCCACTGAGCTCTTGACGCACTATCACCTCAGGTCGGAGAGTGTGCGCGCACAGCGGAACAGCGAGATCGGATCACGCACGGCTCCATCACGCACAGCTCCAAGAAGGGTTGTCATGACGTCCAAGCAGAGGACCGGACTCGCACTCGCGCTGACCACGGTGGGCGCACTGAGTATGGCGCTGCTCAGTCCCGCGGCGCAGGCCGGTGCGGACGGGGTGCGGCCGGAATGCCCACGCAGCCTCGCATGCGACTGGGTACCGGCGGCCTACCAGCAGACCGGCGACCCGGCCGACAGGGAGACGTACGGGAACTACGACACCTCGGACCGGCCGCACACCAACAAGATCAGATTCATTGTTCTGCATGACACCGAGGAAGACTTCGACACCACCCTGAAGATCTTCCAGAACCCGCTGAAACAGACCTCCGCCCACTACGTGGTGCGCTCGGGCGACGGCCACGTCACCCAGATGGTCAAGGGCAAGGACGTCGCCTGGCAGGCGGGCAACTGGTACGTCAACAGCCACTCCATCGGCATCGAGCAGGAGGGTGTCGCCGTCGAGGGTGCCAAGTGGTACACCCCCGAGATGTACCGCTCGACCGCCAAGCTGGTGCGCTACCTCGCCGCCAAGTACGACATCCCGCTCGACCGCCAGCACATCATCGGCCACGACGGTGTGCCTCCCACCAGTGCGTCCGGCACCAAGAACATGCACTGGGACCCGGGCACGTACTGGGACTGGAACCAGTTCATGGCGCTGCTCGGCAAGCCCACCGTGCCAAGCGCCCCCAAGAGCAGTGAACTCATCACCGTCAGCCCGGACTTCACGAAGAACAAGCAGGCATTCCGTGACTGCGAAAAGGGCGTCGACCTGCCGGTCCAGGGCTCCAGCGCCGTCCCGCTCCACACCGCACCGTCCACCGACGCACCACTTTTCTCCGACCCCGGCCTGCACACCGACGGCTCGCCCGGCACGAACTGCGCCGCCGACTGGGGCAGCAAGATCAGCGCCACCCAGCAGGCCGTCGTCGCAGACCGCGCCCCCGGCTGGACGGCGATCTGGTGGTACGGCCAGAAGGCCTGGTTCCAGACTCCGGCCCGCACCCGGACCACCACGCCCACCTCCGGCTACGTGGTCAAGCCGAAGGCGGGTCGTACGGAGGTGCCGGTGTACGGGGTGGCGTACCCGGAGAAGTCGGAGTACCCCGCGGACTTCGCGGACCAGCGGGTGGGCTCGCCGCTGCAGTACACCATCAAGGCCGGTCAATCCTATCCCGGCGGCGGTGAGGCACCCACGGGCTTCTACTACGCCCCGACGATCGACGCCTCGTACCCGCTCGACCACTCGTACTTCCGCGGCAAGGAGAAGTACGTGACAGTGCAGATCGGCCACCGGGTCGCCTATGTGAAGGCATCCGACGTGGACATCGTGCGGACGCGCTGAGACCGCAGGGCGTCGTCGCAGCAGCACCGGAGATTGCGCGCATCCGAACAACGAAGAGGAGGCCTTCATGCACAAGCTGACCAGGACCGCAGCCACCGCAGCCATGGGCGTTGTCATGGCACTCGCACTCACCGGCGCCGGAGCAGCGGTCACCGTCGCGACCGCCTCGTTCGCCGCCGCCTCCGAGGTCGGGGCGCAGGGCTGGGACGTTGCCGGCTCGTACGGGACCCAGCAGGAGTGCGTCGCGGCCGGGGACGCGGGCGTCAGCGACGGGAGCTGGGCGGAGTACCGGTGCGCGCTGTTCGAGGCCCGGTGGGACCTGATGATTCCGGCGTGACCGCGTGACCGCGTGACCGCGTGACTCGTGCCTCTCCGTGCACGGTATCCGTACACGGTATCCGTACACGGAGGGGCACTTGAGGCCGTTCGGTCAAGGACCCGGCTGCCCCGGCCGCTGTCAGCCCGCGACCTGGCGGTTCACCTGTGCGGGAGAGAGCGCATGCTCGATCGCGAGGATGCCCGCCCCCACCGCGGCCGCATTCTCACCCGTACGGCTCGGCTCGATCCGCAGCAATTGCGTGGCCAGCGGATGCGAGCGCCGATAGACCGCCTCGCGTACCCCCGCGAGCAACTGGTCGTGGACGGCAGCCAGTGCGCCCCCCATCACCACCGTGTCCGGGTTGAAGAAGTTCACCAGACCGGCGAGTACCTCGCCGACCGCCCTCCCCGCCTCGCGCACCATCCTTACGGCGTCCCGGTTCCCCGACTGCACCAGCCGCACCACATCGCTGCCCGATGCCGCGTCCAGTCCCAGACCGACCAGTTTCGCCGCCAGTGACGCACCGCCCGCGACGGCCTCCAGACAGCCCGAATTGCCGCACCGACACGGGTCGTCGAGGTCCGCGACCCGGATATGTCCGATATCGCCGGCACAGCCCTGCGCACCCCGGTGCAGTTGGCCGTCGGCGACGATCCCGCAGCCGATCCCCGTACCGACCTTGATGTACAACAGGTAGCGGCAGTCCGGGAAAGCGCGGCGCTGCTCGGCCAGCGCCATCACGTTCACATCGTTGTCGACGAGCGCCCGCACCCCGAACCGGGCGGCGAAGAACTCCGGGATCGGGTACTGGTGCCAGCCCGGCATGATCGGCGGATCGACAGGACGGCCGGTGGAGAACTCCACCGGGCCCGGCACCCCGACGCCGATGGACCGCAGCGTTTCAGGTTCCCGGTGCGCCTCGTCGAGCAGGGTGCGCACGGTCCGCTCCACGTGCCGCAGTATGGAGTCCGGCCCGTCACCGATCGACAGCGGTTCCTCCTGCACCGCCAGAGTGGCGCCGCCGATGTCCATCAGTACCACCCTGCAGTGCGAGGCTCCCAGATCCACCCCGGCCACCGCGTGTTCACGGGTGCGCAGCGCCAGCCGGCGCGGCGGACGGCCGCCGGTGGAACCGCCGTCGGCATCCTCGTCCACGAGGCCGTGCGCGATCAGCGCGTCCACCCGTTGGGAGACCGTCGAACGGGCCATCCCGGTGATCCGGGCGATATCAGCACGAGTCGCCACCGCCCCTGAACTGATCAGCGCGAGCACCTCGCCCGGCGAGTGTGAGGCGGCAGCGGATGTGCGATCCGACGGCGAAGACATGACAGTCAGCCTAAGGACGACTTTCGCTGCTCACAAGGCATTCTCTGTTCGGCCATCGGCATAAGTCTGCGCCAAGTCGGTTGAAATCAAAGGTGCTTGAGCCCTTGACAGTCCTAAGGCATGTCACGACCCTGCTCTGCAGACCGCTGAGCGAGGAGCCATTCGATGCTGACGATGCACGGTGTGTCCAAGAGCTTCCTTGGGGTGCGTGTGCTCCAAGGGGTGGGGCTCGACCTCGAAGCCGGAGAAGTGCATGCCCTGGTGGGGGAGAACGGCGCAGGAAAGTCAACGCTGATGAAGATCCTCGCGGGCGAACACTTACCCGACGAGGGGACCCTCACCATCGACGGAACCGCGTACTCCTTCAGCCATCCGGCGCAGGCCCAAGCCGCCGGGATCGGCATCATCCACCAGGAGTTCGCGCTGCTCCCGCACCGCACCGTCGCCGAGAACGTCTTCCTCGGCCGTGAACCCACCCGGTACGGACTCGTCGACCGGCGCGCCATGGAGAGGCGCACCGCCGAACTCCTCGCCGAGATGGACGAGACCGGTATCACCCCGCGGACCCCCGTTCATGAGTTGTCGGTCGCACGTCGGCAGACCGTGGAGATCGTCAAGGCTCTCGCCTCCGACGTTCGGATCCTGGTGATGGACGAACCCACTGCCGCGCTCGCCGATCACGAGGTTGAACAACTCGCTTCGCTCATACGCCGACTGACTGCCCGTGGGCTCGGCATCCTCTACATCTCGCACCGGCTCCGCGAGGTCTTCGATCTCTCGCGGCGCATCACGGTCCTCAAGGACGGTCGCCGCGTCGCCACGCTCAACACCCGCGACACCGACGCCGACACGGTCGTACGCGCCATGGTCGGGCGGGAACTCGGCGCCTACTACCCACCCCGCGCCGGCCCGGGCCGGGCGGGCGCGGAGAGGCTCAGCGTCAGCGGCGGCGGCAACGCCCGGATCTCCGGCATCGATCTGACCCTGCGGGCCGGTGAGGTCGTCGGCGTCGCCGGTCTCCAGGGCTCCGGTCGCACCTCGCTCGCCCGCGCCCTCTTCGGCGCCGCCCCCTTCACCACGGGCACCATGACCGTCGACGGAAAGCCACTGCGCCCGTCCCGCCCCCGGGACGCCGTCCGAGCCGGAATCGCTCTGGTCACCGAGGACCGCAAGGCCGAGGGTCTCGCCCTGCGCCAGTCCGTGGCCGACAACGCGCTGCTCGTGACCCGGGCCGTGCCCGCCCGCGGCAGACCGCCCGCGGGCCGTGAGGTGACCGCGCTGCTGGAACGCGTACGCCTGCAGGCCCACGGCGAGGACCAGCAGGTCCAGTATCTGTCCGGTGGCAATCAGCAGAAGGTCGTCATCGCCAAATGGCTCGCTGCCCGTCCCCGTGTGCTCCTCTTCGACGAACCGACCCGCGGCGTCGACGTCGGCGCCAAGGCCGCCATCCACACCCTCGTACGCGAACTGGCGAGCGAGGGCCTCGCGGTACTGATCATCTCCTCCGAACTGCCCGAGCTGATCGGCATGAGTGACCGCATCCTTGTCATGTCTGAAGGCCGCCTCGCCGGCGAACTTCCCGCCGGTGCCACGGAAGAGGCCGTCATGCGCGTCGCCACCGATGGCCACCGTACGCGGGAGGGAGCCGCATGACCGCACTTAGGTCCGACCTGAAGACCCGGTCCCACACCGGCCCGGGGCGGACAGCGGAGCTGCGCCTCACCGGCCCCGTAGCGGGAGTCTGGCTCGCCGCCCTCGTAGTCACCGTTCTCGGCTGGATCGTCGTCGCCGCCCGCGGCGGGGACTTCCTCACCGTCACCAACATGGTGACGATCCTGCAGAACTGCGTCGCCCTCGGTCTCGTCGCCGTCGGCCAGTCCGCCGTCATTCTCACCGGATCACTCGACCTGTCCGTCGCCTACCTCATCAGCCTGGGCACCCTCGTCGCCGCGGAAACGATGCAGAGCGCCGACGTCCCCGTGGCGATCCTCGCCGTCCTCACCCTCTGCGCCGCCGTCGGCCTGGCCAATGGACTGATCGTCACCGGCCTCAAGGTCAACGCGTTCATAGCCACCCTCGGCACCGCCTTCATACTGCGTGGCTGGATCGAGGACAATTACACCGGCCCCGCGGGCAGGGTCCCCGCTTCCTTCCAGCACCTCGGCTACGACCGAATCGGACCGGTCCCCGTCTCCCTCTTCCTGCTTCTCGCGGTCGCGGCCGCTCTCTGGCTCATCACCCGCCGCAGCCGACTCGGCCACCACATGTACGCAACCGGCGGTGACGAGCACGCCGCCCGGCTCTCCGGGGTCCGTACCCGACGCACCGTCATCACGGCCCATGTCCTGTGCTCACTCTGTGTCGGCGCCGCGGCCCTCTTCCTCGCCGCCCGGCTCGGCGCCGGAGCCCCCTGGGCCGGCACGGAGGCCCGCTATGACCTGGAGTCCATAGCCGCCGTCGTTCTCGGCGGCACCGCGCTCGCCGGGGGCCGCGGGGGAGTGGCGGGCACCCTCGGCGGAGTCCTTGTCCTCGCCGTGCTCGACAGCGTCTTCAACCAGCTCGCCGTCGACCCGTTCTTCAAGAACGTCGTCCGCGGCGTCGTCATCATCGCGGCCGTCGCCCTGTACGCACGGGGCCGCCGCACCTCGCAGGAGAGGACCGCATGACCAGTGCACAGGCACCCGCCAGCCGCCGCGTCCTGAGCGCCCTCACCACCGGCACACCCGTCTACTTCCTGCTCGCCGGTCTCCTCGCCGCGCTGGCCCTCACCGACCCGGGCTTCTACGAACCCGACCGTTTCCTCTCCTTCATCAAGCGCGCCGCCCCTCTCGTCATCCTCGCCGCAGGTCAGTATCTGGTCGTCGTGTGCGGAGAGTTCGACCTGTCCGTCGGAGCGATCGTCACGGCCGGGGTGGTCGTCGCCGCCGAACTGTACGGCTCGTTCCCGGGCGCACCCTGGCTGTTCGTCACCGCGATCCTGTTGCTGGCCGGAGCTCTTGCCGGTCTCGTCAGCGGACTGATCACCACCCTGCTGCGCGTGCCGTCGTTCATCACCACGCTCGGCATGATGCTGATCCTCGAAGGCGCTGTCTTCTTCTGGACCGGCGGTTCCCCGCACGGCGCGCTGCCTGCGACATTTCGTCGGCTCGGGCGCGGCACCGCGTTCGGCTGGCTGCCCTGGGCCGTCCTCGTGTGTGTCGTTGCGGGCCTCCTCGCCGTACGCCTGATGCGTTCCGACTTCGGCCGTACGCTTCTCGCCACCGGCGACAACGAACGCGCCGCGAGCCTGGCCGGGGTCCGGGTCGCGCGCGCCCGCACCATCGCCTTCATCCTCTCCGGCGTCGCGGCCGCACTCGCCGCCGTTCTCGTCGGCGGTTTCTCCGGAGTCTCGGCGCAGGCCGGCCGGGGCTACGAGTTCGAGGCGATCACCGCCGTTGTCCTGGGCGGCGTGGTGCTCGGCGGCGGGCGCGGCTCCGTCGTCGCGGCGATGGCCGGAGCCTTCTCGCTCCAGGCGCTGTTCACCCTGCTCAATCTCCAGGGCGTCTCAGGCGCCCTGGAATCGACCGTGCAAGGCGTCATTGTCATCGCAGCCGTCGCCCTCGGCGCAGCCGACTGGTCCCGGCTGCGCCGTCGCGGCACCGAGCCCTCGGGAGCGAAATCCTCATGAGCACGCGAAAGATCCGACACGCACTCGTGCCCTGTGCCGCTCTGCTCGGCGCGGCCCTGCTCGCCGGCTGTACGAGCGACGCACCGCCCGACGCGCCTGCCGGAGCAGCGAGCGGCACCGCGGGCGACCCGGGTACCGGACGGCAGTCGAAGTTTTTCGACCGGGCCGAATACGACCGCCAGCTCGCCCTCGCCAAGGAGTCCCCGCAGGGCCCCGCAGGCAAGCCGTGGGAGCAGATGCTCCAGCCGCAGCTCGTCGACACCACGCAGTACAAGAAGAAGGGCTCCGGCGGAATCCACCTCTGTCTTTCCAACGCCGGAGTCTTCAATCCCTGGCGCCAGGTCGGCCTGCAGAACATGCAGGCCGAGGTCGCACTCCACAAGGAGATCAGCGACTTCACTGTGCTCGACGCACAGGGCAAGGACGACAAGCAGATTTCCGACATCCAGGAGCTCGCAGGTCAGGGCTGTGACGTCCTGATCGTCTCTCCGAACACCACGGCCACCCTCACCCCTGCCGTCGAGCAAGCCTGCGGAAAGGTGCCCGTGATCGTCTTCGACCGGGGTGTCCAGACGGACTGCGCCGTCACCTTCATCAACCCGATCGGCGGATACGGTTACGGGGCGGTCGCCGCCGACTTCCTCGTCGAGAAGGTGAAGCCCAAGGGGAAGATTCTCGCCCTGCGGATCTCCCCCGGCGTCGATGTGCTGGAGACCCGCTGGTCGGCGGCGAAGGTTGCGCTCGACAAGAGCGGACTCGACGTCGTGGACGTGAAGTTCACCGACGGCGACCCGGCCAAGACCAAGGCGATCGTCACCGACGCGATCACCCGCAACGGCGACATCGACGGCGTCTGGATGGACTCCGGTGCGACCTCCGTCGCCGCTGTCGAAGCCTTCGAGGACGCCGGCAAGGAGGTACCGCCGATCACCGGCGAGGACCAGCAGGATTTCCTCCAGGTATGGAAGGAGAAGAAGCTCACCGCGATCGCCCCGTCGTACCCCACCTTCCAGTGGCGTACGCCCGTCATCGCCGCGCTGAAGATCCTCAAGGGGGAGCAGGTCCCGAAGGAGTGGAAGCTTCCGCAGCCCACCGTCACCCAGGACACCCTCGACCAGTACCTCAAGCCGGGCATGCCGCCACTGCACTACGCGATGTGCGGCTGCGAGAACCTTCCCGGCTTCCCGGAGAAGTGGGGAGGCAAGAAGTGAGTGCCGCCGCGTTCCCGCTCGGTGCGAATCCGTGGATCTGGCACTCGCCGGTGACGTACGAAGCGCTCGGTGACGTTCTGCCGCGCCTGTCCGCGTGGGGCTTCGACTGCGTCGAGATCCCGCTGGAGAACGAACGGGACTGGGCACCCGCATCAGTCAGCAAACTCCTCGACGCATCCGGTCTCGCAGTCGCCGCCGTGATCGCCGTCATGCCGCCCGACCGCAACCTCGTCCGCACCGATCCGCGGACCGTCCGGGTCACGCAGGACTACTTGCATCGCTGTATCGACGCAGCCCAGGCTGTGAACGCCCCCGCCGTCGCCGGACCCGTGTACACGGCGGTCGGCCGCACCTGGCACATGGACCACATCGAACGCACCGCGGCTTACGAGGAGTTAAGGGAAAACCTCGCCCCGGTCGTCGACCACGCACACGACGCCGGCGTGCGCATCGCCGTGGAGCCCCTCAACCGGTACGAGACAAGCCTGCTCAACACCGTCGACCAGACCCTCGCGGCACTGATCGGGCTACCCGAGGACACCATCGGCCTCGCGCTCGACGTATACCACCAGAACATCGAGGAACGCTCCCTGCCCGACGCCGTACGCCGTGCTGCCGGCCGCATCGTCCATGTCCAAGTGTGCGCCAACGACCGGGGCACCCCCGGCGCAGACTCCCTCGACTGGCGCGGCTTCCTGACCGCACTCACCACGAGCGGCTACCGCGGTCCGCTCTGCATCGAGTCGTTCACCGCGCACAACGACGCCATCGCGGTCGCCGCTTCCGTCTGGAGGCCGCTCGCCGACACCCAGGACACCATCGCGACAGACGGCCTGGCGTTTCTGCGCCGCGCCCTCGAATCCACCCCCTGACCCCGCTCGTCCACGACCCGCAGAGAGGACCCGCTCGTGAGCCGTCAACGACGGAACTGTCATGCCCGTGACATACGACATACGTTCATCGCGTTGGTGAGCGCACTGCTCCTCGCGCTGACCGCGCTGCCCGCGACCGCAGCCACCGCCGGCAATGCCCCCGCCTTCCGCGCCCTGCTCTTCACCCGCGCGGTCGGCTATGTGCACGGCTCCATCCCCGCTGGCATCCAGATGTTCAAGGAGGAGGCGGCCGCCAACGACTTCGAACTCGTCGAGACCGCCGACCCCGCCGTCTTCGACGACGCGTCGCTCAAGGACTTCGACGTCATAGTCATGTTGCAGAACTCCGGCATGGTCTGGGACACCGACGCCCAGCGCGAAGCGATGCAGACGTACGTACGCAACGGCGGCGGCGTCGTCGCCGTCCACAACACCCTCGACATGGGGATCGAGGACACCTTCCCCTGGTGGGACGAGGCCATCAACGGCGGCGTCCACATGCCCGCCCACTCACCCGGAGTCCTTCAGGGCACCGCCAAGGTCGCCGACCGCGTCCACCCCTCCACCGCAGGACTCCCGGAACGCTGGGAGCGCCCCGAGGAGTGGTACAACTTCGACAAGAACCCCCGTGGTGACGTCCACGTCCTGGTCACCGCCGACGAAACCACATACAACCCAGGGGGATCCGCCATGGGCGCCGACCACCCCATCTCCTGGTGCCGCAACACCGAGGGCGGCAGGGTCTGGGCAACCGCCATGGGCCACGACACGGCCTCGTACAGCGAAGCCGCCTTCCGTACCCATGTCATCGGCGGCGTCAAGTGGGCCGCGGGCAACAAGCCCGGCGACTGCGGCGGCACCGTCTGGAACGGCTACGAGAAGGTCACTCTCGACGACAACACCGCAGACCCGATGGAGCTCGATGTCGCCAAGGACGGCCGCGTCTTCTACATCCAGCGCAGCGGCGAGGTGAACATCTACGACCCGGCCACCCACGCCACCACCACCGCCGGGAAGCTCGATGTATACACCGGCGGCGAGGACGGCCTGGTCGGCATGGAACTCGACCCGGACTTCAAGAAGAACCACTGGATCTATCTCTACTACGCCCCCGCAGGCGCCACCGAGGACGTCAACCGGCTCTCCCGCTTCACGGTCAAGGGCAACACTCTCGAACTCGACAGCGAGAAAAAGCTCATCGACGTCCCCGCCTACCGCGACCGCACTTTCCCGGAGCCCGGACACACCGGAGGCGCCGTCGAGTTCGGCCCCGACCGTACGCTGTACCTCGGCGTCGGCGACGACACTCCGCCCAACCTCGACCCGAACTGGCAGGGCTACGCCCCGCTCGACTGGCGCGAGGGCAAGCAGATGCTGGACGCCGCCCGCACCGCGGGCAGTACCAACGACCTGCGCGGCAAGATCCTGCGCATCAAGCCGAAGAACTCCGGCGGTTACACCATTCCCAACGGCAACCTCTTCGCCCCGGGAACGGCCAAGACCCGCCCCGAAATCTACGCGATGGGCTTCCGCAATCCGTTCCGCTTCACCGTCGACCCCAAGACCGGCTACGTCCACGCCTCCGACTACGGCCCCGACCGCGGACTGCCCACCACCGACCGTGGGCCCGAAGGCCTTGTCGAGTACAACGTCATCAAGAAGGCCGGCAACTTCGGCTGGCCGTTCTGCCACGGCAACAACCAGGCCTATGCCCCCTACAACCCGGACACCCAGGAAGTCGGCCCCAAGTTCGACTGCGCCAACCCGGTCAACCCCTCGCCCAACAACACCGGTCTGACCGAGCTCCCGCCGATCCAGCAGCCGGAGATCTGGTACGGCTACGGCGAATCCAAGGAATTTCCCGAGGTCGGCAGCGGCGGCTCGGCCCCGATGAGCGGTCCCGTCTACCACTACGACAAGAACAACCCGTCCACCACGAAGTTTCCCGCCTACTTCGAGGGCGCGAGCTTCTTCTACGAGTGGTCGCGCGACTACGTCAAGGAGGTCCGCTTCGACAAGGACCAGAAGGTCCTGAAGATCAATGACTTCCTGTCCTCCCAGAAGTTCAACAAGCCGATGGACATGACGTTCGGCCCCGACGGCTCGCTCTACGTCCTCGAATGGGGCAGCTCCTTCGGCGGCGGCAACAACGACTCCGGGCTCTACCGCATCGACTACGCACAGGGACAGCGTGCGCCGATCGCCAAGGCCGCCGCCTCCGCCAACGACGGCCCCGTACCACTGAACGTCGACTTCTCCAGCGAGGGCAGCAACGACCCCGACGGCGACACGCTCAGCTACGCCTGGGACTTCGACGGCGACGGTACCTACGAATCCACCGAAGCGAACCCCAGCCACACCTACACGGTCAAGGGCGACTTCGCGGCCCAGCTCAAAGTCACCGACTCCACCGGCAAGTCCGGCTACGCCAACATCCCCGTCACCGTCGGCAACACCGCCCCCAAGGTGACCATCGACTTCCCGGTCAGCGGCAAACTCATCGAGTTCGGCGACAAGATCCCGTACAAGGTCACGGTCACCGATCCCGAGGACGGCCCGGTCGACTGTTCCAAGGTCACCGTCAACCCGGCGCTGGGACACGACGACCACGAGCACCCCACCACCGACATCCCCGGCTGTGAAGGCACCGTGGACACCGGAGACCTGGGCGGCCACCCCGAAGGCGCGGACCTCACCTACGTACTCAACGCCAAGTACACAGACAAGGGCGGCGACGGCGTCTCCGCCCTCACCGGCTACGGTCGCGCCGTGCTCCAGCCGAAGCACAAGCAGGCGGAGTACTACGACGCCCAGTCCGGCACCCGGATCATCGCCCAGGAAGGTGCCGAGAACGGCAAACGGATCGGAGACGTCTCCAACGGCGACTGGGTCGCCTTCGACCCGATGAGCGTCGAAGGCATCGGCACGGTGAGCTACCAGCTTTCCTCACCGTACGGGGTCGGCGCGATCGAACTGCGCGCGGACGCTCCCGACGGTCCTCTGCTCGCCACCACCCCGGTCCCCAACACGGGGGGCTGGGACAACTATCAGGCAACCCCGGCCGTGCCCGTCCAGGAACTGAAGGGCACCCACAAGCTGTATCTCGTCTTCACGTCCCCGCAGGACAATTCGTTCGACGTGGACGCAGTCGACTTCAAGAGCCCCTGACCGACTGCCCGCGGGCCGGAGGAAACAACCGGAGAAAACAACACGACAGCGCGCTGCGGGGCCCGGTGTGTCGGCACCGGCCCCGCAGCGCGCGCCCCCCCGGGCACCCGGGCCAGGGTCAGCGAGTGCCGACCGCGGCACGCACGGCCCGGCGGGCCATCGCGCAGTCGTCGTGCAGCCGGCGCAACAGCAGCCGCTGCTCCTCGCTCGACGAGAGCACACCCGGCCGGTCCTGACCGGCTCCCGCGGGCGCCGACTCCCGCATGGCTCGCTGGACAGCCGTCTCGTATGTACGGATCTCCCGAGTCAGCACCAGCATCAGGTTCACCAGGAACGCATCCCGCGCCGCAGGCCCCGCGGCCTGTGCCAGCTGGCTGATCTGACGCCGTGCCGCCGGTGCTTCGCCCAGGACTGCCCAGAGCGTCGCCAGGTCGTAGCCCGGCAGGTACCAGCCCGCGTGTTCCCAGTCCACCAGCACCGGACCCGTGGGCGACAGCAGGATGTTGGAGAGCAGCGCGTCACCGTGACAGAACTGCCCCGTGCCCTGGCGCCCGCCCGCGTGGGCCAGACCGTGCAGCAGCTTCTGCAGATCGCCCAGATCGCGGTCGGTGAAAAGCCCCAGCTCGTGATAGCGGGCGATCCGCGAGGCGTAGTCCAGCGGCGCGTCGAAGAGGCCCGGAGCCGGCCGCCAGGCGTTGACCCGGCTGATCGCACCGAGCGCGGCCCGCACATCGGCACGGGGCGGCCCCTCCGACGGGTGCCTCGTCAGCGCCGCCACCCGGCCGGGCATCCGCTCGATCACCAACGTGCAGTTCTCCGGGTCGGCCGCGATGAGCCGAGGCACCCGCACCGGCGGGCGGTGCCGGACGAACGCACGATATGCAGCTATTTCGTGCCGGAACCGCTCCGACCACGCCGGGGAGTGGTCGAGTAAGCACTTGGCGACCGCGGTGGTACGACCGGTGGAGCCGACAAGCAGTACCGAACGGCCGCTGCGACGCAGCACCTGCACGGGATTGAACTCCGGGCAGATCCGGTACACCGAGGCGATCGCCATCCTCAGCTGAGCGCCCTGCGGGCCGGACAGGTCCAGCCGCCCGCTGACCGGTGGGCTGCCCAGCCCCGCCGGCCGCCGCGGCCGGACCGCGCCGGGTGCCGACGGAGCGGCATGCGGAGCGAGGTACGGCCCGCCACCCGCCCCCAGGGGACGAAGCGGCCGGGGCGGGGCGGTCACGGAGGACGATGCTGTGTACATGGGCGAGACAGATCCCTTCGCGCGCCGACAAGTTGCGTGCACCGCCCCGGCCGGCGGCCGGTCGGCACCCTGGGGAGTACCTAGGGCTGCCGGGCGGGGTGGCGCTTTCCTACCTGACACCGGCCCGCGGGTGGCAGACCATCTGGCGCACCCTGGCGAACCCTGGCGAATAGTCGCAAGGCATCTGACAGGGGGCTACTGTCGACACAGCCGAGAACCTGGGGGCTTGACGTGACCGGAGAACCCAACACCCGCCTGTCCGACCTGTTCGGCCTTGCCGGCTGGTCCAAGGGCGAGCTCGCGAGAATGGTGAACCGGCAGGCGGCGGCCATGGGCCACCCGCAGCTGGCCACCGACACTTCGCGGGTGAGGCGTTGGATCGACATGGGGGAGTCCCCCCGCGATCCCGTGCCCAAAGTGCTGGCTGCCCTGTTCACCGAGCGGCTCGGTCGTGTCGTGACCATCGAGGACCTCGGGTTCGGCCGGCGCGGGCGTGTGGGGAAGCGGCGAGAGGTCGGGACGCAGCACAATCCCGATGGACTGCCGTGGGCGCCCGAGCGGACGGCAGCGGTCCTCACCGAATTCACGGGAATGGACCTCATGCTCAACCGACGCGGCTTGGTGAGCGCGGGCGCCGCGCTCGCCGCAGGATCGACCATCACCGGCCCCATGCACGACTGGCTGCACACCGACCCTGTGCTGGCGGCCGATGCTCCACGGATCGACGACCCTCTGCATGCGGACCCTGCCGGTTTCGACCGGTACGAGGCCGCGCCCATCGGATCGGACGAAATCGAGGCACTCGAACGGTCCGTCGAGGTGTTCCGTGCCTGGGACGCGTCCCGGGGCGGCGGACTCCAGCGCAAGGCCGTGGTGGGCCAGCTCAACGAGGTGGGCGGCATGCTCGCCTACCGCCACCCCGAACATCTGCAGCGCCGCCTCTGGGGCGTCGCCGCCAACCTCGCGGTGCTCGCCGGATGGATGTCCCACGACATCGGCCTCGAACCCACCGCCCAGAAGTACTTCGTCATCGCGGCGCACGCGGCGCGTGAGGGCGGCGATCGCCCGCGTGCGGGTGAGGCTCTCTCCAGGGCGGCCCGTCAGATGATCCACCTGGGCCGCCCCGACGACGCCCTGGACCTGATGAAGCTGGCCAAGTCTGGCTCTGGCGACACGGTTCTGCCGCGTACCCAGGCGATGCTGCATACCATCGAGGCCTGGGCACAGGCGTCCATGGGCCGCGGCCAGGCGATGCGGCGCACGCTCGGAAAGGCCGAGGAACTCTTCGTCTCGGACAAGGGCGATGTACCGCCCCCCAGTTGGATGCAGATGTTCGACGAGGCGGATCTCCACGGCATGCAGGCCCTGGCGTTCCGTACGCTCGCCGAACACGATCCGTCGGTGGCTGTCGTGGCTCAGCGCCATGCGAAGCAGGCACTGGAGCTTCGGGTCAACGGGCGCCAGCGGTCCAAGATCTTCGACTACATCTCACTTGCCTCGGCGTGCTTCATCGCCGATGATCCCGAGCAGGCCGACCGCTATGCGCGGCTCGCCCTGGTGACGATGGGGGAGACCTCCTCGCACCGCACCTGGGACCGGCTGCGCGAGATGTACCGGCTGACAGGCCAGTTCGCGGGTTACGCGAAGATCGATGACCTGCGCGAGGAGATCAAAATCTCGCTGCCGCAGAGCTCCATCATCAAGCAGCCCAGGCGCTTGTCGGAGATCTGACATGCGGGCGCCACGATGAGGGCACGCCCGTCATCAACTGTCCGACCACCATCCACAGCCCGGCCACCGGCTGTCCGAGCACTGCCCTCGTAGGCGGCCCGCCCCCTGCGTACTGCGCCGTGTCCGGTGTCCATCTCTCGTGTCTTCGTCTCTTCGTGCGCGTGGTGTCGCTGTGTCCTACACCCCGATACGGGCGATCAGTACACACGCGTCGTCCAGGCGTTCGGTGTCATCGAACTCCGCGACAACTGTCCGTACGCACTCCTGTGCCGTACGGGCCTGGGCGATGTGTGGTGCGAGAGCAAGCAGCGCGTCCGGGCCGGCACCCCGGTCGCTGTGACGGTTCAGCCCGTCGGTGTGCAGAACCAGCACATCACCGGGCAGCAGGTGTACTTCGTCCTGCTCGTACGCGACCCCGGAAGCCGCGCCGAGCAGAACCCCGTCCGGCGGCAGCAGCGGGCGCCCCTTTCCATTGCGGAACAGCAGCGGTGCGGGGTGCCCCGCCTGTGCCCAGGCCAGGGTGCCGGCGGCCGGATCGAAGCGGCAGCACACCGCGCTGCCGAGAGCGGGCTGGACGGAGGATTCCAGTAACTGATTGAGGTGCCCCATCAGGGCCCCCGGCTCGATGCCGGCCACAGCCATCCCGCGCAGCGCGCCCAACAACATCGCCATGGCCGACGTGGCCTGAATACCGTGGCCGGTCAGATCACCGACCGTGAGGACGGTCCTGCCGTCCGGCAGTTCCAGCGCGTCGTACCAGTCACCGCCGATCAGGGAGCTCGACTTCGAGGGGATGTAGTGGGCCGCGATGTCCAGTGCGCCCGCTCCCTGCGAAGGAAGCCGCAGCGGGCCCCGCCACGGGGGGAGCACGGCCTCCTGAAGCTCGACCGCCATCCGGTGCTCGGTCCGTGCCATGTGCTGCCGACGCCGTAGTGAGTCATGGGTCCGGTGCGCCACTTGCTGGCTGCGCCGCAGTTCGCTGACATCGCGCAGGACCGCCCACATGGAGGCCGTGCACCCATCCGCGTCGAGGACCGGCTCGCCCATCATGTGGAGCGTGCGCATCCGGCCGTCGGTACGCAGGATACGGAATTCGCCGTCTATCGGCTTGCCGTCGACCAGACAGTCCGTCACCAGAGCGGTGAGCAGGGGCTGGTCCTCGGGGAGGAGCATGGACGGGAGGTCGTCCAGCGAGAGAGGACCCGCGTCGGGGGACCTGCCGAAGATCTGGAACAGCTCCTCGGACCAGATGACCTCGTCGGTCAGCAGATTCCACTCGGCGCTGCCCACCCGGCCGATCAGCGAACCGGGCTGCGGCTCGTCGAAGGCCTTCTCCGCGGTGTCCTGCGTCGATGTGCCGGTGGGCTGTTGCGATGTTTCCGGCGTCTCCTGCGTTTCCGGCTCAAGGCCTTCCCTGAGCTGTCCCAGATGTGTGCCGAGATCGTCGAGGTGATGGACCGCCAGATCGCAGAGCGCGCGCTGCCAGCGCATCTGCGGGTCTTCCTCGTCGATCAGCCCGGCGTCCCGGCGCACGGCATCCATATCACCACGCAGCCGACGGGTCCGGTTGATCAACGCGTCGACGACATCGCGTTCGGGTGGATGGGGGGCGGGGCGGTCCGCGGACAGATGGGACGGCATCTCGTACTCCGATACAGGCGCGGCACGACCAGGTCTGAAGGTGGACCGTAGACGACTTTTGCACAGGCTGCGGAAGCCCGTAAGGGATTTGGCAACACTCGATGCGTAGTTGCTTCTGGCATATGCCAGAGGCGCTGTGCAGGGCTCCGGTCCTTCGAACAGCACTGCTGTCAACGAGCGTTGACGCAATTCACCCGGCGCGCGCAGACGGTTGCGCGCCCGCGCGCGCCGTTCCCGCACGGCGCGCCCGGTCGGATCGGGGCATATGTGAGGGAGCCCCACCGCGGGCGGTGCTCCGGTGTGCGGCTCGGAGTGCGCCGGGCCTGGCGATGCGGCCTTCCGGCTTCGCGAGTCGCCCCGTCGTTGGGCATGGGCGGCGTTGCCCCGTATCCACCCCGTCTCCCGACAGGTGATCTTCCGTGACCGCGTCGCCGGGGCTGCCTTCCTGCCCGGGCAACCGCGAGCGCGGCTGAGCGGGCGACGTGGGAGGACGGCCGGAGCCATCCCGTCATCGACGTGGAGACCTCGTCGGCGAGCCATCCCTTCCACACCGGGACCAAGCAGGTGCTGGACGCGGCCGGCCGTATCGAACAGTTCAACCGCCGCTACGGCAGCCAGGCGACGCCCGGCAACTGATCCGTACCGCCAGGAGCCCGGTTCCGTGGGGTGAATCACAGCACGGGGTGCGGGTTCCTGGGAACGGGACACAGTGGATTGCCGTTCACCTATATGTGGAGGTCGCGCATCGCGACCACACCAAAGCTGCCCCGGCTGGATTCCCCCGATCCGGCCGGGGCTTCTCCTCGCCCCATGTGCGGCAGCCGTCAGCCCCGGCGCAGGCTCCTGGGCACCGACTCGACCAGCAGCGCACCCACCGCCGGCACCACGGCCACCACAGCTGTGCCACCCGGCCAGAACCGGACCGCCACCGCAGTCACAGCCGCGCCCGCCACGACCGCGATCAGCCGACCGGCTGCCCAGCCGTCCCCCTGGTTCCACGACCGCAGCGTCGTCCGGCCGACGAGAGACGTGAGCGTTCCGGTGAAGTAATTGGTGGGCGTCGTGCGGATACGGCCCTGAATCCCCATGGCCACGGCAATGATCACCAGCAGTCCGGGCCGGCCCCCGTCGGAGGTGACCAGGTCCAGCGCCCAGAGCACAGCCCCCGCCGTGAGCAGCGCCACCTCGATCAGCAGTGTCACCGGCAGAGGCCACCGCAATCGCTCGCTCATCCACGCACCGCACATGACCCCGACACTGTATGAAACGAGCGCGGTGACGACCCGCAGGGCCACCCCGTGCTCCCCGGTACCGGCGGCGGAAGCACCCAGCAGCACCAGATTTCCGGTCATCACCCCGGCGAAGACCTGGCCGACACAGATGAAGACGAACGCATCCGCTGCCCCGGAGGCGGCCGACAGAAGCAGCAGGGTCCATTCGCCACGTGGATCGCGTCCGGCGGGGAGGGTGGGAGTAGACACGCCTGCATTCTCGACTCAGCCCCGCCGCAGGCGCCGACTCGGAGCCGACACGGCGCGGCGACCCGGCCATGGCCGAGCACCGGCAACGCTTGCACGTGTACGGTTGCATCCGCTTAGAGTGCTGCATCGTGAACAGACACATAGCGTTCGAGCGGCTGCACAACTTCCGTGACATCGGCGGATATCAGGGGCACGGCGGCCGCCAGGTCCGCTGGGGGCGGCTCTACCGATCCGACTCGCTGGGCAAGCTCCGCGGCGAGGACTGGGACCGCTTCCTGACCCTCGGTGTCCGCACGGTCATCGACCTGCGCTACGACTGGGAGATCGCCGCCAAGGGGCGCGTGCCCGACGCCGCGGGACTGCGCTACCACCACCTGAGCATCGAGCACCGGCCCTACGACCAGGCGGCACTGGGCCCGGACGTGAAGACCGGACGCTACCTGGCCGACCGGTACGCGGAGGTCGCCCACGACGGCGTCGCCGAGCTCCGCCGCGCCCTGGACGTGATCGCGGCAGAGGACAGCGGCACCGTCGTCTTCCACTGCGCATCGGGCAAGGACCGCACCGGGCTGCTCGCCGCACTCGTCCTGTCCTTGATCGGTGTGGCCGAGGACGACATCGTCGCCGACTTCACCCTCACCGAACTCGCCACCGAACGGCTCCTGGCCGACTGGCGGGCTGACCACGCCGGCCAGGAACCGGTCTGGCCCGGGTACGGTCGTGCGCCCGCCGACATCATGCGGTTCTTCCTGGCGGATCTCGCCGCAACCCACGGCTCCGTCCGTGGCTACGCCGCCGAACTCCTGCGTGTCGACGAGGAATTGGTGGCAGCACTGCGAAGAAACCTCCTCGAACCCGCCGGGGAATGCCGGCCGGCCGCGCGCGGAACGACGGTCGGGAGCGCCTGAGCCGAGGCGCGCCGGTCCGCGGAGACGATGCGTGCGCACCCCCGCGTGCGCGCGTACCTACTGGCCGACACGGCAGCAACCGTGTCCCGATCCGGCGCGTACGAGGCAAGATCAGGGCACGACATGGACAGCACCTGATGTGCGGCGCACAACCCGGTTCACTCGTGGCCGGTGAGCGGGAGATGCTTACGGGCTATTTCGCATGGTTCCGCAGCACCCTGTTGCACACGTGCGCCGGCCTGACCGGGGAGCAGCTTGCCGAACTGACGGCGGCGCCGTCGAACCTCACACTCCTGGGACTGATCCGCCATATGGCAAAGGTCGAACGCGTCTGGTTGGGCAGCGGTTCGCCGGTCAGACGCTCGACCCCATGTACGACCCCGATAAAGGCAAGGATGCGGACTTCGAGGACCTGAACCCGGCCCGCGCCGCTGCCCTGCGCCTCGTCGGCGCAGGGCGGCGGCCAGGGTCGAGGAGGCATCGGCGGCGGACAGCCCGGCGGGAGTCAGAACGGCATGGGTCACCCGGCGGTCGGAACGCGAGGCCCGCCGCTCCAGCAGGCCCGCCTCGCTGCCGCTCGGGTTGCCGAGGCCTGCCGAGGGCCGAATGGCGGAGGCGCGTACGCTGCCGCCGCCTGGCCGGTAGTGCCTTGTGGTCCGGCATTAATATGGCGTGGCAGGTGTCAGCCGTCGGGCGGTGGTCAGGTGTGGGCCACCTGGAACGTGGGTGTCCCGTTCGGGCGCCCAGACTGGAACCCCGGCCCGATTCCGGCGGGCCGGGGTTCTGTGTCGATCGGGTGATTCGGTCAGTGGCCCTTGTCGCCGTTGTAGTCGTCGTAGTGGTGGTCGATCACGCGGAAGCTGCCCACGACTCCGTTGCGGACCTTCACGCCGCCCTTGACGTGGCCGGGGAATACGCCGTCGCTGGAGCTGTGGGGGCCGACGGTGGCGATGGGGGCGCCGTTGTCGCAAGTGGCCCCACGGAAGACCTCGACGGTCCTGCGGCTGTCGTTGCGGATGTTGAGGCTCTTGGAACCGAGGCCGCTGACGACGGTGATGCAGCCGCCCTTTTCGTCGGTGTAGGTGCGCTCGTTGATGTGGATCCGGCCCTTGTAGTGGTCCCGGTCCTTGTGGCCCTTGTCGTAGTCCTTGCCCTTGTCGTAGTCCTTGCCTCCCTTGTCGTAGTCCTTGCCTTCGTCGCCCTTGCCGGAGTCGCCACCGTTGAGAGCCGAGACGGGGGCGGTGGCCTGCTGGACGACAGGGGCTGCCTGGGCCGGCTCCGTGGTGGCGGCCGAGGCGTAGGTGATGCCGGTGGCGGCCAGAGCCGCGGCGGCCGCGATGGCGGCGGTAACGACGTTGGATCGGGTAACCATGTCACTTCTCCTGTCTCAGAGAGGCCGGCTGAGCAGCTGGCCCGTGATTGAACGTACTGACGGTCCCCATACCTGTCATATCGGACACGTTGCAGGTGGGTGTCGGGACACCGATCGAGGTACAAAAAGTACGCCATATGCTATTTCCTGATAATCTGATGAGCAGTCAACTGCTCTTTGCAAATGGGCGAATTGATGTGCCATTAGCCTGTCCAGGCGACTTGCTGATACCCGCTCACCCTGGTGGCAGCGTGTCATTCATTGACACAGTCCGGGCAGCAGTCGCACGCACGCCACCGCCCTGAACGCCTGTCATCCACGGCCGCGCCCGGCCCTGGCTGTTGTGCTGGATCGTACGGCCGTTGCGGGCCCCCGGCACGCAGTCGGCGGGGCATCGCAGACCACACCACCGAGGGCAGGCCGCGCCGCCCGGGTTCCGTTCGATTGCATGTTCCGCGGCGTGGGGCCGATCGGGGCCGGAGCGGTGCCGGTCGGCGCGGCGGGCCACCGTGCGGCCCGGAATCAAGGCCCGGGCCGCGTCCGGCCCGAAACCGACCGGTCAGGCCGGGCCCGCAGACGCCGGGCGCACCGACCACCTGATTGGACGGACTCGCGGTTCGCCCCGAAGTCGTCGCCGTCATCACGCATATCAGCGAGTGATTCTGGTGGATCGAACCCGGGGCACACGTCCAGGTCGCCGCGCGGTTCGGGTGAGCGGTCGATAATGGCTGCGAACCGGAGGAATGCCCTCGCGCCGCCCTGGATGCCTATTGAGGGGCGGGTCACTACCGGGCCCGGCTGCCGAGGAAGCGCTCCTGGTACGGCTTTGTGCGTATGCGCAGGTCCTGACGGCGAGGGGCGGTTACGGAACAGACCTTACGAGCTCGTTACCCTGGGATTTCTGTGCGCTCCCACCATTCGTAGACGGGCAAAGGGCCCTGTGCGGTTTCCTGGTGGCGTGTCGTGGCTTTGAAGTGTTCGTATCCGCCACGGAACGGGATCTTGAGGTCGGTGCCGGGCGTGGTGATGGGGACGATCCGTTCAGGAAGATCGTCGGGGCCGCCCTCGAGAACTGCTTTCGTTGCGTCGGTCATGGCGAAAGTCTCTCCGGAGGGTGGTCCGGCTCCTTCGTGACGCGCCGATGGGCTTGTCGGTGTGTGTCCTGCCTGTAGCCCGGCACCGCATCCTCCTCGGACGTCCCTAGCCCTCCGTCACCACCGACTACGGAACAGAGCCAAACGAACGGTGTAACTCGGGTTGTTGGAGTTACTGACGCGGGGGCGCCCGTGTCGCGGCCGGATGGTTGTGCGGGCGGAGCAACTCAGTGATGCGGGTAGTCAAGCGGGTTGCACAGATGGCCTCGGCCCGCATCGTCGAGGGCCTTGCTCTACGTCGATCGATGGGGGAGCGAGCCCGTCCGCGCGGCGCGCCGACCTTCAAACTCCTCGTTCTGCACGACCCAGGTGGCCGGTGAACCACTCTCTGGCCAGGTCCGCCACCTCTTCGAGAGCACCAGGCTCCTCGAACAGGTGAGAGGCTCCAGGGACCACGGCCAGCCGGCTCTCGCAGCGCAGCAGTGCCTGGGCCCGGCGGTTGAGGTCCAGTACCACCTCGTCTTCGCCTCCGACGATGAGCAGCGTGGGTGCGGCAACCGCCGGCAGGCGGGGCCCGGCCAGATCGGGCCTGCCGCCGCGGGAGACTACTGCCACGGCACGGGAGTCCGGCTCCGCCGCTGCCCGCAACGCGGCGGCCGCGCCGGTACTGGCGCCGAAGTAACCGACCGCGAGGCCCTGGGTCTCGGGGCGGTCGAGCAGCCAGCGGGTGGCGTCGGCCAAGCGACGGGCCAGTAGAGCGGTGTCGAACACGTGGGCGCGGTTCAGTTCTTCCTCCGCCGTGAGAAGGTCGAACAGCAGCGTGGCCAGGCCGACCTTGTTCAGCGAGGTCGAGACGAAGCGGTTGCGCGGGCTGTGTCGGCTGCTGCCGCTGCCGTGGGCGAACACCACGATGCCCGTGGCCCCTTCGGGAACACAGAGCTGCCCGTGGAGCCGGACCGGTCCGGCTTGCACGATGACTTCAGGATCTGCGGCCGACATCGCCGTTCCTCCCACGGTTGCTGCGTCTACGTACCGCTGCTCGATGCCCTCGACGAGGTGGGCTCCTTTGCCCGACGCTTTCCGAAAGGTGCAGGATGTCGATCTGTCATCATTACTCCCGGCTTTCGACCGGACTTCTTGCCGACCCTGCATCCACGCTCCACGCTACTCGCGATCCGTCGAGGCGCGAGCGGCTTCACCACCGGAGCACCGTGACCGCCGCTTCGGCGCGCCAGGGATCCATGCCTCTGTACCGGCTGCTCGGAGCATGTTCGAAGGTTTGGTCAGTCCGCGTGCTGTTGCCGAAGCGCGCGGAGCTCACCCAGTAGCCACTGGACGCGGAGCCTGGCCGTGCGCACCGCACGGACCAGTTCCTCCGGGGAGACTGCGCCCGTCTCCCGCTCCGTACCGGCTCATCCCTTGACAACGCCCAGCGGCACCAGCCGGGCGACCAGCCGGGCGAGTCCGGCGCCCTCGGTGACGGCGGCCACCGCGTCGACGTCCTTGTAAGCGTCCGGCGCCTCCTCGGCGAGACCGCGCCATGAGGAGGGGCGCACGGTGATGCCCTGGGCCTCCAGCTCGCCGCGAAGCCGCTCCCCACGGACCATGCGCAGCGCGTGGTGACGGCTCCAGACCCGGCCGGCGCCGTGACAGGCGGAGTGGAAGGCTTCGTTGCCGGGCAGACCGACCATCACGTACGAGGCGGTGCCCATCGTCCCGGGGACCAGTACCGGCTGGCCCGCCCGGACGAGGTCCTCGGGCAGGCTCGGGTCGCCGGGCGGCAGCGCCCGCGTCGCGCCCTTGCGATGGACGCACAGTGGACGTGCCACACCGTCCACTTCGTGGGTCTCGAGTTTGGCGGTGTTGTGCGAGATGTCGTAGACCAGCTCCAGACCGACTCCCGCAGCCGTCGCGAAGGCGTGGCGGGTGGCTTCGGACAGCAGCTGGCGGTTGGCCCGGCCGTAGTTGGCGGCTGCCGCCATCGCCCCCAGGTAGGCGCGACCCCGCTGCGAGTCGACCGGCGTGCAGGCCAGCTGCCGGTCCGGGACCTGGATGCGGTGCCGGTGCAGTTCCTGGTCCATCACGCGCACGTGGTCGGTGCACACCTGGTGTCCCAGGCCGCGCGAGCCGCAGTGGATCATGACGCACACCTGGCCCACCCGCAGCCCGAAGGCCGCTGCGGTGGCCGGGTCGTAGATCTGGTCCACCGCCTGGACCTCCAGGAAATGGTTGCCCGAGCCGAGGCTTCCCACCTGGTGGAGACCGCGCTCGACGGCGCGCGTGCTCACCTGACCCGGGGCCGCGCCTTCCAGGACGCCGAAGTCCTCGCAGCGCGTGAGGTCGCGTGGCACGCCGTGGCCGTGCTCGACCGCGTACCGAGCGCCGCCGACCAACAACTCGTCCATCTCCCCGGCCCCCGACAGCTTCCACAGACCGCCGCGCCCCATGCCGCGCGGGATGGTGGTGTCGAGGATATCCATCAGCCGCCGCATCCGGTCGCGGCCGAGCGCCTCGCGGTCGATACCCGCGGCCAGCAGTCGTACGCCGCAGGAGATGTCGAACCCGACGCCCCCGGGCGAGATGACCCCGCCGTGGGAGATGTCGGTGGCGGCCACCCCGCCGATCGGGAAGCCGTAGCCCCAGTGGACGTCGGGCATGGCGAAGGAGGCGCGGACGATGCCGGGCAGCGTAGCCACGTTCGCCACCTGCTCCAGCGCCTTGTCTCCCGCCGCCTGCGGCAGCAGCGCCCGCGAGGCGAACACCACCCCGGGTACGCGCATCGGCTCCCGCTGCTCGATTCGGAAGCGGTACGGGCTCCTCTCCACCAGTGCGATCTCCACGTCGCTCACCTCCAGTCGACCGTCAGCCGTCCGGTCCGATCGGCGACGGCGGTGCCGAACTCTGCGCAGGCGGTGGTGAGCCGCTCGCGGATCCAATCCCGGTCCTCGCCGCGCGCCAGGCGGGTGTGGCAGAAGTCCAGTGCCAGCGGCACCGCCTCCACCCGGATGGGGGCCAGGTGTGCGGCATCCGGCCCGTCCAGGGTCACCAGGAAGAGGAGCCCGAGGTCGTTGCGCAGGAGCGGGTCGACGGCGTAGTCGTCGACGAAGTCGCCCAGGTCGTAGAGGATCCGGTCGGCGATCCCGTGGAAGACATGGGCGGAGTGTCCGGCGACCAGCGTCGCTCCCGCCGCCAGCAGCTCCGGGGCCGCGGCCGAGACGTGGGGCGGCGGCCGGGAGGTCATGTTGGGGCCCCAGTGCGGAGTGACCAGCACGACATCCGCCGTCGCGGCGGCCAGGCCCACCGACTCCGTCAGCCAGCCGGGCACCCCCGCCCGGAGATCGGCCCAGGCCACACCGGGACTGTCCTCCCCGGCCGCGTACTCCTCCGGGTCGTCCGTGACACCCACCACCGCCAGCCGCACGCCGCCCGCCTCCAGCACCGCGAACTGCCGGGCCGCGCGTACGTCCGCCCCGGCGCCGACCGCGTGGACTCCCGCCCCGACCAGCAGGGTGCGGGTGTCGGCCATGGCGTCGAACCCGTAGTCCAGGGCGTGGTTGTTGGCCAGCGTCACGCAGTTCACCCCCAGGTCGGCCAGCACCTTCGCGGCGGCGGAGGGAGCGCGGAAGAAGAAGGCCTTTCGCGGGTCGGGCCACCGGTGCCCGCGGTCGGAGACACAGCACTCCAGGTTGAGCACGAACAGGTCCGCCTCCGCGAGCGCCTCCCTGACCCCCGTGGAGACCAGCGTCCCCGGCACCGGCGAGCGGCGCAGCTCCTCGGCGACGCTGCGCCCGAGCATGGTGTCGCCTGCCAGTGCCACCGTGAGCGCCATGATCCTTTCCCTTCCCCTGCCCTGCACTCAGACGTCGAGGGTCACCCGGCAGGTCCAGCCGCCAGGCCCGCCCCGCAATTGCAGGTCGTGCAGCGAAACGGCCTTCGGTACCGCACCGACTGCCACGGCGGTGTCGGCATCGGCCATACGGAAGCGGACGCACAGGCCCCGGCCGTCCCCCGCCGACCGGATCGCCCCCACCTCCACATCGAGCGGGATCTCACCGTCGGCATCCATCCGGTAGACGACCTCCTCCAGGACGGACACCAGGAGAGCCTCGTCGGACTCGGCCGTGACCGTGTATTCGCGTTCCCCGACGACTGTGGCCCCGGACGTGTCGGCGAAGCCTTCCAGCATCGCGTGTACAGCCTCGCCGATGCAGCCCTCGGGCGTCGGTGACCACGCCTCCACCTGTATGTCCGCGGTGTGCGGCACAGCCCAGTGGCCACTCGCGCCGGGCTGCTTTCCCACAGGTTCCCGACCGTCCACGGTCGGCACCTCTCCATCGTCTCCGGATGCACAGCCTGATGCCGAGTTCCCCGAGCCTCAGGCCATGCCGCCTCCTCCAGAGTCGTCCCGTGCACCGCTCCGGGGCAACCTGCGCGACGCGCGACCATGCGTCGGCATGGCTATTCGCCAGTCTTTCCCCCGCCTGCGCCTGTTGACCGCAGGCAATCGACAGTAAACATACGGTAGTTGTCTCGCCGCCCCCGTGAAGGAGCGCACGCCTGCCGGGGTCTCGCGCGGTCTCGGCCTTCGGCAGTTGAAGCAGTACGACACCGGCCCGCGACGTGGCCACGGTGGCATGCGCGGCGGAGGGCGCCGGACACGAGAGCCCGTGGGCGTTCCCGATCCGGCCACCCAGGGCTGCCTTCCTGTGTGGCTCGCCGCTGTGGCGCAGCCGTGCCGCAGCGTACGTTCAAATGGTTGACCTGTCGCGCATTTGATCAGGGGAAATATTGTTTACTGTGCTCCCGATTTCCCGCACCGGGAGCACCACAGCCATCGGATGAACGGGCAACGAGATGTTTCGCGCCGGTCACGCTGCGTGGAGAGAGCTACGGCGTCACGACGGGTCCCGTTCCGAGTCGGCCGGCGCGACATTGGTGATGACCACCGCGGGACGCAGAGCTTTTGCCAGTCGCACAGCGTCACCTACGGCCCAGAGGTGAATGTAGAAGAGGCGCGGTTTGTCGCGCAGTCCGTGATTGTGCAGTTCTACGAGGTTGATACCACCCCGCCGCAGTACTTTCAGAACGCCTTGAACCTCGTCGGCGATCACGGCAAAGTCGCCGCTGAGCGCTGCCTGGCCGCCACCAAGTGGTTGAAAGTTGAAGGCAGTGGTCGAGCCCAAGCCCGGGGGAAGCACCATGCCGTTGTCTGTGATGGTCTCGCGTCGCATGAATACGGATTTGTACGTTCCACCGTCGTTGGAGCCCTTGACGCCCAGCGCGGCATCGATCCCGGCAGTGTCCAGATCCACCGGAGCAGGCTGTGTCGGGCGCGTGGCGGGCGGGCTCGCGGTCAGGTCCATTGCCGTGCGCAGCCCGCGAGCGAGCCGCACCGGATCATGGCCGTGGCCGTGGAAGTGGGCCCACCAGACATCGGGGCTGTGCGCGAGCAGGTGCTTGTGCAGAGCGGTCTGCTCGATTCCGTGTGCCTGCAGGGCATCGCTCACGTGTTGCAGTTCGTGCTCGGCGAGGGTCAAATCGCCCATGGTCATCACGCTGCCGTCGGAATAGCGGAGAAAGGCAATGTGGGAACTCAGAGCGAGGCCGGGTGAGACGGTCACACGGTGGGAGACGACATGCAGGTCGCCCCGGGGGAATCGGGTGCGGTAGACGGTTCCGCGCAAGAGACTGCCGGCCCGACCCAGCACTTTTGCGACCGGCTGCCAGTACGCCTCGGTCGTGGGGACAGGTTGGACCAAATTGTGCTGGGGCGCATTGGTCGGCCATACCGTCCCAGCCTGCGCACCATGTGCTCCCAGCCCGGTCAGCGTGGGCGCCAGCACAGCAGCTTTCAGCATGCGTCGCCGTGCCGGCGCCGATGACAGCCTGTGGTATGTGTCGCCCTGGGGAAGTTCGTTCATCAGGTCTTCACCTCCGTGGATAATAAGAGCACGGAGGTTTACAGGAAGTGTCTGTACCGAGAAGCGTGGCTCGCGTGTTGCTTCAAAAGGGCTATTCCGGGTTCTGGATGCTTCACAGCCCCACTGAATTGTGCGGTTGAAGTCCGCCGCGGGCGCCGCGGTGGACGACCACGCAACGCCCCGTCGTGCAGAACAGAACATCCCATCGGAGGCCGCCCGCGCCCGGGGCGTGATCGGCGTCGACACCAACGCCGACCACTTCGCCGCCTACCGGCTCGACCGGCACGGCAACCGCTTGTGCCCCGGCCGGCACGCAGTCTCTCCAGGCCGCGGGCGACGAGCGGACGGCAGGGACCCCAGGGCGCCAGCGCTGTACGTCCCGGACATGTCCCGGACAGGGCAGGCAGGGCCGGAACGGCCGGTTCGCCCTTACCGTCGCTCGGCATGGACACCACACGCAGAGCGTTATTGAAGGGTATCGCCGCTGTTCCCCTCGCGGTGACGGCCGGTGGGTTGCTCGTACCGTCCGTGGCGCGGGCGGCGGAGCCGGAGTATGGGCTGAGGATGTACGACCGTGACGGCGCGCCGACCGGCACGACGTGGGCAGCCGCAACGCAGGGGCTGATCACGAGGCAGCGGCTTGGTGTGGCCGACCTCGTCGACGATGTGCTCGAGCGGGCCGAGCGGCGCGCTTCGGCGCCCGGTGACTGGCGCGACGGCCCGGGTTCCGCCCCGAAGCCAGACCGATTCGACTTCGCCTTTGGGTGGGACGCGAGGTCCAAGTACCGCGAGGACGCCCGCGGTAAGCGGTGGTACCCACAGGGCATCACCACGAGCCACGACGCCTATGGCGGCTCCGTGCCGGGGCGTGGGGGAAAGCAGGTCGCCCTCGTCTCCTGGTACGACAAGCAGACGGTCGGGAACCAGGGGGCCAAGGTGTCCGTCATCGACGTCACCCGCACCCGGTCGTCGAGCCGCCCGCGGTACGACCACGTCCTGCTGGTCGAGCCGACCAAGGAGTCGGGCGAGCCCTTCAGTTTCAAGGTCACCACTCTCCACGCCGGGGGTATCGCCTGGGTAGGGAAGTGGCTGTACGTGGCGGACAGGAACCGGGGCCTGTATGTCTTCGACACCACCAGGATGCTCAAGGTGTCGCGTGGGTCGACGGAGAAAACCCGGGAGCACGCCAAAAACTGGTGCGGCTATCACGCCGGGGACAAGAAGTACTACGCGCACGGCTACCGGTATGTCATGCCCCTGCATCATGTGTACCGGCCGGCCAGTTGGTCGGCCGACCTGGCGTACTCCCAGGTGTCTCTGGACCGCACCCAGGGGGCCACGCAGTCGCTCGTCGTCAGCGAGTACTTCGAGACGAGTCCCGACGGCGTGGCTGTGCGCTGGAATCTGAACAGTGCCGGCTACATCGCTGCCGAGCGGGCCGTCTCCACCTGGCCGCTGCGCATCCCCAGGGTGCAGGGCGCGATCTGTGTCGGTGACCAGACCTACTACTCGGCCAATGCCCCTGTGGACCCAGATAAGCCCAAGGACGGGCCGAAGCAGGGAAGTCTGTGGCTGCAGTGGCCCCGGGGCAATAAGATGACCGCGCCGCGCGGCAGGCTCACCCTGGGGCCGGAAGATCTCAGCTACCAGCCACGGGCCAGGGGAGGCTCCCTCTGGGGCCTCGCCGAACACGAAGACACCAGGCGCGTCTACCGCATCCACCTCTGACAGCCGCCGTCCTGGCCATGGCCGTGACGGCGAGGCCGTGGCGACAACGGCTTACGAGGTTGTCCCTGTGCACGTGGATCTTTGCACCGGTCCGTCGGGAGCTTTTGGTGTCGGCATCGACACCATCGACGCACCGGGGGCCGGGTACGCGTACTGGCTGCGGGCGGCGGCCCACAGCCGGTACGCGGCGCGGTTCACACCCGACCGCCGCGACGGAGCGATCAACGCCACCACGCTCCGAAGCGGTGGGAGGGTGAACCGGTCCGCGTACCGGACCTCGCGGCCTGACCTACCTGCCCCTTCACTCTCGTACGGGCGGGGACCGGAACGCCGTGGCCGTCATCGGCACGGTGTCCTGCACCTCGCCGGTGGCGGGGGCCTGCACGGACGGGGCCGGGGCCGCTGTGCTGGGCTGTTCGAGCCCCGCTGCGATGCCTGGGATCGTGGGGGTGCGGAAGAAGTCGGCCATGGGCAGGGCCTGGCCCGGCTCTGCCGCCATGCGGTTCACCAACCGGATCGCGCTCAGGGAGTGGCCGCCCGGCTCGAAGAAGGAGTGGCCCCCCAAGCGCGGCTCAGGTCGAGTTCGTCGCACCACAGATCGTGCAGCGCCTTCTCCAGCGGTGTGGTGGGTTCGCGGGTCGAATTCCACACGCCCTTCGTTCTCGTACTCCACCATCACCTGGAAGAGCGGGTTGCGGCTCGGGTCGCGCCGCGGGTTGAGCGCGGTGACCAGGTCGTCGAAGGGGACGCCGCGGTGTTCGTACGCCGCCGTACTGCTGTCCCGCGCCCGGTGCAGCGGCGCCGGGAAGTCCGGCGCCGAGGTCCAGGCGTACGGACACGGTGTCGAGGTAGAGGCCAACCCGGTCCGAGTTGTAGAGGGGAAGTGGCCACGATGGGGGAGGGGGAGGTGGTCGTAGACGAGGTATTCGTCTGCTTGTGGTGAACTTCTGTACCCGGGCGGTGAACAGTGAGTTGCCGGCCCGGTCGTGCCCCCGGCGGCTGGTAGCGCGACCGGCATGCGATCACCACCGACAGCCGTCTCTGCCGCGCACGGCGCCGAAGGGGCCGGGGATCTCTGTGGGGGCATGGGGAACGGGGGAATGGGCTGCGGCGTGATGCGCGTCAGTCGCAGGACTGCTGGTGGTCCAGGTGCGGGAGCAGCGCCTTCCACTGCTTCTTCTCGACGCTGAGGGGGTGGGTGCTGCACAGCCGGTCGTAGATCCGGTCGGTGTCGAAGTCGATCAGGTAGGTGAGATCCCTCGAGTGCCGCCTTTCCGGGTCGTCGTCCGGGACCACGGCCATGAACGGGCTGCTGTCGGGCAGCAGCCTCAGGTCCTTCACGCCTTCCACGGTGGCGATGGCCGGTGTACGCCATCTGCCGTCCTTCTCTGCCGCCCAGATGCGGTAGGGGTCGCCCGTCAGGACCCACCTATGGTCCGGCGACGGCCTGATGTCGGTGAGGGCCCGATCAAAGCGCATCTCCTCCATGTCCCGGGGCTTGTACGGGTCGCTCACGTCCCAGAACTTCACGGTTCCGTCGGTGAGCGTCGTTGCCAGGACGCCTTTCCCGACCGGCTGATAGCCGCCGGACGCGGCGTGCAGCAGGGCCGCCTTCCGGGGGCGGCGGATGTCTCGCATGTCCCAGAGCTGGGTCCGCTGGGCGGGAGCGTCGTGCATCAGCAGCCGCGTCGAGGGCACGTACGCTGCCTGCCCCATGGCCGCGTCCTTGAGGAGGCGGCCCTTGACCGGCTTGGCGGGGTCGGTGAGGTCCCAGATGCGCACGTCCATCGGCCTGCCCCGCCCCGGTTCGCCCCGGTCCACGATCGCGAGCCCCCGGTCACCCAGGAAGAACAGGCTCTCCCACTCGGCGACCGGCTCTGCGGGGAGCGTTGCGCGCCGCACCGGGCGGCGGACGTCGCGTATGTCCCACACCTGCACCGTGCCGGTGGCCCAGCCGCCGAGGACCAGGAGGCTGCCGTCCGCGGACACCGCCGTGCGCACGTCCAGGGCCTTGACCGGGATCTCTGTTCCCGGCACCGGAGGTCTCCTCCCGTCCCCACAGCCGGAACGCATGGTCCTGTGTGCCCTCCGTCCATCGGTGCGCCAGCAACACCGGATGGTTGGTCCCCGGGAGGAAGTAGCGGGCCTCCCACGGCTTGGGCAGCGCGAACCGCAGAGGCGGATCGGTCCCTTCGGCTGTATCCGCGCTGCGGAGGTCCCAGACCTGGGTGGTCTCCGTGCCCGTGGCAACCATGAGCGTGCCGTCGCCGCTGATCGGACTGGTGCCCGGGTCCCCGTCAGTCATGGCCCCGAGGAGCCGGGGTGCGGGAGCACGCTGCGGCCAGACGAATACCTTGCCTCCCATGTCACCCACGGCGAGATGGCGTCCGTCGGGGCTGTAGGCCACCGACTGGGACGGCTCGCCTCCGTGGACCGGCCCCAGATCCGCCTGGGATCCGAACAACTCCGCACCGATTGCGACCGTCTCTCGGAGCCGGGCGCCTCCCTCGGCCCCGTTGTACGCGGCGGCGAGCCGTTCCCCGTCCGGACGGAAGCTCAGCGAGGGCAGGTCACCGCCATATCCCCATGCGCTGCCCCACTCGTCCTCGGGCTCGATGCCCTTGAGCCGGCGGCCGTCCTCCACCGTCCACCAGACCATCCTCCCTTCCGCACCGGTCGCGACCAGCAAATCCCGCGTCGGGTGGGCGGCGACCGCCATCACCGAGGGGGCCGTGGCGGTGTCCAGCAACCGTGTCCGCGCCGGATCGCGCGCGTCCCACAACCGCACCTCCGTCGGCCGCTCCGCCGCGCCTTTCCCGCTGATGCCGTTGCCCGTGACCAACAGGCCGTCGTGGCGGAACGCCAGCGAGATCAGCGCGGCAGAAGCCACCGAGCGATCCGTCCGCAGCAGCGGCGCCGAGGGCTTCGACACGTCCCACAGCCGCAGACGCCCCTTGGCGCTGCCTGCCGCCAGCGTGCGGCCGTCCGGAGCGAACCGCAGGGCGTACGTGGTGCCTTGGGGGATGTTTCGCGCGGCGAGCCGCACGGGCTGCTGGGGATCGGTGACGTCCCACAGGGCGAGCTCCGTGGCCGTCTGCGCCGCCAGTAGACGGGTGCGCGGGTGGAAGGCGATGGCCGCGCTGCCCTTCAGCTTCAATGTCGCTGCCTTCTCGGGCACATTCCGGCGGGAGACGTCCCACAACTGCACCCGCCCGCGGCGCTGGCTGGTCGCCAGCACATCCCCGTCCTGGCTGAACGCGATGTTGAGCACCGGCTCGCGATGCCCGCCCGAGACTTCCACCGGCGTCTCCGTCATATAGGCCGCGTAGAGGCTCGACCGGCTGGCAGGCGTCTCTGCCGCCCGGTACGCCGCCAGGCTGAGCCGCAACGCGGTCTGCGGATCGCGTTCGCGCATGGCGTCCGCCCGCGCTGCCACCTGGTTGGCGAGCAGGACGGTCTCGCGGCCTTCCGCGTCCCGCTGCGCGCCGCGCGCCAACACGGCCAGTGTCGTGGCGAGCAGGGCCAGCACAGTTACGACGGAGACCGCGGCCCGGCGCAGGTTCCTCGTGCGGCGCTCCGCGCGACCGCTCGCGCGGAGGAACTCCCGTTCGACGGGACGCATGGGCAGCGTGCCGCCGCTTCCGGCGAGCTGGGTGCGCGCCGACGCCAGCTGATCGCCCCCGTACAGGCCGCTCTGCGGGCGTCCCGCTTCGTGCCAGCCGTCGGCCGCTTCACCGAGCCTTCGACGTGCGAGTAGTCCGGCCCGGTCCTCCGCGATCCAGTCCCGCAGCCGTGGCCAGGCATTGAGCAGGGAGTCGTGGCACAGTTGCGCCTCGTCCTGGTCGACGACGACGAGACGGGCCGCAGCCAGCCGTCCGAGCAGATCGGCGGCCTGGTTGAGTTCCCGCGCGGGGACGCGACGGCGCACCGTACGGCCGCCGTCGTCGACGACCAGGACCAAGCGCAGCAGCAGTTCCCGCAGCCGGCTCCGGTCGTCGGCGCCGAGCACGTCGTAGACCTCGTCGGCGGTCCGGGCGACGGAGGTGCGGATCCCGCCCGCCGCCTGGTACGGCGTAGGTCAGCGTGGTACCGCGGCGCCCGGCCCAGGTCTGCCGCAGGGCGTGGGCGAGGAACGGCAGCGCGACCGCGTCGCCCTCGGTGACTCGCTCCTGGCGCAGTTCGCGCAGGATGTGGTCGGACAGCCCGTCCTCCAGGCGCAGCCCGACATGTTCCGCAGGCCGTTCGACGGCCGCTCGCAGTTCTTCGTCGGACATGGCGGCGACGGTGAATTGCCCGGACTTGACGATCCGGGCAAGCCGTGAGTCGTTCAGGCCCTGATCGTAGAAGTCGGCGCGCAGGCCGAGCACGATGCGCGGGCCGTCGCAGCCCGCCCCGGCCAAGGCGCGGACGAACAGCTCACGCTCCTCCGTGTCCTGGCACTGGGTGACGGGCACGCCGGGACCACCCGTCCGCTATTGCGGCGCCCTGCACGTCGTCGTGACTACGCAGTCGTGTGTTCAGCAACGCCCGCATCCCGTACGCGCCCGGCGCGAGCTGCTGCGGATCCAAGACCCCGGCGAATGCTCCGGCACCGGCAAGCACCCCCAGCCCGACCAGTCCCATCCGCGCCACGACGGTGCTCGACGGCGGTGCAGGTTCGGCCCCTGCCGGGCTCGCCGGAAACGGGCTGTGCAGTGGGGGCGTGCGTGGCCCCGGCGATGGACCCCGCCCGGCGGGCTCGGCGGTGTCAGCCGGTGCGTGCGCGCAGTCCGCATGCCCCTGCTGTGGTCCAGGCCGGTTCCCTGTTGCGGGCCGGGCCGTCGTGGCAGCGCATGGCCGGATCCGCCCGGGCAGTGCGCCAGAACCCGGCCCACCTCGGTCGGCGCGGGCACTTCACCTTGTCCCCCGCCCGGAAGAAGTCAAGTTGCGGGGCCGGCTCATCATGTCGGCCCCGCAGCCTTTTCACCCAGCTTTGACGCCGGTGGCTATCCGCCAAATCTGCACGAGGAAGTATTGATCATTGCTGTATCAACCAACCCAAGGGGATCCGGGACGCTGTCGTCGAGTGGATCGGCTTCGAGGCGCGCACCATGGAAGGGCGCGAGCACGACATGGGGTGACCTGGGCAGGAGCCGCCGGTGGCACGTGGACGGTTGCGGATCTACCTCGGGGCCGCCCCCGGGGTCGGGAAGACGTATGCCATGCTCGCCGAGGGGCAGCGGCTGCGTTCACGGGGCGCGGACGTGGTCGTCGGCTTCGTCGAGCCGCACGGGCGTCGGCCGATCGTGGCCATGGCCGACGGTCTGGAGATGTTGGCCCGCCGCACGCTGAGCCACCGCGGTGCGCTCTTCACCGAGATGGATCTCGACGCGGTGCTGGCCCGCCGTCCTCAGGTCGCGCTGGTCGACGAGCTGGCTCACTCCAACGTTCCGGGGGCTCGAAACGCCAAGCGATGGCAGGACGTGGAGGAGCTCCTGGACGTCGGCATCGATGTAGTCACCACGCTCAACGTCCAGCACCTGGAATCCCTCAACGACGTGGTACGGCAGATCACGGGGGTCACACAGCGGGAGACCCTGCCCGACGAGGTCGCCCGCCGGGCCGACCAGATCGAACTGGTCGACCTGCCACCGGAGGTGCTCCGCCGCCGCATGGTCCATGGCGACATCTATCCACCGGACCGCATCGAGTCCGCCCTCACTCACTACTTCCGGGTCGGTAACCTCACCGCCCTGCGCGAGATCGCCCTGCTGTGGCTCGCCGACCGGGTGGAGGAGGGGTTGCAGCGATACCGCGCGGAACACGGCATTGTCGCTCCCTGGGAGACCCGGGAGCGCATCCTGGTGTCCCTGAGCGGCGGGCCGGAGGGCGAGACCCTCATCCGCCGTGCCGCGCGGATCAGCGCTCGTACCCCCGGAACCGAGTTGATGGCCCTCCACGTGGTCCCGGAGGACGGGCTCGCCGGTGCCGACCCGGCGGTGCTGGACGCCCAGCGCACCCTTCTGGAATCGCTCGGCGGCAGCTACCACCAGACCACCGGCGAGGACGTTGTCGACGCCCTGCTCCAGTTCGCCGAGGCGGAGAACGTCACCCAGATCGTGCTGGGCGCGAGCCGGCACGGCCGTCTCGCCTCCCTCCTGAGAGCAGGTGTGGGAGAGCGGGCCATCAAGGGGTCCGGCCCCATTGACGTGCACATCGTCACCCATGAGGAGGCAGCAGGGTCGGCCGTGCTGAGGCTTCCGCATCCGAGCCGTGGCACGGGCCCAAGACGGTACTGGGCCGCGCTGGCCGGCGCCGTGATGCTGCTGCCCGTACTGACGCTCCTGCTGACCGCGCTCCGCGGCCACCTCAGCCTCCCCAGCGACCTGGTGATCTATCTGCTCGCCGTCGTCGTGGTCGCCCTGGTCGGCGGGCTCTACCCCGCGCTGTTCGCCGCCGTTGCCGCAGCACTGCTTGCCAATTACTACTTCACCGCACCGGTGCACTCGCTGGCCATTGAAAACCCCGACGAGATCACCGCGCTCGTGGTCTTCATCGCCACGGCCGCTCTCGTCGGCACAGCAGCGGGAACGGCTGCGCAGCGTACGCACCAGGCCGTACGCGCGACATCGGAAGCGAGGGCGTTGAGCCGCCTGGCCGCCGCCATGATGCGTGGCCAGGATCTGACGGCACTGGTGGAGCAGATCCGGGAGAACTTCGGCCTCAGCGCGATCAGCCTGCTCGAAAGGGATCCGGAATCTTCCCTCGTGCCTCGCTGGTATGTGGTCGCCAGCGCCGGGGAGCGGCCGCCGGAAAAGCCCTACGAGGCGGATGTGGAAAGCCCCGTCGACGACAATCTCACGCTGGCTGCTCGTGGCTCAGGACTGAGCACGGAGGACCAACGCGTCCTCGCCGCATGCGCCGCCGAACTGGGGTTGGCCCATGCCCGAGGGCAGGCCGCCGGACATTCCGGCGGCACGGACACCTTCGCCGAAGCCGAACGCACACGGGCATCCCTGCTTCTCGCGGCAGGCCGTGATCTGCACGCTCCGCTGCACACGGCCGAAGCTGCGCTCGTGCGTTTGCGGCGCCGACGGGCCGACGAACCTGCCCCGGAGGAGGCGCAGTTGTTGGACGCTGCCCACGCGGCGGTGCACCGTGCGGCGCAGTTGGTCACCGATCTCGACGATGTGAGTCGTTTGCACGCCGGTGCACTCGATCTCTACCTCCGCCCGGTCGACCTCAACGAGGTGCTGGGCGCAGCCTTGGACGACCTCGGGCCAGGCGGCCACTCGATCGTTCTGCGCCTGCCGGAACAACTGCCCGACGTGATCGCCGACGCCGCCCTCCTCACCCGCGCCCTGACCGGCCTGGGGGCCGACGCATTGCGTCACAGCCCGTCGGACCGGCCGCCCGTCTTCACCGCCGAGGTCCAGGCCGGCCGCGTGAAGATCCGGGTGGAGGACGGCGTGCCCGTCCGGGGTCCGGAACTCAGCAGCTCGGCCTTCCGGGCTCCGGGTACCAGGGCCGACAGCCTGGCTCTGCGGCTGTCGCGCGACCTGGCCGAGGCCATGGACGGGACCCTGGAGACGACCCCTGAGGGCCCCGCCTTCTCGGTGATGCTCACTCTTCCGAGTTCCGCGCCCGGCGGGACTGCGACATCGGGCGGTGCCGAGTGAATCCCTGTAATCCACCGTCATCCCATCGGCGCACAGGGCGACAGGGCATTCCCGAAGTCAACTGATATAGCGTCAGAAATGCATCGATCTCGTATGCCGGATCAGCCCCATATTCCCGCCGGAGGGCTGAACAAGCCTTCCCCTGATGACTCTGCGGGGTGCCTCGCGCATGTCGGACGTCGCGTACATCGGCCTCACGGTATTGCTGTTCGTCCTCATCGGCCTGGCCGCCAAGGGGGTCGGACGCCTGTGAGCGTGGAAAACATCGTCGGCTTGATCATTGCCGTGTGCCTCGTGATCTACCTGGTCATCTGCCTGATCTTCCCCGAGAAGTTCTAGGAGAAAGTCCGGATGAACGACACTCTCGCGGGATGGCTCCAAGTACTCGCCCTGGTGGTCGCGCTAGGTCTCTCACATCGCCCGCTGGGCGGCTACATGGCCCGCGTCCTGACCACCGATCGCCATTGGCGGGCCGAACGCCTGATCTATCGGGCGGGCGGAGTGAACGGCGACGCCGACCAGAAGTGGTCGGTCTACCTGCGCAGCATCCTGGCCTTCTCCGCGGTGTCGGTACTGTTCCTGTACGCATTTCTGCGCCTGCAGAACCATCTCCTGCTGTCCCTGGAAATGAAGCCGGTCACCACGGACCAGTCGTTCAACACCGCGGTATCCTTCGTCACCAATACCAACTGGCAGTCGTATTCCGGCGAGTCGACCATGGGCCATCTGGTCCAGATGGCGGGTCTCGCGGTACAGAACTTCGTCTCCGCGGCCATGGGTATTGCCGTCGTGGCCGCGCTGATCCGTGGCTTCAGCAGGAAGAAGACCGATCGCGTCGGGAATTTCTGGGTGGACCTGACACGGATTGTGCTTCGCGTGCTGTTGCCCCTTGCGTTCGTCTTCGCGATCGTCCTGGTGGTCGCTGGTTCCGTTCAGAATTTCCATGGAATCCACGACATCACCACCATCGCAGGTGGGCACCAGGGCCTGACCGGGGGCCCGGTCGCCTCCCAGGAGTCCATCAAGGAACTGGGCACCAACGGCGGTGGTTTCTACAACGCGAATTCCGCACACCCCTTCGAGAACCCCAACGCGTTCACCAACCTGATCGAGATCTACCTTCTGCTGCTCATCGCGTTCTCGCTGCCGCGGACTTTCGGGAAGATGGTCGGCGACAACCGACAGGGCTACGCGATTGTTGCCGTGATGGCATTGATCTGGGGCGCATCGGTCGCCATCGTGACCGCCAACGAGCTGCACAGCGTCAGCAGCACGGCCGGTCACGCGGCCGGCGGAATGATGGAGGGCAAGGAGACGCGGTTCGGGATCTGGGCCTCGGCTCTGTTCGCCGTGTCCACCACCCTTACGTCGTGCGGAGCGGTCAACTCCTTCCATGACTCGTACACGCCGGGCGGCGGCGGAATGACGATTTTCAACATGATGCTGGGGGAGATCGCGCCCGGCGGCGTCGGCTCCGGGCTCTACGGGATCCTGATCCTGGCGATCGTCGCGGTCTTCGTCGCCGGACTGATGGTCGGTCGTACGCCCGAGTACCTGGGCAAGAAGCTCCGGGGCCGGGAGATGAAGTTCGCCTCGCTCTACATCCTGACCACGCCCGCACTCGCGCTGGTCGGCGCGGGGCTGGCGATGGCATTGCCGGGTGAAAGGGCCGCCATGCTCAATTCCGGACCGCACGGCTTCTCCGAGGTCCTGTACGCCTTCGCGTCGGCTGCGAACAACAACGGCTCGGCGTTCGCAGGGTTGAGCGTGAATACCGTCTGGTACAACACCACACTTGGTGTGGTCATGCTCGTCGGCCGGTTCCTGCCGATGGTGTTCGTCCTGGCGCTCGCCGGTTCGCTCGCCGGGCAGCAGCCCGTTCCGGTCACCGCGGGCACCCTGCCCACTCACCGGCCGCAGTTCGTCGGGCTGTTGACCGGAGTGATCCTCATCGTGGTCGGTCTGACGTACTTTCCCGCGCTCGCACTCGGCCCCCTTGCGGAGGGTCTGTACTGATGTCCACGACCACCACTCCCGCTCCCGCCCCGCGGCGCGCCGGTTCGCAGAACCGGGTCTCGGGCGGACTGCTCGATCCCAAGCAGCTTCTGGCGTCCTTCCCCGACGCCCTGCGCAAGCTGGATCCGCGCGCGATGGTCCACAACCCCGTCATGTTCGTGGTGGAGGTCGGGGCGGTGCTGACCACGCTGTCGGCCATCAGGGCGCCCAGTGTCTTCGCCTGGGTGATCACGGCTTGGCTCTGGCTGACGTCGGTGTTCGCCAACATTGCCGAAGCCGTGGCCGAGGGACGCGGCAAGGCCCAGGCGGAGACTCTGCGCCGCACCAAGACGACGACAATGGCCCGCCGTCTCAGCGGCTGGCGGCCCGGTGCGACCGATGCCGCAGAGCAGGAGGTTCCGGGCGTCGACCTCCGTCCGGGAGATCACGTCGTCGTCGAGGCCGGGCAGGCGATCCCCGGCGACGGCGATGTGGTCGAGGGCATCGCGAGCGTCGACGAATCGGCCATCACGGGCGAGTCGGCGCCGGTGATCCGCGAGTCGGGCGGCGACCGGTCGGCGGTCACCGGCGGCACCAAGGTGCTCTCGGACCGGATCGTCGTGAAAATCACCTCGAAGCCGGGGGAGACCTTTATCGACCGGATGATCGCCCTCGTGGAGGGAGCCGCGCGGCAGAAGACGCCGAACGAGATCGCGCTCAACATCCTGCTGGCATCCCTCACGATCGTGTTTCTGATCGCGGTGGCGACCCTGCAGCCCTTCGCCATCTTCGCGGGGGCCGAGCAGACCATCGTCATCCTCGTCGCCCTCGTGGTGGCCTTGATCCCTACGACGATCGGCGCGCTGCTGTCGGCGATCGGCATCGCGGGCATGGACCGGCTCGTGCAGCGCAACGTGCTGGCGATGTCCGGGCGCGCGGTGGAGGCCGCGGGCGACGTCAATACCCTCCTGCTCGACAAGACCGGCACCATCACCCTCGGCAACCGCCAAGCCGCCGAGTTCCTGCCGGCGGACGGGGTGAGTGTCGAGGAGCTCGCGGACGCCTCCCAGCTGTCGTCGATCGCCGACGAGACGCCCGAGGGTCGCTCGATCGTCGTCCTCGCCAAGCAGCAGTACGCGCTACGCGGACGCAGCGAAGGAGAACTGGCCCGGGCACGGTTCGTACCCTTCACCGCTCAGAGCCGGATGAGTGGTGTCGACCTCAACGATCCTCAGGCGAACCTGTCATTGCGCAAGGGAGCCGCGACGGCAGTGATGCGCTGGGTCCGTGACAACGGCGGCCACCCCACCGCAGAGGTCGGCGGCATCGTCGACGGGATCTCCGCGAGCGGCGGAACCCCGCTGGTCGTCGGCGAGGTGATCCGGCACGGCGACGCGCCCGGCGCCCGCGTCCTCGGAGTCATCCACCTCAAGGACGTCGTCAAGGAAGGCATGCGTGAACGCTTCGATGAACTGCGCCGCATGGGCATCAAAACCGTCATGATCACCGGCGACAACCCGCTGACCGCGCGCGCCATCGCCCAGGAGGCAGGGGTGGACGACTACCTCGCCGAGGCCACCCCCGAGGACAAGATGGCCCTGATCCGGCGCGAACAAGAGGGCGGCAAGCTGGTCGCGATGACGGGCGACGGTACGAACGACGCCCCGGCGCTGGCCCAGGCGGATGTCGGCGTCGCGATGAACACCGGTACCTCGGCCGCAAAGGAGGCCGGGAACATGGTGGACCTGGACTCCAATCCGACCAAGCTGATCTAGATCGTCGAGATCGGCAAGCAGCTGCTGATGACCCGCGGCGCGCTGACGACCTTCTCGATCGCCAACGACGTGGCGAAGTACTTCGCGATCATCCCGGCGATGTTCGCCATGGTCTACCCGGGCCTGGACAAGCTCAACATCATGCGCCTGCACAGCCCTACCTCGGCCATCGCCTCCGCGATCGTCTTCAACGCGCTGATCATCATCGCGCTGATCCCGCTCGCGCTGCGCGGCGTGCGGTACCGGCCGTCCTCCGCAGCGAAACTGCTCAGCCGCAACATCTGGATGTACGGGCTCGGCGGTCTGGTACTGCCCTTCGTGGGCATCAAGCTGCTCGACCTCGTCATCCAGTTCATCCCCGGTCTGCGCTGACAGACGGCCCGACGGAAGAAGAAGGCGATCCAACGGTGCGAACCGACCTTCCCCCCGTACTTCAGCACCATCTGGCTGCCTTGCGGATGCTGCTGGCGTTCACCGTGATCACTGGCATCGCCTACCCGCTGCTCGTCACCGGCATCGCCCAGGCCGGCCTCTCCCACCAGGCAAACGGCTCCCTGCTGACGACGAACGGCACGCCGGTGGCCTCCAGCCTGATCGGCCAGAACTTCGCCCTGCCGAAGAAGAATCCCAACGACGCCCAGGAGCAGCTGCGCCCCGACCCCAAGTGGTTCCAGCCTCGTCCGTCCGCCGGCGGTTACGACCCCATGAACTCCGGCGCCTCCAACCTCGGCCCGAACAACACCGACCTGATCAAGGCCGTCAGGGACCGCCGGGCCGCGGTCGCCACCTTCGACGGGGTCGCTCCCGGGTCCGTCCCCGCGGACGCCGTCACCGCCAGCGGCTCCGGGCTCGACCCGGAGATCTCCCCGGCGTACGCCTACGAACAGGTCGACCGCGTCGCGAAGGCCCGCGACCTCGCCCCCGTCGAGGTCAAGACGCTGGTCGCCCATCACGTCCAGGGACGTGTTCTCGGATTTCTGGGTCAGAAACGCGTCAATGTCGTCGAACTCAACCACGATCTGGCCAGGCTGAGTTGACCAGAATGTGGGATGCCGATGCGAGGGCGGCCAAGGCGAGGACATACACCGACGCGGAGGTGTGACGTGGACGTGGGGCCGTGGTCGTGCTTGCGGGGATCGCCGCGTTCGGCGGCGTGATCGCCGCTTTCGCGGGGGCCCATGGCTTGCGCCAGGCACGGCGAGTGAGCGAGACAGGCGTGCGTGTCCAGGCGCTGGTGAAGCAACGCCCGGGATCGACGCACACCGGCAGGTGTCCGGATTCGAGCCGACCCCTTCCTGGTGCACGCGATCGGCTCGGCGAGCGCGTCCTGGCGCTGGGTGTCGCCTTCATCGGCCGCGATGGCCCCGACTCCGGGCGGGAGTCGAGGCCATCACTCACACGAGTCCCGCCGCGGGCGCCGGAACGATTGCACGTGAAACCATTGCCACGCCTACCGTTCGGCAGGTCATGCCTCTCGATCCTTGTGAATCCTCAAGGCTTTCCGAGTTCCAGCTGATCAGCTCTCCTCTCCCTGGTCCTGCTCGGCTCCTTCGACCTCGAAGGTGAGAGGGCTGTCCTGCAGCTTTTCCTTGATCAACGTGTTGATGTCACCAGTGTTGACGCTCTTGTCGTTCGTGGACTGGTAGACGTGGTGGGCATCCTTCACCTGGCTGACAACGGCGTCACCCGGGCCGCTCTCATCGACGATGATGATGTCCGACGCCATCGCCGAGGGCGCTGCGACAGCGCTCATGCCGGCTACCAGGCCGATCACGGCCGCTGCGCAGGAGAAACTCTTCTTCATATTTCGTCTCCCTTGTGTTGAGCGAGGCTTACTGCGGGTACCGGTGTTGATGTACCCCCGCCCGGGTGGTGGTGATCCAGTTCTCGGACTCGTTCACCCCTCCAGCCGTGCTCTCATGTCGGCTCGCAAGGCGTGAGCAGGTCGATAGCGGCATGCGCCACGGCTTCGGCGACGGCTGTTGCCGGCGTTGAGGAAGTCGGTCCAGGGGGTCGGTCACTCAAACGTCCAGCACAACTCGTTCTCGTGACGCGTGGACAGGTACGGGGAGTACACCGACCCGCGCGATCTGCGTCACGCCCGTGGCGTGGTGATCGGCGACGGCAATGTCCAGCACAACACCTACCTCCTGCCATCACACCAGGTGGAGTGGCCGCACCAAGTCGGGGCGGTGTCACCGCCGGCAGACTGCTTCCACGACCGGCGGGTCACAACCGGGCTGCCCAACACCCTCGCCGCCGGACAGGTATCGGTGACGACGCATGTCCTGACCGGACTCGGCGGGGTGGGCAAGACGCAATTGGCCGCGCACCTGGCCCGGCAGGCGCAAGCCTGTGGTGACCCTGCTTGTGTGGGTACCGGCGATCACTCGCCAGGCCATTGTGGCCGTCTACGCGGAAGCGGCCGCGGACGTCTGTCCCGGGAAGGTGGCCGATGCCGACCAGGCGGCCGCCCGGTTCGTAGCTTGGCTGGGGCGCACCGAGCGACGGTGGTTAGTGGTCCTGGACGACGTGACCGCGCCGGGAGACCTGCGAGATGTATGGCCTCCATCGCGGGCCGGGGGCACGGTCTTGGTGACCACCCGCCGCAGAGGCCGCCGTGGACGGCAGCACGCGCCCTGTAACCAGGGCCGTCGAGGCGGCAGTCGAGGCGGCAGCTCAAATAGGCGCTGTGTCCGGGAACGACGAGTTATGCAGATCGCTGCCCATGGCGTGGTTGCTGGCCGAGGACCCGGGGTGCCGGACCTTCAAGGCGGCGACTCGCCCCATGCCTGTGGGCCGCCGCCCCGCCATTCGATCAGCTGCGGATCGTCGACTGCGGTATCGGCTTCCGGCAGATTCGCGCGGCGCAGGAATTCCAGCACGTCGAACAGGTCGTACGCAGTGCCGACCTGCTCGCCACGGATCGTCACCCGCCTGCCGCCTGTCGGCGCCAACGGATGAACGATCACGGGCGGGTTTTTCTCCACCATTCCAGCCTCCCTCCGGACCACTCCGGATGCATCCGGACGGGCGCGGCCGGAAGCAGCGTGGGGTATAAACCCGCGCCACGTTTCCCGTGGTGGAACTGCGGGCTCGGGGAGCACCCTTCGGCTCGTTCGCCGGGTCCCGAATCGACACGCACTGCGCAATGTGCACTGCGAGGTCAAGGCCCGGCCCGCGAAAGCGGAGCGCCGCGCCGGTACCACGCCAGCAGCGACGACGGCTCGGCTGGCTCGCCGACCCGAATGGCATCAACGCATGTCCGACCCCAGCGAGCGCAGCCTGGATGCCATCTCGGCTGTACTTGCTGAGGGCGTACCCCCACTGGCCGGAGAGATTCCCTTCATGCCGGATCCTCGTGTGTCTTGCTCCGCCCGTCAGGTTCTCGCGCGGTGGTCGGTAGCGCGGTGAGAGAGGATGGAAGGCGGACAAGAGGCCCGGTGAGAGGGCGACGGAGAGTCGAGCTCGGCCGAACATTTTGGGGAAGAGGTGCCTCGTGGGTGCCACCGAAGCGTTCCCGGAAGGCCCTGGCTCTGTGGAGGCTGGCCCGTCCGAGCCCAGTGGGCTGCTGGACGTGCTGGGTGTGGCGGCAGTGGTGCTGGACGGCGCGGGACGGATCGTGTTGTGGAGTCCGCAGGCCGAGGAGCTGTTCGGCTGGACCGCGGACCAAGCGCTGGGCCAGTTCGCGGCCCAGCTGCTGGTGGCCCCGGAGCACTTCGATCTCGTCCTGCACCTGTTCGCGCAGGTGATGAGCAGTGGCGAGAGCTGGGCCGGGGTGCTTCCCGTGCGGCACAAGGACGGCAGTCCGCGGCTGGTGGAATTCCGCAACACGCGGCTGATGGACGAGCACGGACAGTCATACGCCCTGGGTATCGCCACCGATCAGGCCACTTTGCGGGACGTGGAACGGGATCTGGCGCTGTCGCTGCGGCTGGTGGCCCAGTCCCCCATCGGCCTCGCGGTCTTGGGCACCGATCTGCGATACGTGATGGTCAACCCGGCACTGGAGCGTCTCAACGGCCTGTCGGCCGCCCAGCACATCGGCCGTGACGTCCGCGAGGTCCTGCAGTTTCTGGACGATCCCGGGGCTGCCGCGTCGACGATGCGGCAGGTTCTGGACACCGGTAGACCGCTGGTCAACCAGTTCGTCGTGGGCCGTTCACCAACCGTTCCCGGCGCTGACATTGCCCGGTCGGTGTCGTACTACCGGCTCGAGGATCCGGCCGGGCGGGTCCTGGGTGTGGCGGCGTCGGTGGTGGATGTGACCGAGCAGCACCGCGCCGGCTTGGAGGCGGCCGATGCCCGTAAGCGGCTGGCGACCATTGCCCAGGCCTCGGTGATGGTGGGCACCACCTTGGATGTGGAACAAACCGCCCGGGAGCTGGCCGACGTCCTGGTGCCCGAGCTGGCCGACCTGGCCGCCGTCGACATCCTCGACGCGGTCCTCGACGAACGGCAGTCAGGCCCTGTGTCCCCTGGGGCGCCGACCCTGTTCCGGGCGCTGGCAGTCACCGCTGCCTATCCCACCGATGCCGTCTACGCGGCCGACCCGCCCGGGCATCTCGCCGCCTACGATGCCGACCGTCTCATCACCCAGTGTGTGACCACCGGCCGCCCCGTCCTGGTGAATCGGGTGACCAGTGAGGACCTGCGGCACATCGCCGCCAAGCCGCAGGGAGTCGCCCTCCTGGCCCAGGCAGGCCTGCACGCCTACCTGGCCGTGCCGCTGATCGCCCGCGGGGAAGTCCTGGGCGCCATGGACCTGTGCCGCACCCGCAATCCGCTGCCGTTCGACCCCGACGATGTCGTTCTGGCCGGTGAGCTGGCTGCCCGCGCTGCGGTGTGCATCGACAACGCCCGCTCGTACCAGAACCAGCGCCGCACCGCCCTGACCCTGCAACGCCATCTCATGACCCGTCGACTGCCTCAGCCGATCGGCCTGGACATCGCCTACCGCTACCAGCCCGCCCACGCCTCCGCGGAGGTCGGCGGTGACTGGTTCGACGCCATCCCCGTGGCGGGCGACAAGACCGCCCTGGTCATCGGCGACGTGATGGGCAGCGGCATCAACGCTGCCGCGACCATGGGACAGCTCCGTACTGCCGTCCGCACCCTGGCCGACCTCGACCTCGACCCCGCGCAGGTCCTCCTGCACCTCGACCACATCGCCGGTGGCCTCGACCCCGGCTTCGCCACCTGCATCTACGCCGTCTACGATCCGCGATGCATGCAATGTCTCATTGCCCTCGCCGGCCACCTACCGCCTGTCCTGACCCGATCCGGCCGGCCGTCCGAACTTGTTGACCTGCCCACCGGCATTCCGCTGGGCATCGGCGCCGCCGCGTTCGAACAGACCACGCTGCAGCTCGACACCGGCGATCAGCTGCTGCTCTACACCGACGGCCTCGTCGAAACCCGCGATCAATCCATCGACACCCGCCTGAACACCCTCCTCGACCTCCTCGCCGGGCCGCAACGGACACTCGAAGCCACCTGCGACCACCTCCTGGGTGCGCTACGTCATCAGGACAACCACGACGACGTCTCCCTTCTCATCTCCCGCACACACGCCCACCGACCGTGATCACTGGCGCATCCCGCCCGCGCCCTGGCGCAGGGCGGTTCGAACCAGCTGACCGCCAAGGCGACACACCGCCAACTGCCTCATGCTGCTCGTCGATGCATCCGGGGCTGTCGGGTCTGCTGGACCGGTAACCGGAGTGCAGCTTGCTTCTCCGCTGCCCTCCGGGCAGCGTCGGCCACCTTGCGCGCTATCGCAGCCACCTGCGGGGGAGATGTCCCACCAGTGAGTCGACCTGGTGGCCGGACGGTGTGGAGCGCCGGGTGCTTCTGGTTCGCTGGTGTCCGAGGGCGGCGAGCGTGGCGCGCTGCTCCGGCAGGCCCCCGGCCTCGGCCTCGCGGTTCACCCGGGCCACGAAGGCCCCGATCCGCTGCGGCCGACCCACCGCCGAGCCGATGGATCACCGCGAGGTGACGGGTCAGCAGCGTGACGCGCCGCGCCTCTGCCGTCAGCACGCGCCCGGGGCGACGGGGCCGGGCGCGCGAGGGGAACGGCGTTGTCGTAGCCGTGCTGTAGAACGCTGCCTGACAGACACCAGTGCTGGCCCCGGTGGCGCAATCGCCGGGGCGTGGCACGCCGTGGCGGCGTTCGTACCGAAGGAGATCGTGGTGGTGGAGTCGTACGACGCACCGGCCGGGCGCACGGAGAGGGTGCCGTTCATCAGCAGGTCCGCCGAGCTCGCCCTAATCGACACGGCCCTGATGCGCATGGGAGCCGGCGGCCCGGCGGTCGTCGACATCACAGGTGAGGCGGGCATCGGCAAGAGCCGGCTGCTGGCGGAGTTCAGTGCGCTCGCCCGCCGCCGGGGGGTCACCGTGCTGCGCGGCCGGGCCACCGAGTGCGAGCGGCACAGCCCATTCCAGCCGTTCGCCGACGCCTTCGCCGATCTCGACGACCGAGCACTCAGGGCGTTCCCGTCGCTGAGGGAACGCCCCCCGGTACTGCGGGGCGGGACCGAGCCGACGGCCGAGCCGTGGGGCGGGGACCGCTTCGGCCTCCACCGCACCATCACGGACGTACTGCGCCGTTTCCGAGGGGCACCGCTCCTCGTCGTGCTTGACGACCTGCATTGGGCGGACCCCGCCTCCCTGGAACTCGTCGACCACCTCGTACGGCACCCCATGACGTCCCCTTTCCTGCTTGTCGTCTCACGCCGCGACCGCCAGGCCCCGACCGCGCTCACCACGGCACTGGCCCAGGGGACCGACACCGGCGCGGTGCTGCGGATCGCCCTCGGCCCGCTCGGCGAGCGCGAGTGCGTCGAAGGGCTGGCCCACGACCTGCCGGGGCACCGGGCGGCCGAGATGTACGCGGCGAGCGAGGGCAACCCTCTGTATTTCCTGGCGCTCCTCCAGACCCATCGTGCCGCCCGGATGTCCGGCGCGACGCTCCCCGTTCCGGCCAGCGCACCGCCGACGGGCCTGGAGGCGCTGCTGCTCGACGAACTCGCGCCGCTGGACCCGCTGGAGCGCGGTACCGTCGAGGCCGCCGCCGTCCTCGGCGACCACGCCACGGCCGACCTCATCAGCACCCTCACCGGCTCGCCCGTCTCCGACGTGGTCGATGCCCTGCGCCACTTGATGCGCCGCGATCTGATCCGTACGGAACGGGGCAAATGCCGTGTGGCGCTGCGCCACCCCCTGATTCGGACGCTGGTCCACGAGAACACCGCCGCCGAGGAGGCGGAGTGGTGGAAGGCACGAGTGAGAGCGGGTGGTCGACGCTGTCGCGGTCCCTGCTCGCCCTCGCCGCGATGGGCGCCGGTGACCCGCACCGCGCATGGGAGGTGCTGCTGGAGGCGGGCGGCGGCAGTGACCTGCCCCGGCTGCAGCCCTCGCTGCTCCCGGAGTTCCTGGAGCTGTTCGTCGCGGCGGCTTTGGCCGTCGGGGAGACGGCGGAGGCCGAGCGCGGGGCCGAGCGCGCCCTCAAGGAGGCCGAACGGCTCGACCTGCCGACCCGGCGTGCGGCGGCGCTGCGTGCCCTCGGCCGGGTCGAGGCCCACCGCGGGGACCCGGCCGCGGCGGCACGGGCGTTCGCCGAAGCCGCCCGAGAGAGCGCACGGTCCGGCGCGACTCTCCGGGAGGCGCAGAGCCTGCTGCTGGGAGCCCCCTTCGCCAAGGCGGCGGGCGACGGCGCCCGCACCTCCTCCATGTGGTGTTCTACGTTATGGGGAAGTCGACGCCCGGTCGGCCGGGGCCCATGTGTCAGAGGGCCGCCGTACAGTCCTCACCGTGAGTGAAGTCGTGAGCGAATCAATTTTTGCTGCTGTCACCCCTGTTGGTGACGGCGACGCCTCCGAGCGGGCCGCACTGGTCCGTTCGCTGATCGCCGACGGGACGGACGTCTCGGCACGCGACGAGCGGGGCGCCACCCTGCTGCACCGGGCGGTGCAGGCCCCGCGCAGCGCCGACGACCCGCTGCCGTCCCTGGAGGTCGTACGGGCGCTGCTGGAGTGCGGCGCCGATGTGCACGCCGTCGACGCCATGGGAGTCACACCCGCCGTGTGGGCCGTGGCGTCCAACGACTCCGATCCGGCGGCGTGGGCGGAACGCTCCGTGGAGGTACTGGCACTGCTGGTCGAACACGGCGCCAGGCTGGACGGCGAGAGCCTGTTCACCACTGGTGGTTCCCTGGCCCACCACAGTTGCGCGGCCACGCCGCTCTACACCTTCCTGCTCGACCACGGCGCGCCGATCGCCGCGGTCGACAACCGGGGTGACACTCCGCTGCACGCGACCGTCAACTCCATGCGGCCCGGGCTGGTGAAGCTGCTCGTGGAGCGGGGCGCCGACACCGCCGCCGTCAACAACCTCGGCCGGACACCTCTCGGGAGTGCGCTGCGGCTGCCGCAGCACAACGAGAACCAGCGTCGGGCGCGCGCGGGGATCGTGGCGCTGCTCCAGGCGGCGGACGCCCCAGCGCATGTGCGGTACCCCGTCGTGGAAGGTGGGCCGCTGCCCATCGACATGGCCACCGTCCGGCAGGCCGCCGCGGCGCTGCGTGTCGAGCGGGCCGAGGTGTGCCAGGCTGCCGGGATCCCCGACGACAGCGGCCGGCTCACTGAGCTCGTGGAGCCGGACTTCGACAGTTACCAGGACCTGATCTCCGCACTGCGCCACCACTGTCACCCTGACCTGCTGCCCGCGGTGCCCCGACTGTGCATCAGGGTGCTCGGCGAGTCAGGTACGACGCGAACGCTGATGGGTGATCAGCGGCTGGACACGCCGTTCTTCCACCACGGCGATCTGGTGGTGGAGGGCGACTTGGACGTTGTGGCCCCTTTCGTGGTCACCGGCTCGCTGACAATCCAAGGCGTGCTGGCCGACTGCGGCCCCGATTCGGTGGTGGCAATCGGCGGCGGTGTGACGGCCCGAGGGGTGTTCACCGACGGCGAGATGTACATCCGCGGCGACATCGAGGCCGAGGCCGTCCATGGAAGCTACAACGACCACACGCTCCAGGCGGGCACGATCCGCGCTCGCCTGGTTATCGAGGACGACCACTACACGATCGCGACCGTGGATGCGGATCTCCACTTCGACCTGGACGACTACCAGCAAGGGTACGGCGGCGGCGTACAGGAGCAGTTGCGTGAACTCCTGGTGGACGAGGTTTTCGCCGCCGACGAGGACGAGGACGAGGAGATGCTCGACCATCGCCTGCTCTCCGTCCGGCTGAGCGAGGGCCTGCCCGTCTTCCGCACGGAACCGCAAGCCGAGCCCTACTGAGACCGAGTGGACGCCCCCGCTGACCCGACGGCCCGCCCCAGCCGGGCCGCGGCAGCACACCGTGGCACGCGCTTGCCCACCCCAAGCCCGCCTCACCGGAGCCGCCGAGCCCAGGGAGCCGCCGAGCAGGACCAAACCGTTGCCTCGGCCGCCCGGGACCATACACAGTCTCACCGAACCGGCCCGCGGGGCTACTTGAGCAGCAGCAAAGGAGCAACCACGGATGACCGACCAGGAATCCGCGAGCGCGGTTGCTTCATCACGCCACGACCTCACAACGGTGCACTCACCGTTCCTAGCCAGTGTGCATGAGTGGGTCTTGGACCCACTGGTGCGTTCTGGGCGCATCCCGAACGGTTTTGGATGCGCTGGGTTGCCGCTTTCTCGTCCCGTTCGGCGGCACGTCTCCGGGGGCGTGGTCCGTTGCGGGTGGGCGGGTTCCCTCACGCCCCCGGTCACCTGGTCCGGCCTGGGCGGTCCGATGCCCCGCACGATCGCTCCGGTCGTGTGGGGGCGGTGCCGTCCGACGCCGGATCGGGTGTCCGAGGGCGCGTCGTCCGATCGCGATGCCGGCGGCATCGTGACGGGACATCTCTCGCTTGGGGGTGGCCAGTGGTTTCTGCCAGTGCTGGGCGCCCCACAGGGAGGTGTAGGCGGGGTCGACCGCGACCATGCTCAGGCCGTGTTCGGCGGCCATGGAGACCAGCCGGGCCTTGAGCTTCCCGGTCGGGATGCCGGAGATCAGCTGCCTGAACCGTTTCTTGCGGCCGTGCTTCTCGCGGGTCTTCTCGGTGGTGAAGTCGAGGTCTTCGATGGCGATCGCGGCGACATCGGCCTGCTTGGCCCAGTTGATCAGGCGGGTCAGGGCGTGGCGGATCTGGGCGTCGCGGCCGGAGTACGACTTCGTCCGCGACACCCAGATCCGCAGCCTGCTCGCCCTCGGCCGCACCGACGACGCCTACCGGGTGGCCGACCAGGTCCTCACCCGCGACCCCTCGTTCGGCGGCTTCACCGACCTCGACGGTTCCCGTCCGGACTGCTGGCGCTACTGTCGAGGTCGACGATGCCGGCACGTCGGCGGATGCGACGGGGTATCGGTGACGGCCACGGTTCACGGGCCGCTCCGCTTTGCGGCGGCCCTGCGCCCGTTGATGGGACGGCGCATTGGCCTGCTGTTCCGTCGCGAGAAGGGCGCGGCCGGAGTGCTTGCGCGAGGGCCTGCCCAGGCGGTGAGCCGGGCCGCGAGCGACGCGAGGACGGCGTCGCCGGCCGCATGGCCCATCGAGTCGTTCACGGTCTTGAAGTGGTCGGCGTCGACCATCACCGCGGCCGTGTCGTCGCCTTGGCGGCGCAGGATCTGCCGGGCGTGGAGCCGGCAGCGCGGCCGCCGCCCTCGCCGTGGTCTTCAAGCTGATCGAGTCCGCCCAGGCCAGCTGGCGAGCGGTCAACGGTGCCCACCTCGTTCAACGACGCCGACGCTCCCGGTGGGGGTGAGTCCGGCAGTGACGGTGTCGAGGTCGCTACGGAGGAAGCCAGCGAACCGCTCATGGGCTGAGGTGCGTCCAGTGTGGCTTGGCGGATTTAATCGTGCAGGAGGCGTCCACGCTGATTGTGGGTTCGACGTCGTGAATTCGTTTTCATGAATGTCAACCATTCTAAGGATTAGTCAGCCGGATGAGTGCGGTAGTTCGTAACCTCGACGGCATGATCTTCGCCTCTCCTGAGCCCCATCGCACCGTGATCGCCGCTGTCGTCCAGGCGGCCGCTCCTCTGTTCGACACGTCGGCGGCGCTGGCCCGCGCCGAAGAACTCATCCGCGAGGCTGCCGTCCGCCATGGCGCCCAGGTCGTCGTGCTTCCCGAGGCGTTCCTTGGTGGTTATCCCAAGGGACTGGACTTCGGCATCTCGGTCGGCAGCCGCACCCCGGCCGGCCGCGACCTTTTCCGCCGCTACCATGCCGCCGCCATCGAGGCCCCCGGCCCGGAGGTCGAGGCCCTGGCCGACGTCACCAGGGAGGTGGGATGCCACGCCGTGGTCGGCGCGGTCGAACGGCAGGGCGGCACGCTGTACTGCGTCGCGCTCTTCTTCGGCCCGGATGGCTACCTGGGCCTGCACCGCAAGCTGATGCCCACTGCCGCCGAGCGCTACCTGTGGGGCCAGGGTGATGGCTCCACCCTCCCCGTCATCGACACCGGCACCGCCCGCATCGGCGCCGGCATCTGCTGGGAGAACTACATGCCGCTCTTCCGCACGGCGATGTACGCCAAAGGCGTCGACCTGTGGTGCGCACCAACAGTGGACGACCGCGACGCCTGGCAGGCCACCATGCGGCACATCGCCCTGGAGGGCCGCTGCTTCGTCCTCGGCGCCAGCCAGTACCTGCGCCGCGACGCCCTGCCAGCCGACCTCCACCCCGTCCAGGGCGACGAGGCCGACACTGTCCTCATCGGCGGCGGCTCCGTCATCGTCTCCCCGCTCGGCGAGGTTCTGGCGGGCCCGCTGCGCGACGGCGAGGGCATCCTGACCGCCGAACTCGACCTCGACGACCTCGCTCGCGCCCGCTTCGATTTCGACCCCACCGGCCACTACGCCCGCCCCGATGTCTTTACCCTCCACGTCGACGAGTCCCCCCACACCTCCGTCACCAGCAGCTGACCGCCAGCGGCAGAGCCCCGAAGGGATTGCTTGGCGGATATGGGCCCCAGTTGAGGGTCCGGGCCGCTGCTCCCCTTCAAGGGCACCTTCGGCGGCGCTGGGCGTTGGGTTTCGCGTCCACCCTGGATTCGCGTCCCACTGCGGGTCAGCCCGCTGCGGTTGCGGCCAGGGGAGCCGACCGGAAGGAGGCGCTCGGACGGATGCCCGGACACCGCAGAGCCTCGTGCCCGATACGGATCAATCCGCACGAGGCGATCTACGGGCCCTCTACGTCCAGGGCCGCGGCGCGCTCAACTTCAGGGGGGTGTAGGTATTCCGGTTGGTGCTTGCGCACGCAACCCCGGCCCGATTCCGGCGGGCCGGGGTTGCGTATCAATCGGTGATTCGGTCAGTGGCCCTTGTCGCCGTCGTAGTCGTCGTAGTGGTGCTCGATCACGCGGAAGCTGCCCACGACTCCGTCGCGGACGAACACGCCGCCCTTGACATGGCCGGGATGTACGCCGTCGCTGGAGCTGTGGGGTCCGACGGTGGCGATGGGGGCGCCGTTGTCACACGTGGCCCCACGGAAGACCTCGATGGTCCTGCGGCTGTCGTTGCGGATGTTGAGGCTCTTGGAGCCGAGGCCGCTGACGACGGTGATGCAGCCGCCGGGGTCGTCGGTGTACGTGCGCTCGTTGATGTGGATTCGGCCCTCGTAGTGGTCCCGGTCCCCGTAGCCCTTGTCGTAGCCCTTGCCCTCGTCATCCTTGCCATTGCCGCCCCTGCTCTCGTCACCCTTGCCAGCGTCGCCGCCGTCGAGGGCCGAGACGGGAGCGGTGGCCTGCTGGACGACAGGGGCTGCCTGGGCCGGCTCCGTGGTGGCGGCCGAGGCGTAGGTGATGCCGGTGGCGGCCAGAGCCGCAGCGGCCGCGATGGCGGCGGTAACGACGTTGGATCGGGTAACCATGTCACTTCTCCTGTCTCAGAGAGAGGCCGGCTGAACAACTGGCCCGTGATTGAACGTACTGACGGTCCCCATACCTGTCATATCGGACACGTTGGAGAGTGCGCGCTGGGGCGCCGATCGGGGGACACGAAGCACCAATATGCTATTTACGGATAATCTGATGAGAGTCCAACTAGCTTTAAATCTATGGAAATTGATGTTGCATTAGCCTTTCCAGGGGACTTTCTGATGCTCGCTCACTCTGGCAACGGCGTGTCTTCTATTGACACGTCCCGGACAGGGCGTCGCACGCTACCGTCCTGAGCGTCTGTTATCCCTACCATGGCCTGCCCTGGCCTGCGGTGACGGGCCGTATGGTCATTGCCGGGCCTCGGTGCATAGCTGGTGGGTGTCGCGGATGACCGTAACGGGCAGGGTATTGGGGCTTGGTCAAGTTACTGCGATGCTGCCCCCTCTTCGGCCGGTGGCGGCCGCGCTCTGGTGGGCCCCGAGTGTTGATCGCGCTCTGGCGAGTTGCACGCCGGCGAATGCGGGCACGGCGACGGCGGGGGCGAGCGGAGCCCAATCGCGCCCGGCGCCCGGTTCCCGCGCGGCAGAGGAGACGGACGCCAGTGGCTGGACGAGGCTTTGCAGACCATCGAGGCGGCCGTCCCGCACCAGGGTGGCAAACACCACTGTGCGGCCGTCATCGCCTCCCGGTCACCTCCTCTCCGTACCCGAAGAAGTACGACCAGACATCCGCCTCACTCCGAGGCCATGTCTCCGGCCCTGTGAGCAGTGCGTGACGCGTCCGTGCGTCCGTGATCGGCGTTGTCAGTGGTCGCAAGTATGTTCAGTCGTGTCCCGTCGTTGTGGCGGAGAAGTCCCCTTGGTGCATAGGAGATGGCGCGTTGTCAGATTGGGAGAGGTCGAGCACGGCACGGGTGATAGCACCCGCACGGCCGCGTAAGCTCGCCAAGGTCCCGTTCGTCGAGCTGGCCGACGGACGCTTGCAGGGTGTGGTGTCCAGCGGCTCGGACATTGGGCGGGTCTATGTCTCGTCAATCGCGGCCGGCACCTACGCGTTCGCTTGCAGCACCAACAACAACCGGCCCTGCGGGGGCGCGCGGGGCTCGTTCTGCAATCACATCCGCGCCCTGATCAACGAGGCGGTGCTGCAGTATGGCGCCGAGCGCGTTGCCCGCTACCTGAGGGTCGAAACGGTGGACGGGGAGCCGAGCGCGCAGACCATCGCTGCCGACATGAGCAACACATGTCCACCGCTGGGGGACACCAAGGCTGCCGCGCCCGTCTTCAGCCGGTTCCTGCGCCACCTGGCCTACCTGGAATTCGCCCCGACCACCGCACCGTTGCCGGAGATGCAGTGGTTTCCGCCGACCCGGGCGGTGGCGTGATGCGCGCCGACCTGTTGGCCGAACCCATCGCGGGGCTCGACGAAGCCCTGGCGGCCGTCGATGCCTTTGACCGGGCTCTCGTCGTCGGCCTGCTCCGCCCCCAGCCCGCCCAAGCCGTCGGCCTGACGGAGCTCGCTCACGCCGTCGTGGGGACGCCGCTGGCTGCCAGGGTTGCCGAGGCGGCCGAAAAGACGGCGGCCGGGGCCGCGAGCGAGGACCACTTCGTCGCCCTCGCCGCCGCCCGCACCGCACTTCTGGGCTCCGTCCATGACGCCCTGGTGAGCCGACTGGATGAGGCGACCGGCCGCACCCGTAGCCGGGAGACACCCCCGGCGGCTGTCGAGAGGCAGGCGTCGAACCTACTCGCCGCCGCCCGCTCCTGGCTTGCCGATCTGGCGCGCGCCGGCTGGCAGGGCATCGACCACGACATGGTCTCCGGATCGGCACAGGTCGTCTCCGGGATGCTCCCGGACCCGGCCCTGCGCCGCCTGGCGACACTCCTCGACGGCTTCGCCGCCGAACTCGCCGCATCCTGCCCCGGCGCGGCCCTGGAAAGGATCCCGGCACGCCGCTGGGCCGACCTCTGGTCGCGTGCGGTGCTTCTGACGCTGCCCGGCGCCGCCGACGCGCCGGCGACCGGTCTCGCCACCGGCCGCTTGCTGCCTCTCGGTGTCGACCTGCAGGAACACGCGACCGCCGCACAGGCCCAGGTCCACGCTGTGTTCGAGCCCGCCGACGGCTTTGCGCCCCGTCTGGTGCGCGCCAGTGTTTCGGTACCGAAACCGGACACCGTCGTCGGAGCCGGTGTCTGGCAGTTGCTCCGCCCCCACATGTCGCTCCTGGCAGCCGTCAGCGAAGGCCGCTCGATGGACCTCACCGACATGCCGGTCACCGCCGAGGGCGACCTGGTCTGGAGCGACGATCACGCACGCCCGAGCGAGCCCGCCGACGCATTCGCCACGGCACGTGTCGCCCTGCCCACTGCGACCGACGCGGCGACCGCACCGCTGGACCGGCACCCGGCGCGCATTGCCCTACCCGTGTTCCTGGAGGGCTACGCCGCTCAGAAGGACGACGGCGCACTGACGTTCACCTTCGCCGGACACCCGCTCGCTGTCGACACCGACCGCATTCCGACCGCCGGACCGCTCACCCCGGAGGCCGTCGCGGCGTCCGGCGCGTGCATCGGGCTTCTCCGCTGGGACGCCGGGACGTATCGCGTCCAGCCTCTGGCCGTCGAGACGACCGTACGGAAGAAGGCTGTCGCGATCCCCGCCGGGGGATGGGCAGGGGGCACGACCGACAAGGCCGGCGTCAAGGCCGAGAAGGCCGCCATCGACGCCGTGGCCGTGCTGCGCGAGCGCGCGGGGAGGCTGCTGCGGAAATGAAGGAGCATACGACCGGGCGATCTGCTGGAATCGGGCAATCGGCCGAGTACGCAAACCCACAGAACCCTGACGGGGACCCCCACGGCAACCGCCGTCAGGTCCTTTACTGGCGACTCCTCGCCCGCCTCTTCGACCATGAGGAGCAGGCCACACTGGAATCGGCGAGCCTCGCCGTCGTCGAGGACATCGGTCTGCCGTCCGCGCTACTGGACCCGCAGTCCTCTGTCGACTCGATCGTGCAGCGCCACCCGGAGCTGGCCGCCGAGTTCGACGGTCTGATGGCGCCCGAGCCCGACGACGACGGTGCAAGCGAACGGGCCGCCGAAGTACGGCGCGCGGCGCTGGTGTCGAAGGTGCTGCTCAACGTCTTCGCCTCCGGCTCCGGCACGGTCACCGCCGGGCAACTGGCGCGCTGGCAGTCCGACGCGGGCTGGCTGGAGCGCGCGCTCGGCTGCAAGCCCGGCGAGCTGCGGGGCGGCCGCGCAGGCGGAGGTGCAGGGGGAGGAGCCGCAGGACCGGGCGTCAGCCCGACCGGCACCGGCGGTCGCCGCACGACGCCCGATCTCAGCCGGCTCATTCCGGCGATCGGTCCGGAACTCGCCGCCATCGAGGCCGACCTCGTCAAGCGGATGCATTTGCGTGAGGTTCTGGCCGACCCCAAGCTCGCCGCGCAGCTGACCCCGAGTATGTCGCTGATCGAGCAACTGTTGCGGGACAAGAACAACCTCTCGGGCGTGGCCCTGGCCAACGCCAAGGCCCTGATCCGCCGTTTCGTCGACGAGGTCGCCGAAGTGCTGCGCACCCAGGTGGAGAAGGCCACGGTAGGCGCCCTGGACCGCTCCGTCCCGCCCAAGCGGGTGTTCCGCAACCTCGACCTCGACCGCACGATCTGGAAGAACCTCACCAACTGGAGCCCGGAGGAGGAGCGGCTGTACGTCGACCGCCTCTACTACCGGCACACCGCCCGCAAGACGACGCCCCAGCGGCTGATCGTCGTCGTGGACCAGTCGGGCTCGATGGTCGACTCGATGGTGAACTGCACCATCCTGGCGTCGATCTTCGCCGGGCTGCCCAAGGTGGACGTCCACCTGATCGCGTACGACACGCAGGCGCTCGATCTCACGCCGTGGGTGCACGACCCCTTCGAGACCCTGCTGCGCACCAACCTCGGGGGCGGCACGGACGGCACTGTCGCCATGGCACTGGCCCAGCCGAAGATAGCCGAGCCCCGCAACACCGTCGTGGTGTGGATCTCCGACTTCTATGAATGGCGTACCGAGCAGCTGTTCGAGAGCATGGCCGCCATTCACCGCTCGGGAGCCAAATTCATCCCGGTCGGCTCGGTGACCAGCTCCGGCCGCGGCAGTGTCAATCCGTGGTTCCGGGAGCGCTTCAAGGACCTCGGTACGCCGGTCCTCTCCGGCCACATCCGCAAGCTCGTCCACGAACTCAAGACATTTCTCGCTTAGAAAGGCCCTGTTATGTCCGACCTGTTGCGCGCCCCTGCCGAGATCAAGTATGCCGAGGAACTGGACTGGCTGGAGTCCATCGACGACAACCCCAAGCCCTTTTCCTGGCGCCTGTCCCCGAAGATGGTCTGCCTGTTCATCCTGGGCTCCGAGCGCTCGGACGGTCTGGACCGGGAAATCTCGCAGAAGTGGTTCGGCGACCGCAGTTTCGTCGAACGCTCCATCGTCACGCTGGCCTCCGACCGCGGCCTGCTGCTCATCGGCGACCCCGGCACCGGAAAGAGCTGGCTGGCCGAACTGCTGTCCGCCGCGATCTGCCGGAACTCCACGTTGGTCGTGCAGGGCACGGCCGGTACCACCGAGGACCACATCAAGTACTCCTGGAACGTGTCCATGGTCATCGCCAAGGGCCAGTCCCGGGAGTCGATGATCCCGTCGCCGATCATGACCGCGATGGAGACCGGCGCGATCGGCCGGTTCGAGGAACTCACCCGCTCCACCAGCGACGTCCAGGACGCGCTGATCTCGATCCTGTCCGAGAAGTACATCTCGGTTCCCGAACTGGACAGCGACAACATCGTCTTCGCCAAGCCCGGCTTCTCGATCATCGCCACCGCCAACAGCCGCGACCGAGGCGTGAACGACCTGTCCTCGGCGCTCAAGCGCCGCTTCAACTTCGTCCGCATCCCGGTGATGACGAACAAGAAGAGCGAGGCCGAGATCGTCCGCTTCCGCACCGAGGAACTGCTGCGCCGCCACCAGATCGAGCTGGACGTGCCGCCCACGCTGCTCGACGTACTGCTGCAGAGCTTCGCCGATCTGCGCGCCTCGGCGGCCGCGGCGGGCAGCGATGACGAGAAGCTGGAGTCCGCGCTGTCCACCGCCGAACAGATCGGCGTGCTCGAGGATGCGGTCCTGCACAGCAACTTCTTCGGCGAGCGCGCCCTGACCGCCCGCACGCTGGCCTCCTCGCTCGTCGGGTCACTCGCCCGGCGAGAGCCCGAGGACCTGGCCATCCTCAACAAGTACCTGCACGGCGTCGTCGAGCCGCGCAGCAAGGAAGAGGGCGGATCCTGGCCGGAGTTCCTGGAGGGCGGCCGCGACGCGATCGCCACCCTGTCATGAGCAGCACGCACCAGGGGACCTTCGAAGAACTGCGCACACAGCTGCAAGAGGCCGCCGCGACGTTCGCCGACGGGCCCGACGCCCTGGAGGGCATCCTCCTCGGCATCGTCGATGACGTCGACCGCGCGGTGCGCGAGTCACTGGAGATCTTCCCCGTCTGCCACCACTCGCCCGCTTCGGCGATCGCGATGGCCCGCCGACTGCGGGAGAAGCAGCCCAAGGTCGTATACCTGGAGCTGTGCGAGGACATGGCACCGCTGCTGACCGAACTGCGCAACTGCAAGCTCCCGGTGGCGGTCCAGGCGTTCGCGACCGAGGTGGACGGCTTCCCGGCCGAGTGGTCTCCGCTGTCGGTGGTCGCGCCGATCACCGAGGCCTCGGCCGAGTACCAGGCGATCGCCTACGCACTGGACACGCCGGACGTCGAACTGGTCCTCGTCGACCGTTCTTCGGACCACGTCTTCCAGTGGGACGCGCGTGGGACACAACCCGCCGATCCGGACGCACCGCCCGCCGAGGAGGAGGCCGCCCTGCACGGCGACGCGGTCGGCGTGGAGATCGGCGACCTGCGGCCGCGCTTCTCCGAACTGGAGGAACACCTGCTGCGCCACGGCAGGGTGCGGCACTGGTCGGAGTGGTGGCACCAGTACGTCGAACTGCCGCTCGGCGACAGCGACCACGACACCTACCGCCAGGTCATGCTCCTGATCGGCAGCCTCTTCCGGCGCCTCGCACCCGGCGACCCCCATCGGGTGCGCCTGGACGAGGACCGCGAGCGCTACATGTGGACCAGGATGCGCGAGCACCTGGCCGCGACCGGCACCGATCCCGCGGACTGCCTCTACGTCTGCGGCGCCTTCCACGCGGCCAGCCGCGTCGCGGAGTTCGGCGTCCGCGGCACCGACACCTTCGAGATCAGCCCGCGCAGTGCCACCAAGTGGCAGCACGGCCTGATTCCTTCCAGCCACGCGGCGATCGAGACGCAGTTCGGCCTCGCCGCCGGATCGGTGTCGATCGCCGCGACGGTCTGGGCGAAGAACGTCAGGCGCACGCGCGTGAAGCCGTACCGCCTGGAGGGACAGGCGGGTGCGAAGAAATCGAAGGCCAAGAAGACTGCAGCCGCGGCGGCTCCCGTACCGGCGGTCCCGCCTTCGGACAAGCTGACCGGCTTCCTGCAGCAACCGCCCGTCCTGGACCGGCTGGACGAAACCGAACTGCTCGGCTGGTCGGTGGAGATCGTGCGCGCCGCGCGCCGTAACGGCTACCTCGCCTCCACCGCCGACGCCATCGCGGTGTTCGAGACGTCGATCCTGCTGGCCGGGATGCGTGACCGGGCCAAGCCCACGCCGTACGACTTCCAGGACGCGGCCGTCACCTGCATCGAGAAGGACACCGTGCCCGGCCGGCGCGACGTGCGCCGACTCGTGGAAATCATGATGGGCGGCGACCGGATTGGCCAGGTCGGCTACGACGCGCTGCCTCCCCTGGCCCGCGACGTGCACGACCGGCTCACGCCCCTGAATCTGAAGCTCCAGCAGCGCGGTGTGCAACGGGCGCTGCTGGACATAGCCGCCCAGCCGGAACTGGAGCAGTGCTCCGACGTGCTGTGGATGCTGCGCTACCTGATGCCGCAGGGCACCGCGCGGCCGATCATGGGCGAGCGGAGACTGGGGGAGCGGCCGATCCAGGAGTCGTGGGACCTTGCGCTGGGCACCCACCAGCGTGCGCTCATCGAGCTCGGCTACGAGGGTGTCAGCATTGAGCACGTCCTGGAGCAGCGCCTGCGCCGCACGGCGTACGGCCCGCACGCCACCGCGGCGACCGTCCTCGAAGCCGTCGAGGACGCGACGCTGTACCTGGGCAGCCGTCGCCTCGCCGACGAGCTGGGCACACGCGCCCTGGAGGTGCTGTCGGCCGAACGCAGCGTCGACGGCGCGCCGGAGGTGCTGCGCCGGGTGCGGCGGCTGCTGGCGTACTACCGCACCGGCGAGCCGGTGCTGCCGTCGTGGATCGAGTCCTTCGTCAAGACCGGATACGCGCACTACTGCACCCTGCTGCCGACGGCGTTCACCGATGACGACGCCTCCGTCCGCCAAGTGGCGGCGATGCTGGGCTTCCTGTTCAGCATGGAGAGCCTGGCGCTGTCGCTGGGCTGCGACCGGACCCAACTGGAGCTGGCGGTTGCCCAGTCGCATCCGGAGGACGCATCGAAGACGGCGCTGCTGTGGGCGTCCCAGACGCAACTCGGGCACCTCTCCCGCGCGGACCTTCGGGCGCGGTGCGACGAACTTCTGGGCAACCCCCTGGTGGTGCCCGCCTATCCGCGCTACCTCAGCGGCTTCGTACACGCCCTGGAGCCCGTGCCGGGCCTTACCGACTTCGTTGTGGAGGCGGTGTCGAACGCGTTCGGACGGCTGCCGGACTCGGTGCTCCTGCCGTGGCTGCCGACCCTGATAACCACCCTGCGATCGGGCGGCGCAGAACTGGCCCCGCTGCTGATCCGTGAGGCCGGGCGGATTTTCCCCGGCCGGCTCGCAGTGCTGGACGAGTGGGTGCCGCCGTGGCAGGCGCAGCCGGAGCCCGTGCGTCCGGCGCGGCGCGCGGACGGCAGCCGCGGTTGCGCATTGCTCGCTGCCCACCCTGCGGCGTGCGACGCGGTGGCGAGCCTGCTGAACTGCGACGGGACGTGGGAGACGGCGGATCCCGGCCTGCCAGGCGGCGCGGTACTGGCCGGCCACTATCCGGATTCGGCCATGGCGCTGGAGGTGCTGCTCGCCAACGCATGACTTCGGTGGGGTGAAGGCCCGCGCAACGGATCCGTCGTCGGCGGCGACCGGAGCCGCGGGTGCTCCGACGGGCCCGGCCAGCGGGCTCAGGTCCGGCCGCAGCCGGGCGAAGTCCGCGGTCAGTCGGCCGGGCGGCCGCCGTCACATCCGCCCGGCCGGCCAGGGCTCAGGTTTCGCGCCCTGCCCGGGTACATCCAGAGGCAACCGGCGGCATCCGGTGCCGACGGCGAGGTCCGGCCCTCGCTCAGGCGCCTCGTGCGCCGGATGTGCGATCTGTGCAGTCGGCGGGTTCCATGGGATCGAACAAGCTGTCGAGGAATGTCCGCCAGGCAGCGTTCACTCGCTCGGTGTGTGCGTCGTCGGCGAGAAGGTCGAGCAAGAGTCCGCGAAGTACGGCGAGTGCCAGCGTGGCGTCCGAGGCGCGTTCGCCGAGGACGTTTTCCAGGGGCTGCCGCCACTCACGCAGGGAGGCGGTGTCAAAACCTTGCCATGGGCCGGCGTGGCCGAAGGCGCGCACGTATCCCTCGAAGAAGAGGTGGAGCATGCTGCGATGGCCGGCGGCCGTCAGCCAAGTCCACAGCAGCTCAAGGCTTTCGCGGGCGTCGCTTCCCTGCTCCGCGGACTGTTCCAGAAGGGCCAGTTGCTCGGCACGGCCCACCGCCAGCACCTCGCGGATCAGCCCCTCCTTTGATCCGAACAAGTAGAGCAGAACCCGGGGGCTGGTGCCGGTCGCCGCAGCGAGGGGCCTGAGTGACAGGTCGGAAAGATTGTGCTCGGCGACGTAGCGGACGGCAGCTGCGAGCAGCTCCTCACGGCGCGGCGAGGAAGGGCTGCCTGAGTCGGCTGGCATGTCGTCTACCCTTTCGCTGAAACGAGTGTTTCAGTGAAAGGGTAGACAGCATGACGCAGGCCGCGGCCATCATCCGTGGGGCGGACCGCCCGGGCGATCTCGGCGCGGTGGCGGCTCTCCATGGAGTCCTTTACGAGCGCGAATACGGCATGGACCCGACGATGGAGGCGTATGTTGCGGCCGGAATGGCCGAGCTGGTGCTGGCCTGTCACTGGGAGGGCTCCGCAGCCCCCGGCAAACTATGGGTGGCCGAGGTTGACGGCCGGATCGTAGGCGCCACCGGACTGACCCGGTCGGAGGAGCAGGCCGGGTGGGGACAGTTGCGCTGGGTCATCCTGGCCCCTTCCGCCCGAGGCAGAGGGCTGGGTCGCGACCTGCTGAACATCGCACTCGATGAGGCCCGCGCCCGCGACTACGACGGGGTTTGCCTGTGGACCGTCACCGGGCTCGAAGCTGCCCACCACCTTTACGACAAGGCGGGATTCCAGGTCAAGGTCTCGCGCTCCGCCCGCAAATGGGGAATCGACACCGTCGAACAGCGCATGGAACTCCTCCTGTGACCAGCACCGGCACCGGCAAGGCAGGCGCCGGATTGAGGTCAAGGTGCGTGTGCCGACTCCTCGACCTCACAGAGGGGCGATATCTCCCGCACGCCGCCCCGCCCGCCGCGTACGCGCGTCCGCCGGGCGGGCGAAGGACAGTGCCTTCGGCCGAATATTCCAGGCCGCACTGGCGAGCGCGGACACGGTCGGCACCGCTGGATCAACGAGCGCACCGATTTTCCTCGGTTACGAAGCCTGCCATCGCGTACGCAGTTTCGGCCTGACCCAGCGGTACCGCTGGGCTGTTGTACACCTCATGGTGCGCCCTACGGCACATCAGTGGTGTTCTGACCCACCTGCCACGTCTGGATCGCGTCCTACCGCGCCTGACGTCCCGTGCGGACCCTTTCAAACATGGGGGACACCGAAAACGCCACACCCGGCCCGGACAGCACCGACAACGCGTTCCACGCCTTCCTCGAAGGCGCCACTGCCCCACGACCACCCAACCCACCCGACTGCCCCTACTGTGACCTCCCCCAAGACCGCTATCCCACTCACTATCAGGGGCACTGGGTCCTCCTCGAACCGAGGATCATCGTCCCCACCCACACCGTGCCCCCACGCCGACGCTGGATCATCACTCCGGGCGGCACCGCCATGAACCTCTGGGACGCCGAACCCCTCTCCGGCGCCCGATGCCACATCCCGCACCGCATGGCCTGCCCCTACCTCCCACCCGAAGACTCCTGGCCCTGGACCCACATCCTCCGAGAGGAGAACGAACGCCGGGCGCAGCGCCTGTTCAACCTCCCCGAAGACTGGGACCTTCCCGACACGGGTTGATCGCCGGGCCGCTGGGTACCGTGCCCACCGGCTGGGTTCGCCATCCGGTGATCAGTTTTCACCCCGGCCCGTACCCCGGATCAGCGCTCTGGCCCGGGGTACGGCCGTGTCCTCAACCGGACTGTCGATCCGGTCCGGCATCCTGTGCCTATGGCCGACACCTTTGAACACGCACCGCTGGTATGGAACGCCGCCCGGCTCCGCGAAGCCATCAAAGACCTGCCCGATGACACACCCATCCACATCGGTGTCGCCGAGGACCCCGGCAACTTCGACGGTTATGCCTCCTACGTGCTCGTCGACGCCGAACACGTGGAGAACTGGTGGCCGGCCACCGCCAACAGCCAGGAGCACACCGAAACCGAGAAGGCGCTCACTCTGTTCGCCGACTGGACGGCCGACAGGTACGACCTGCTCGACTGAACCAACCGCATTCTCCCAGGCTGTCAGCCACGCGGCACCACCGACCAGAAGCGCCCAGTGCCAAGAAGAACACCGTGGACCTGGACCGTGAGCCGCAGAGGAACACGCACGACGTCGCGGACGAGATCCGGACCCTCGACGCACAGGCTGCTACGACGACGACGGCTCCATCGGCGTCGCACCCTCCCACATCACCGGCACCTCATGGAAATCATCGCCCATCAGGTGCCGGATGCCGAGCCACTCCACACGGCCAGGGGCGGCGCGTAACAAATCAGCCGCCGAGCGCACGCACCTCGCTCAGGATGGCGCGCATCTGCGGTCCCGACTTCTGGGCGTAGTCGCTGCCCGTGTACCCCCACCAGTCCCAACAGCCCTGCGGATTGCCGCGCAGGATGCTGATGTCGGTCTGCGGGTAGAGGATCACCAGGTTGTTGGTGTCGGCGTACTCGTTGAGATGGGACTCACGGGCGAAGCGGTCCCCCACGAACTTGTTGTCGCTCATGCAGCCGTGCAGTGCGACGACCAGCTTGCACGCGGCCCCTTCCGCGCAGGAGTCCGGCGTGTAGAGGAAGCTGCTGCTGCCCATGCTGTACCACTGGGCCAGGCCGCCCGGCACATATCGGTTCTGGTCGTGCCGGCTGACGGTGCCCGACTGCGAGGCGGCAGGTGCCTTCACCTGCCCCAGCCAGTGGCCGAGCATCTCGCCCTGCGGGTCGTTGCCGCAGTTGATCAGGAACGGGTAGAACGTGGTGCCACAGCTCAGCGGGGCGTTCGGGGTGGGCCAGCCGTGCCCTGCCGGATCGGTGTCGTGGTACGCGGTCCGGGCCCCGAAGTCCCGGTAGAACTGGACCCCTTCGTCGCTCACCGAGGTCGGGACGACGGGGTCCCGGGTGCCGTGGTACGTGTAGACGGGCTTGCCCGCCAGGTTCGACACGGGGTCGATCCGTCCCTCGGCCGACCAGCGGCGGGCGATCTGCTCGATGCCCTCGGGGTCGGTGGAGATCAGACCTGTGCCGCAGGCGACCAGGCCGACGACGATCCCTCCCTTGCCGCAGTAGTACGGGCCTGCGGCGACGATGCCCGCGCCCTTGAAGGTGCCGGAGTAGGCGACCTGGAGCTGCGAGGCCATGAATCCGCCGGAAGAGATTCCGGTGACGTAGGTGTCGGTGATGTTGAGCCGGGGGAGGCCCGGTTCGCCTGCGTGGGCGGGGGCGGTGAGCCCCAGGGCGGCGGCCAGGGTGGCGGCCAGGGTGACGGCGGCGGCCCGCAGTGAGCGGAATTTCACGTGTGCTCTCCTTCACTGGCATCCGTTCGGTGAACGGAGCCGGAAGTGGGGGGGTACGGAAATGGGTGGGGCCATGGTTGGCCGTGCACCGCCCTGCGGGAAATGGGCGTGTGCCACATCGTCGACGGCAGATGAGTGGAGGTTTTCTCCGTCGCCCGGGGTGCACGGCGGCAACGGTGCGGTATCACTGGCCCGGTGACGACACCAGCGACCACCGGTACTCTGCTCCGCCTGCTGCGCGAGGAGGCCGACGAGTCGGCGTTCCGTGCCGTGGCCGCCGAACTGCCGCTCATCGACGAAGCACTGGAGATACGTTCCCGGCTCGCGGCCCACCGCCGCCGGGAGGCCGCGCTTGCCGCGCTCTACGAGACTGCCGGAGACCTCGCATCGCTGCGCGACCTCGAGGACGTCCTCCAGGCCATCGTCAGCCGCGCCCGCACCCTCATCGGCACCGATGTCGCGTATCTGCTGCTCTCCGACCCGGAGGAGGGCGACACATACGTACGCGTCACCGACGGCATCACGACGGACGGGTTCAAGACCGGCCGGCTCGCCGCCGGTACCGGCCTCGGCGGACTGGTCGCCGCGACCACCGTGCCGTACCACACCGCCGACTACCCCAACGACGCCCGCTTCGAGCACACCCCGTACGTGGACGGCGTGATCGGCGCCGAGGGGCTGGTGGCCATCCAGGGCGTGCCGCTGAAGTTCGGCGATCAGGTGTACGGGGTGCTGTTCGCCGCCAACCGCCGGGTGCGGCCCTTCTCGCCCGACGAGGTCGACCTGCTCATCTCGCTCGCCAACCATGCCGCCCTCGCCATCGAGAACGCCACTCTCTTCGAAGAGGTCCGCAAGACCGCCGCCGTCCACGAGCGGCTCACCGCTGTCGCGCTCGACGGCGGCGGGTCGAAGGGGCTGGCCACGGCCCTCGCCGACGTGCTGCGCGGCAGCGTCCTCGTCCTCGACGCCCAGGACCGGCCGCTCGCCTCGGCCGGCGACGCACCGCCCGAACCGGCGGGCCTCGTACGGGAGATGACGCAGGCCCGAGACCGCCGCAGCTCCGCGTCACGAAAAACCGTCTGTGTCACCCCGATCGTCGCCGCCGAAGAACACCTCGGCATGCTGCTGCTCGCACGCGGCGGCCTCGACGCCTCCGACATCCATGCCCTGGAACGGGCCGCCCAGGCAGCCGCCCTCATGCTGCTCGGTGAACGTACGGTCGCGGAGGCCGAGCACCGGTTGCGCGGCGAGATCCTCGAAGACCTGCTGGGCGCCCCGCACCGTGACCTCGAAGGGCTGCGCCGCCGGGCCGCGCTGGTCGGTCTCGACCTGGAGCGCGACCATGTCGTGCTGGTGGCCCGGGGTGGGGACCACGGCAGGCGGCGCCGCATCACGGAACTGGCGGGCGGCCACGCCACCCGGCTCGGCGGCATCGCGGGCGAGTACGGCGGCAGCACCGTCGTCGTCCTGCCCGGCGCCGAAGACCCGGGCGGCGCCGCTCGTACGCTCGCCGAACTGCTGACCACCGGGATCGGTCACCCCGTCACGGTCGGTGCGGAGTCCGCGGCGCCCGGCGCCGCGGCCGTCGTCGAGGCACACCGCGACGCCTCACGCTGCCTCGACGTACTGGTCGCGCTGGACCGCGCCGGCGAGGGTGCCTGCCGCGACGACCTCGGCATCCACGGCATCCTGCTGGGCCCGGCGGGCCGCGATGAACTGGACCGCTTTGTCCGCCGCACGATCGGTCCGTTGGTAGAGCACGACAAGACGCGCGGCAGCGATCTGGTGCGCACCGCGCTCACCTACTTCACCTGCGACGGCAGCCTGAGCCGTACCGCCACCGCCCTGTACGTCCACGTCAACACGCTCTACCAGCGCATCGACCGCATCTCGGCGCTGATCGGCCCGCAGTGGCGCCACGGCGACCACGCCCTGCAGGTCCACCTGGCTCTCACCATGCGACGAACGGCGGGGTGAGGCCGTGACGAGGCCGTGCACGGTAGGCGTAAGGTCCTGTTCGGCTCGTGCTTGGTCTTGTTGGTCCTACCCCTGACACTGGCAGACAGGACGGTCCGCTGCGACGCATGCGGGCTGCGTTGGCGGCTCGGGGAAACCCACTGGTGGAAACACCGGCAGGGCGCCCGAGTCGACCTCACCCAGGCCGCGCCATGGGTCGGGTAGCCGGGTCACGTCGCCGTGGCCCGGCCACCTCAGAACCGGACGTGCCTGTTTCCAGGCATCACGGCTCAAGCAAGCCCGGAGGCTTCACAGGTTCTGCTGTTTTCCGGTCGCTGTCGCCTGAATGGTGCTGGCGATGGCATTCCGAGTGGACGAGCCGAAGGTTCTTGCTCTCATCAGAGCCGCCATGCCGCCGGTAGACGAAGTGGTGTTTGTGCAACCGCTTCTTCATCGCGTCGAACCATTCGATCCATTCGCGTGGACTATCGGGTTCGTATTCCGCGCCGGCGATGAGCGCTTGACCGCACAGAGGGCAGATTCCTTTCTGGCGGGCTGCCAGAGTAAGGCTGGTCTTGTCCATCGGGGGCGGTGTACGCGTTCTGCGGCGTTGGCTCCAGTAGTCACGGAGTTCGGGGTCGTCAGGCGACGACTTCCCCCTGACTAACTGGTGCCGTCTGATTTTGGTCCAGGCGAACTTGGGAAGGTGTGCACCTGTGGCGCGATCACCGAAAACCCAGTTGTTCATCTTGGACCGGTTAAGCCTTCCGAAGTACTTGTTCACAATCCAGTGCTTCGACTTCTTCGGGTGGGTGCGCTTGGTCCACTTGTAGGTGAGCGTCCACACATAGCTGTCCAGCGCCGAGAACGTGCGGCTGGACACCACCGTCCGGTAGTACGCAGACCAGCCCCTGACGATAGGGGAAAGGCGGCGTAGTACGACTGTGATGCTCTGTCCCAGCAGGGCCTGCATCTCGGATCTCAGTCGATTCCGGACTCTCTTGACCGCATCCTTACTGGGCGTGATGATCAGGCTGTCGCCATGGCGGCGGATGTTGAACCCCAGAAAGTCGAATCCATCCGAGAGGTGGATGATTCGTGTCTTCTCTTCATTGAAGCGAAGTCCTCGGGGGTGCAGCCATTCCGCCAGACGTAGCCTGACGGTCTCCGCTTCCTCCTTGCTCGTGCAGAACACGGCAAAGTCGTCAGCGTAACGCACCAGGATCGGAGTCCCTTTCGCAGCCCACATGACCTTTCCCTTGCGGGTGGCGAATCGTACTCCTGCGGCCTCCTTCATTCCGTGCAGAGCAATGTTGAGCAACAAAGGGCTGATCACTCCGCTTTGAGGGGTTCCCTCATCGGTCCGGGTGAAGCGTCCGTCGTCAACCACGCCCGCCTTCAGCCACTGCCGGATCAATTCCCTGGCTGGGAACTGTCCAACGACATCGAGCAGGTGGGGATGGTCGATGCGGTCGAACGCGGCCGCCAGGTCGGCGTCCAGTACCCACTGGCGCTTGGCAGCCTTGCCCTTCGCGGTGCTGAAGATCGCCTGGATGGCGTCGTGGCATCCGCGGCCCGGTCGGAATCCGTAGGAGCGTGATTCGAACCGGCTTCCCACTCCGGCTCCAGCGCGTTTTTCACACGTGCCTGGATCACCCTGTCACGCATGACGGGGATGCCGAGTGGTCGTTGCTTTCCGTCGCTCTTCGGGATGTAGACCCGCTTGACGGGCTTGGCTCGCCAGGGTTGTGTCTGGCTGTCGATTTCCACTGCCATCCGTGCTCTCGCCTGGGGAGTGAGGGCACGTTCCCTGTCGATTCCTGCCGTCTTGCGGCCCTTGCTCTGCTGTGTCACCCGCTTCACGCTCACGAGCGTGTTGCTGCGGCTTCTCAGTATGAGTTTTTGCAGATTGCGGACCTTCTTGAGGTCCCCTTCCTGTGTCGCTTTGAAGATCCTCTGTCTCAGACGCCGTACGTTCTCCTCGGCTCCGGCCCAGTCGATGCTGTGCCAGTTGAGGTGTCCGCCCTGGGGTCCGTTCGCTATGGAATCCCGAACAGGCGTGGATAACTCCAACTGTAAGTTCCTCCTTCGCGTCTAACTTGTCCGCCAGGTTCTGGCTGTTTTACTCGGGATGCTCCAAAGGCTCACCTGGTCCACGTGGGCACCCTTTCAGGTCGGGCCACTGGACCCGTATCCGGCGAGTTATAGCTGGAGGCGTGAAGGTTTCCTCCAGGTTTCCTCTGATCTTTCGATCTACCGGCATTCGCTTCTTGGACCGTCCTGTACCAGCTGGAGAGTTGGGCCTTCCTTGCGGTTGGCTTACCGAGCCGTTGCCCGGACTCCATCGGGGTTTCCACGTTTCACGCACGTAAGTTGCGACTGGAATGGGTGCCCCCTCTATCCCGGAACCGGCGGTGTCCTCTTTCCGGTCTCAAGTCTCCGGAAGTCGCCTGACGCGTTTCAGCGTCGGGTTCTATAGCTGCTGACTGCAGACCACCAGGCAGCTTCAACCTTACGAGACATCAATGGGGGTTCACGCAGTTCACCCGCCCAGCCTTTCCCTCGCCGGTTGTTCCCCGGTGGTCGGGGAACCCTTGAGCTTGAACGCTCAGCTTCACACCCCGCTGTTACCGGCGACGCATGTGAGCGCGGGAACGGATACGGACACTAATCCGGGGTCAGCACATCTCTCCTTCCTTCGTGGCTTTCCCACTTAACGTGTGCGACCTCGTGTCGCACCTTGAGGCGATTGATGCATCGCTCGACAGTGTTGCGCTGCTTGTAGGCGTCGCGGTCGAACACGGGTGGTCTGCCTCCAGCACGTCCGCGACGCTTGCGTGGGCGGTTTGATCAGAGGGCTGGGGCGCCGCTCAGCAGGATGCTTGCGGCCAGGACACAGGCGGTCAGGGAAAAGGGCGCAGGATGGGTGTGAACCGCCCCGGGTTCGGTAGAGATCTCAGATTGTGGTTGTGACCTGGGGTTTCGTTGATTCCATGTAGTAGTTGGCTTCGTACTCGACGGGCG
>NZ_JBVHDS010000019.1:0-106967 GCF_055563255.1 Streptomyces sp. NPDC002958 | reverse complement strand
TGCGCACCGAAGGCATCGAGAAGAACACCCACGACAACCCCTTCGGCGCCGTCCTCTCCTTCCGCGGCACCGTCACCGACACCACGGTCAAGCACACCCTGAGTGCCGCGATGCCGGACCTCTCGGACCTCTTCGAGGTCGGCGACTCGGCGAAATTCTCCGTCGGCCAGTGGTGGGCCGTGGAGATCAACGCCCTGTCGGGGAAGTACGAGAAGGAGATCCAGCGCCTCGTCCAGGTCACCGAGGTCGTCGACCCGACGCACATCCGGGTCAACTACCAGATCGGCTGGGACCTGGCCGCCGGCCGCACCCTCACCTGGACCCGGATCGAGCCCGTCGACCGCGCCCACGTCCGCAACCTCGTCTTCGAGGGCTGGGGCGAGGACGAGATGACCGGCTCGCACCCGGTCGCGTACGAGTACGCGGTGCGCTGCGACGTCTCCGGGATCGAGGCCGTCGGCACCTTCTGGCCGGTGGTGATGCGCCGCTGGTGCACGTACTACCGCACCGAGCAGTGCTCGCTGACCAATCCCAAGTCCGTCACGTACGGCGGCGCGGGCTATCTCACCCAGCAGATCTACTGTCTGTACGGGCATGTCGAGGACTGTCACACCTCCAACGCCCGTCATCTCAACGACTTCACCGCCTCCGCCTACTGCTACGTCACCAACTGCCACGGCGACGGTGACGACGAAGGCCCGTTCGTGACGCACGGGCAGTTCGAGCACGACCTCGTCTACACCGGCAACTCCGGTCTGATGACCTTCGCCAACTCCGGTGCCGCCTGGGGCGGCAGGGCCAAGCGCATCACCGTACGCCGGCACGCCTGCTCCTGGTTCGTGGCCCGCGTCAAGATCACCGATCTGACGCTGGAGGACGTACTGGTCATCGGCAAGAAGTCCCTGGCCGGCTCCGGGATGCTCTGGGTCAACGCCGACGGCGTGCAGATGCGCGGCTGTACGGCCTCCGGCCCGCTGATCGTCTCCCGGGCCTCCGACCTGTCCGCCCGCCCCAATGTGGTCGCCGACTCCTCGTTCGCCTTCGCGGCGGGCGCGGAGATCACCCAGGCCAATGTCACCGTCCCGCTCACCCTGCAGCGCAGCACGCTGAAGGGCGTCGACGGCGCGGTCTTCAACGGCACCGGTCCGCTCGTCCTGGACCAGTGCACCGTGACCGGATCCAAGGACACCGCCCCGGTATCGCTCGCGCACGCCGACGTCACCGTCCTTGGCGGCGAACTCCGCGACACCGGCCTCAAGTTGACCTCGGCGAAGGACCAGCGCCTGCGCATCGACGGAACGCGTCTGAGCGGCACCAACAAGGACGGCGCCCTGCTGGCCCGTACCGGCTCCGGACGGACCGTCGACTGGCAGCTGACCGGCCTCGACTCGACCGCACCCAAGGGCACCGCCCATGTGCTGGTCACCGAGGGCCCCAACCGCTACCGGGCCACCGGCTCCACCTTCACCGGCGGCCGGCTCGAGCTGCGGCCCGCGGCGTTCGGCGGCACCTCCAGCCATCTGCTGCACACCGGCTGCGTCGAGGACGGCACCGAGCGCACCGCGCTGCCGGACGAGGGCGACCGCGTCGCCCACACCGCGGCCACGCTGCGCTTCTGACCTCCACGTCCATCAAGTACCAGGGATTCCCCGTGTCCACGCATACCCCGATCACCGGCCGGCCCGTACGGGTCGCGCTCGTCGGCGCCGGCAACCGCGGTCTGACGTACGCCGAGTGGATCAAGGCGCACCCCGAGCGCGCCGAACTCGTCGCCGTTGCCGATCCACGCCCCGCGGCGCGGGCCGCCGCCGGCGCACCCGTCGAGTTCGACGACTGGCGGCCGCTGGCCGACAGCCGCATCGCCGACGCCGTCATCGTCGCCACCCAGGACCGTTTCCATGTGGAGCCGGTACTGGCCCTGGCCGAGGCCGGATACGCGATCCTCGCCGAGAAGCCGCTCGCCCCGACCGAGGACGAGACCAGGCGGATCGTCGAGGGCGTGGAGCGGGCCGGGGTCCTCTTCGCGGTGTGCCATGTCATGCGGTACACCCCCTACACCGACCTGGTGAAGGAGGTCGTGGACTCCGGCGTGCTCGGGCAGCTGGTCTCCATCGACCATCTGGAGCCGGTGGGCTGGTGGCACTACGCCCACAGCTATGTGCGCGGGCCGTGGCGCAGCGAGAAGGACTCCTCCCCGATGCTGCTCGCCAAGTCCTGCCACGACCTGGACTGGATCGCGTATGTCATGGGCGGCCGGATCGAACAGGTCACGAGCTTCGGCGGGCTGAAGCACTTCCGGCCGAAGAACGCTCCACCCGGGTCCGCCGGCCGCTGTCTCGACTGTGCGGTCGAGTCCGGCTGCCCGTACAGCGCGTTGAAGCTGTACATGCCGACGCTGCGCGAGAAGGGCCCGGTCTGGCCGGTCACCCATGTCACCGAGGCGACCGACGAGGCAGGTCTCGTGCAGGCGCTGCGCGAGGGGCCGTACGGCGTCTGCGTGTACCGGAGCGACAACGACGTGGTCGACCACCAGGTGCTGGCGATGCAGCTGACGGACGGGGTGACCGCGACCTTCCAGATGGTGGCGTTCACCGAGCAGACGCATCGGCAGACCCGGATCTTCGGCTCGCACGGCTGGCTGATCGGTGACGGTGAGCGCGTCACCGTGCAGGACTTCCGGACCGGCGAAAGCACCGTCCACGAACTCGGCGCGTCCGGGTCGAACGCTGCCGACGGGCACGGTGGCGGGGACGCCGCGCTCGTCAAGGCGTTCGTCACCGCCGTCGCCACGGGCGACGCCGGGGCCGTCCGCTCCGGTCCTGCCACCTCGCTCGGCAGCCATCTCGCGGCGTTCGCCGCCGAACGCGCCCGGCACACCGGCACCGTCCAGCCGGTGCCGACCAAGTGACACCCCCTTTCCCCCGCCCCACCCTCACGTCCTTGGAGGACCACCTCATGTCCCGTCTCCTCACCCGCCGTTCCAGAGTGCGCGCAGTCGCCGCCCCCGTCCTGGCCACCGCGCTCGCCGCCGGTGTGCTGGCCGGCTGTTCCGGCAGCGGCAGCGACGGCAACACGGTCACCATGTGGACCTACCCGGTCATCTTCGACGAGGCCAAGAACAAGGCGTACTGGGACGGCCTGGTCAAGGCGTTCGAGAAGGAGCACTCGGGCGTCGAGGTGAAGGTGGAGACCTTCCCGTGGGCCAACCGCGACACCGCGCTGGCCACGGCGATCGCCTCCGGCAAGGGGCCGGACGCGGTCTACCTGATCCCGGACCAGTTGCCGAAGTACGCCAAGAGCATCATCCCGGCCGACGAGTACATGCCGGCCGACGCCAAGTCGGACTACACGGACTTCGCGCTGAAGTCCGTCACGGTCGACGGCAAGGCGCTCGCCACCCCGATCCTGACCAGCGCCAACCCGCTGATCTGCGACAAGCGGGTGTTCGCCGCGATCGGCGAGAAGAACTACCCGACGAGCTGGGCGGAGCTGGAGGCGCTGGCCCCGAAGCTGAAGAGGAAGGGCTACTACGCCACCAGCTACAGCGGCGACACCCAGCAGACGCTGAACATGACCTTCTACCCGCTGCTGTGGCAGGCCGGCGGCGACGTCTTCTCCGAGGACGGCAAGAACGTCACCTTCAACGACGCGGCCGGTGTCAAGGCGCTGACGTACCTGAAGAAGCTCGTCGACGGCGGCTACACGGACAAGGACCTGGTCACGACCACGCCCAAGCTGGAGCAGACCCCGACTGCCAAGGGCAAGGTGGCCTGCACCTGGCAGAACACCCCGGCGGATGTGGAGCCTTTCTGGGGCAAGGAGAACATCGTCGTCCAGCCGCCGCTGAAGGACGCCGAGTCGGTCGGTTACGGCACCGTGGGCGCCCTGTCGATGCTGAAGGGCGCCGACAAGAAGAACACCGGCGACTGGCTGAACTTCGTCGCCGAGTCGAAGAACGCGGCAGATCTGCAGAAGGCCGCGGGCTACTTCCCGGCCCGCACGTCCGGTGGCGACCTGTACCCGGACGACGCGCTGCAGACGGCGGTCGGCGCCACGCTGCCGACCATGACCGTGGGCCCGCTGCAGGACAAGGCCCGTGAGGTCCAGGGCGTGCTGGCACCGGAGATCCAGGCGGCGCTGCTGGGCAAGAAGAGCCCGCAGGACGCGCTGGACGCCGCGCAGAAGGCCGCGCAGGCGATGCTCGGCCGCTGATCGTCGCGGGCCGGGGTCCGGCCGCACCCGGACCCCGGCCCCGCACCCTCTCCCGCAATCCCCCGTACCGCAAGGAGATCCCCGTGGCAGTCGTCGCGGAACCCACCCGCCGGGGCCGTCGCAGCGGGCCGCAGGCGCGCCGCGAGGCCCGGATCGGCCTGCTCTTCGTCCTTCCGTGTTTCCTGCTCTTCCTCGCCTTCCGCTTCGGTCCGGGCGTCGCCGGTGTGCTGATGAGCTTCACCGACTACACCCTGACCGGCGGCGGCAGCTTCATCGGGCTGGACAACTTCACCCGCCTGTGGGACGACCCGCTGTTCTGGCAGGCGCTGAAGGTCACGGTCCTCTACACCGTGCTCGCCGTGCCGGGCACCCTCATCGCGTCGGTGTCCCTGGCGCTGATCACCCGCCGCGCGTTCCGCGGCGCCAAGTTCTTCCGTTCGGTGTTCTTCCTGCCGGTCGTCACCTCGCTGGTGCTGGCCGCCACCGTCTTCGTCTGGATCTTCTCGACCGGCGGCCCCTGGTCCACGCTGATGGGCTGGTTCGGGATGTCGGAGGGTTCCTGGCTCTCCGACGACGTGCTGGTGCTGCCCGCACTCGCGATCGTCGGCGTCTGGTCCCGTTTCGGCTACGGCATGCTGATCCTGCTGGCCCGGATGCAGGACATCCCGCGGGAGCTGGAGGAGGCCGCGCTCACCGACGGCGCGGGCCCCTGGCAGCGGTTCCGGTACATCGTGCTGCCGCAGCTCAAGCCCGCCCTGTTCTTCCTCGCCGTGATCGAGACGACGGCCTCGTTCCAGGTCTTCGACGCGGTCTACACGATGACCGGGGGCGGCCCCGCCAACGCCAGTTACACGCTCGTCTTCCAGCTCTACGACGCGGGCTTCAAGTACTTCGACCTGGGTTACGCCTCCGCCGTCGGCGTCGCGCTCTTCGTGCTGACCGTGGTGGTCGCGATGATCCAGCGGCTCGCGATCGGGAAGGACCAGTGACCATGACCACAGCACCCACCAAGACCGGGACCCCGCCCGCGGGCGAGGCGCCCGCGGCCCCCGACCGGGCCGCCCGCCGCACCGAACGCAAGCTGCGCAAGCTCTCCGAGCAGGACACCGTCCCGCACGGCATGCGGCCCACCTCGGCCGGCCGGATCGCGCGCGCGGCACTGCTGACGGTCGCCGCGATCGTGACGGTCTTCCCGTTCTACGCGATGGTCGTGCTCTCCCTGAAGCCTTCCGCGGCGGTCGAGTTCCCCGGCAGTCTGCTGCCGTGGCCGCTCACCGGCGAGGCGTACGACACCGTCATGAACGCCCAGGACGTGCCTCGCTGGCTGTTCAACACGCTCATCTACTCGGTCGTCTCGGTCGTCGGTGTGCTGTTGCTCGCCTCGCTCGCCGGGTACGCCTTCGCCAAGAAGCGCTTCCCGGGCCGGGAGACGATGTTCTGGTCGTTCCTGTCGATGGTGATGGTCCCGTACCACGTCACGATGATCCCGACGTTCGCGATGATCGCGAAGCTGGGCGGCGTGGACACGTACTGGGGTCTGATCGTGCCGACTCTGGCCAACGCCCAGGCGGTGTTCCTGATGCGCCAGTTCATCCAGGGGCTGCCGGACGAACTCTTCGAGGCGGCCCGGCTCGACGGCTGCAACGAGTGGCAGATCTTCTACCGGATCGTGCTGCCGCTGCTGAAGCCGATCCTCGCCACGCTCGGCGTCTTCGTCTTCCTGTGGCACTGGAACGACTTCCTGTGGCCGCTGATCATCGGCCAGTCCACCGACATGCGCACCCTCACCGTCGGCATCGCCTCGCTCCAGCAGCAGAACGTGCCGCTCAATGTGGTGCTCTCCGGCTCCGTCATCGCGTTCGTGCCCATCTTCGCCGCCTACATGGTGGGCCAGCGCTACTTCACCGAGGGCGTCACCGCGTCCGGAATCAAGGGATAGCTACGCATGTTCACCGATGAGGCCGCTCTCGAAGAGCGGCTCGCCACACCCTCCCCCGCGCTCGTCGCCGACCTCGGCCGCCTCGACGGCGATCTGCTGGTGCTCGGCGCCGGTGGCAAGATGGGCCCCAGCCTGTGCCGGCTGGCCCGTCGGGCGCTGGATGCCGCGGGCCGTACGGAGGTGACCGTGTACGCGGTCTCCCGCTGGTCCGACAGGTCCGCAGCCGACGAGCTGGAGGCCGCCGGCGTCTCCACCGTCGCCTTCGACCTGATGGACCCGGCCGCCGATCCGACCGAGCTGCCGGACGCCGGGAACGTCGTCTTCATGGTCGGCGCCAAGTTCGGCTCCGCCGGGGCGCCTTCGCACGCCTGGGCGGTGAACGCGGCGATGCCGGACCGGGTGGCGCGCCGCTGGTCGGGTTCGCGGATCGCCGCGTTCTCCACAGGCAATGTGTATCCGCTGGTGCCGGTCTCCTCCGGTGGCTGCACCGAGACCGACCCGGTCGGCCCGGTCGGCGAGTACGCCATGTCGTGCCTGGGCCGTGAGCGGATCTTCGGCCACGCGGCGCTGACCCGCGGCACCAGGGTCGCCAACATCCGCCTCAACTACGCGGTGGATCTGCGCTACGGCGTCCTCGCCGACATCGCGTATCGCGTACAGGCGGGCGAGCCCGTCGATGTGACGACCGGTCACGCCAATGTCGTGTGGCAGGGGTACGCCAACGAGGTCGCCCTGCGCTCCCTGCTGCACGCCACCGACGGCGAGGCGTTCACGCTCAACCTCACCGGCCCGGAGACCGCGTCGGTGCGCCGCATCGCCCAGTGGTTCGGCGAGGAGTTCGACCGGGAGCCGGTCTTCGCGGGCGAGGAGGCGCCCACGGCGCTGCTCTCCGACGCGAGCCGCTGCCACGCTCTCTTCGGCTACCCGGATGTCGCCCTGCGCACCCTCGTCGAGTGGCAGGCCGACTGGCTGCGCCGCGGGCTGCCGCTGTCGGGCAAGCCCACCAAGTTCCAGGTCCGTGACGGAAGGTTCTGATCCACTCCATGTCCACTCCCTCCCTCCTGTCCACCCCCGCCCTGGACGCGCTCGCCCACGGTGCCGTGATCCCCGCCCATCCGCTCGCCCTGCACGCCGACGGCTCCTTCGACGAACGCCGGCAGCGTGCGCTGACCCGCTACTACCTCGCCTCGGGCGCGGGCGGCGTCGCCGTCGCCGTACACACCACCCAGTTCGAGATCCGTGAACCGGAGGTCGGCCTGTTCCGGCCGGTCCTGGAGCTCGCCGCCGAGACGATCGACGCCGAGGCCGGCCGTCCGTTCATCAAGGTCGCCGGGGCCTGTGGATACACGGCGCAGGCCGTCGCCGAGGCCGAGACCGCCGCCGGGCTCGGCTACGACGCGGTGCTGCTCAGCCCCGCCGTGCCCGGAGCGGACGAGAAGGGTCTGCTGGAGCGGGCCCGGGCGGTGGGCGAGGTGTTGCCGGTGATCGGTTTCTATCTCCAGGAGGCCGTCGGAGGACGGTACTTGTCGCCGGGCTTCTGGTCCGCGTTCACCGATCTGCCGAACACGGTCGCCGTGAAGATCGCCCCGTTCGACCGGTACCGCACCGCCGACGTCGTACGGGCGGTGGCCGCCGCGGACCGTGCCGACGAGGTGGCGCTGTACACCGGCAACGACGACGACATCATCGGAGATCTGCTCACCCCGTACGAGACGGCGGGCGGCACACCGCGCTGGTTCGCGGGCGGCCTCCTCGGCCAGTGGGCGGTGTGGACGAGTTCCGCGGTGACGCTCCTCGACGACGTCCGCAAGGCGCGCGGCGGGGACCACGAGGCGATGGTGCGCTGCCTGGCCCGGCGCTCCGAGCTGACCGACGCCAACAGCGCGGTCTTCGATGTGCGCGGCGCGTTCCGCGGCTGCATCGCCGGGGTGCACGAAGTGCTGCACCGTCAGGGCCTGTTGGCGAACATCCGGTGCCTGGATCCGGCCGAGACGCTCTCCCCCGGGCAGGCGGAGGAGATCAGCCGGGTGGCCGCGGCCTACCCTTGGCTGACCGATGACGCCTTCGTTGCGGAGCATCTCGATGACTGGCTCTCCTGATCCTGCCGACCGCCCGCGAGTGGTTGTCGCCGTACCCCTGGGCCTGCGGGCCCAGCTCTTCACCGCCGACGTGTGGCGGGAGCTGGAACGCGCCGCAGAGCTGACGGTCCTGGACGACCACTCCGACCGGGCAGCGGTGGCCGCGGCGCTGCCCGGCGCCCGCGCGCTGATCACCTCGTGGCGGGCCCCGAAGGTGGACGCAGAACTCCTCGCATCGGCAGACCGGTTGGAACTGGTGGCGCACACCGGTTCGGCGGTCGCGCCCTATGTCACCGAGGAGGTGTTCCGGCGGGGCATCCTGGTCACCCAGGCCGGTGACGAGATGGCCCGCCCGGTCGCCGAGGTGGCGCTCGCGTTCACGCTCTCGCTGCTCCACCGCATCCAGCGCTTCGACCACGCCCTGCGCGGCGGGCTGGAGTGGGCGGCGGCGAGCGAGGCACCGCCGCGCCATGAGATCCACGGCAGCGACATCGGCGTGATCGGCGCCTCCCGCACCGGGCGGGCCTACATCGCGCTGGTTCGGGCGATGGGGGCGCGGGTGAGCGTCACCGACCCGTACCTCTGCGATGCGGACGCCGAGGCGCTCGGTGTGACGCCCGTACCGCTGGAGACGCTTCTGTCGCGGAGCAGGATCGTGGCCGTGCACGCGCCGGTCACCGAAGAGACCCACCGGATGATCGGCGCCGAACAGCTTGCGCTGATGCCGGACGGGGCGGGACTGGTGAACACCGCCAGGTCGTGGCTGGTCGACGAGGACGCGCTCCTCGCCGAACTGGCCTCGGGCCGGCTGGACGCGGCGATCGATGTCTTCGACGCCGAGCCGCTGCCCGCCGGCCACCCCTTCCGCTCCCTGCCGAATGTGCTGCTCACTCCGCACCAGGCGGCCGGCAGTGTCGAGTGCCGGCAGCGCCTCGGCATGAGCGCTGTCAACGAAGTGCTGCGGCTGCTCGCCGGACGTCCTCCGGTCCACGCCGTCACCGCCGACGCCCTCACCCGTCTGCACTAGGGCACGTTTCGAAAGTCCCGCCTACCCCTGCCTTCCCTGCCCAACCCCCGTACCTGTCAGGAGAATTCACCGTCATGCGACTGATGCGCATCGGCGAGCCGGGCCATGAGCGCCCTGTTGCCATCTGCTCCGAGGGCCGTCACCACGACCTGTCCGGCATCACGGACGACATCGACGGCGCGTTCCTCGCCGTGCTCACCGACAATCCGCACCTGGTCCCCGCCGAACCGGCGCTCCCGGAGATCGACATCACGGGTCAGCGAATCGGCGCCCCGGTGGCCCGCCCCTCCGCACTGCTCTGCATCGGCCAGAACTACGCGGCCCACGCGGCGGAGTCGGGTGACGAGCCGCCCGAGCAGCCGATCCTCTTCTACAAGTCGCCGAACACGGTCGTCGGACCGTACGACGACGTGCTGATTCCGCGCGGCTCGAAGAAGACCGACTGGGAGGTGGAGCTGGCGGTCGTCATCGGCCGTCGCGCTTCCTACCTGGACTCCCCCGCGGAAGCCGCCACACACATCGCGGGCTACGCCGTCAGCAACGATGTCTCCGAGCGCGCCTTCCAGCTGGAGGAGTCGGGCGGCCAGTGGTCCAAGGGCAAGAGCTGCGCCACGTTCAACCCGCTGGGCCCGGTGCTGGTGACGGCCGACGAGGTCGGCGACCCGCAGCAGCTGCGGCTGCGCAGCTATGTGAACGGGGAACCGCGGCAGGACTCCACCACCGCGGACATGATCTTCAGCGTGGCGCATCTGGTGCACCATCTGTCGCAGTACCTGGTACTGGAGCCCGGCGACGTCATCAACACCGGAACCCCGCAGGGTGTGGCGCTGTCCGGCCGCTTCCCCTACCTGGGGCCGGACGATGTGATGGAGGTCGAGATCTCGGGCCTGGGCCGGCAGCGCAGCGTCTGCCGGCCCGCGTAACACCGAACGGGTCTCAAAGCCTGTCGGGTGACCTCCGACAGGCTCTCAGTCCTCCGGCAGTTCGACCGGGGCGATGTCGTCGAAGACATCGCCGGGGCCGGGGTTCGTCGCATCGGTCGCGCCACCGAACCGGGTCATCACGCCCCACACGGCGTTGAGCGCGGTCTGTACGGCGCCCTCGGCCCATCCGGCCGTCCAGGAGATGTCGTCGCCCGCCAGGAACAGACCCCGCCGGTCGGCGGGCAGCCGGTCCTGCATGAAGTGGGTGAACAGCCGCCGCTGGTAACGGTAGTGGCCCGGCAGATTGGCCTTGAACGCCCCCATGAAGTAGGGCTCGTTCTCCCACGAGACCGTCACCGGGTTACCGATGATGTGCTTCCTGATGTCGACGTTCGGATAGATCTCGCCGAGCGACTTGAGCATGACGTCCATGCGCTCGTTCGGGGAGAGCGGCAGCCACTTCAGGCTGTCGTCGCACCAGGTGTACGAGAGACAGATGACGGCGGGCCTGTCGGGGCCGTTGTCCAGGAGGTACGTCCCCCGGGTCATCCGGTCGGTGAGCGTCATCGACATGGTGTCCCGCCCGGTCACTTCGTCCTTGTCCAGCCAGAACGGCCGGTCGACGGGGACGAACAGCTTGGACGACTCCATGTAGTGGGTGCGCTCCATCGCCGTCCAGTGGTCGATCGGGAAGAGCGCGTCGTCGCAGTCGATCTTCGAGAGCAGCAGCCAGGACTGCCCGGTGAAGATGGCGGCCGGGTAGGTGCGGATGTCACCGGTGGCGTCGGTGACGGTGATCCGGTTTCCGGCGGTGCGGTTCAGCCGGGTCACGGCGGGGCGCGGCTCGCCGTCGTGCAGCGAGGACAGTGACGTGCCGAGCGGCCAGTGGACGATCTTCTGCGGTTCGCGGTCCCAGAGCCGCAGCGGGAGCTGCTGGCTGCCGCCGACGATGCCCCGGTGGTGGTCGTCCGCCTCGGTGTAGACGACGCGCAGGATCTCCAGGATGGAGTTGGGGAAGTCGGTGTCCCAGCCGCCGGTGCCGAAACCGACCTGGCCGAAGATCTCACGGTGCCGGAACGACGTGAAGGCGTCGGAGTCGCAGAGGAATCCGTAGAAGGTCTGGTTGTCGAGCTTCTGGACGAGCTTCGCCCAGATCTCCCGGATGCGGGGCACATCGCGTTCGCGCATCGCGCGGTTCATGTCGGAGAAGTCCGCGCCCTCCTCCAGACACCGGTTCCAGGCGTCCATCACATCGCGGTAGACCTGCGGCAGATCGGCGATGGTCCGCGCGTAGTGCGACTCGCCCTTGAGGTCGACGACGGTCGACGGGGTGGCCGGGGAGAGTGGGTTGGGGAACGGCTTCGTCTCCAGACCGACCAGATCGATGTAGTGCTGGAGCGCGGTGGAGGACGGTGGGAAGCGCATCGCGCCCATCTCCGCGGTGAGCTCCCCGTCCTCACCTGCGGCGGAGCAGCCCTCGAAGCCGACGGTACGCAGCCGGCCGCCGATCTCGTCCGCTTCGTAGACGACGGGCTTGAGCCCCATCTTCATCAGCTCGTACGCGGCGACGATGCCGGAGAGCCCGCCACCGATGACGGCGACCTCGGTGCCGTGCTCGGTCGCCGGTATCTGCCCGATCCCCGCGGGGTGCGCCAGGAAGTCGTCGTACGCGTAGGGGAAGTCCGGCCCGAACATGGTGATCGGCTCGGCCGCGTCGGTGTGCTGGACAGCGGTGGGCACCGTGGACGTCATGGGGTACGGACTCCTTGCACGAAAAAGGGTGGAACAGTGGAACAGGGGTGGCGGGCTCAGACGAGGGAGCCGTACAGACCGGGGCGGCGGTCGTGCAGATACGGGTTGGCGGCGCGTGACGCGGTCAGGAACGCGGGGTCCACCTCACCGATGACCAGCTCCTCGCCACGTCCGGCGCGGGTGCGGACGGTGCCGTCGGGACCGGCCAGGCAGCTCAGCCCGACGAACTCGAACTCGCCTTCGGGGCCGGTCCTGTTGACGTACGCCACATACATCTGACTCTCGAAGGCGCGGACCGGTACGAGGGACTCGGCGACGAACTGGAAGGGGTGCATCTGCGCGGTGGGCACCAACAGCAGATCGGTGCCCGCGAGGGCGTGCGAGCGGACGTTCTCGGGGAACTCGACGTCGTAGCAGATCATGATCCCGATGCGTACGCCGTCCAGCTCGGCCTGGACGACGGGCTGCTCGCCCGGGGTGAACCACTCCTGTTCGAAGCAGCCGAAGAGATGGGTCTTGCGGTAGTTCGCGAGCGCAGCCCCGTCCGGCCCGATGAGCTGCGCGGCATTGAAGATCTTCTCGCCCGCACGCTCCGGGTAGCCGTAGAGGACCGCGAGCCCGTGCCGTGCGGCGATCTCGGCGACGACCCCGGCGGAGGGTCCGTCGGCCGGCTCGGCCAGCCGGGGCACATCGGTGCCGATCGCGTACCCCGTCAGGAAGAGTTCGGGGCAGACCAGCAGCCGAACCCCGGCATCCGCCGCCCGCCGCGCGGCTTCGTCGAGCACCTTGATGTTCTCGTCCACATACCCGGGTCGTCCGGAACTCTGGAGCAGGGCGGTGCGCAACGGCGGCATGGCTGAACCTCGGGCGGTGCGGGCGGGGCGGAGACGTATTGACGGTACGGTCCGCCGCTCGGGCCGGACAAGGCGCGACTGTTGCGCATACACCGTCGATCCATTGCGCGCCGACGGCCTGTCGCGGCGATTCATTGCACTCGACGTCTTCGCAGGTCAAAGGGTGACCTGGGTCTCGTGCGACACGACTGCCCCGCCCAAGGGACTTCCCGGGCCCGCCCGGTACCCATCAAGCCGATCCGGTTTTTAAAGCCTGCCCGGTATCCATCGAGCCGATCCGGCCCTTCAAGCCGGCCCGGCGCCCGTCAAGCCCGTCCGGCGCCCATCCAGCCCGGCCGGCGATTGAGAACAAAACCCTCACCTCACCAGTCCGGCACCTCCACGAAGGCCCCGCACCCCGGCGCCTCGAGCCCGTTCGGCGATTGCGAGGCGACCGCCGGACACCGCCCGACGCCCCTACCCCGGCGACCCCGACGAATACCGCCGCAGCAACGGCGACAGCACCAGCACGGACTTCGTCCGCTCCACATACGGCTCGCCCGCGATCCGCTCGAGCACCTGCTCGAAGTGACGCATGTCGGCAGCGAAGACCTGCACGATCGCGTCGGCCTCCCCCGTCACCGTGGAGGCCGACGCGATCTCCGGATACCGCGCGAGCCCCTGCTTGATCGCCTCCGGCGACGTATTGCGGCTGCAGTAGATCTCGATGAACCCCTCGGTCTCCCACCCCAGCGCCGCCGGGTCCACCCGCACCGTGAAGCCCGTGATCGCGCCCTCGGCGCGCAGCCGGTCCACGCGGCGCTTCACGGCGGGCGCGGACAGGCCGATGATCGCGCCGATGTCCGCATAGGAGCGCCGGGCGTCTTCGGCGAGGGCGTGGACAATGCGTTCGTCGAGGTCGTTCAGGCGCACTTCGGGCGGTTCACTTCTCTGCGATGGCCGGTGTCGGGGGCGGCATGGGCCGCCCCCGAAGTAGACCACGCCCCCGCCCCACCGGGCGCGCTCACCGCAGCCGGTGACGGGTCAGAACGGGAACTGCGAGCGACCGTGCTGCACCGAGATCCACTTCTGGGTGGTGAAGGCCTCGACCATCGACTCACCGTTCAGCCGGCCGAGGCCCGAGCTCTTCTCGCCGCCGAACGGCACGATGGGCTCGTCGTGGACCGTGCCGTCGTTGATGTGGATCATGCCGGTGTGGATGCGCTGCCCGACCCGCACACCGCGCTCGATGTTGCCGGTGTGCACCGCGCCGCTCAGACCGTACGGGGTGTCGTTGGCGATGCGTACCGCCTCGTCCTCACCGTCGAACGGCACGAGGAGCGCGACCGGCCCGAAGATCTCCTGGGACAGGACGGGAGAATCGGCGGCCAGACCGGTCAGCACGGACGGGCTCACCAGGTTGCCGTCGGCCCGGCCGTGCAGCAGAGCCGTCGCACCGGCCTCGACGGTCTGTTCCACGAGCGAGGAAATGGCCTCTGCCTGCGAGGAGTTGATCAGTGGGCCGATCTGGGTCTCCGGGTCGGCCGGGTCACCCACCCGCAGCGACGCGACCTTGGCGACGAACTTCTCGGTGAACTCCTTCTCCACCGCACGGTCGACCAGGATGCGGTTCGCGGCCATGCAGACCTGACCCTGGTGCACGTACCGGCTGAAAACGGCCGCGTCCACGGCATAGTCCAGATCGGCGTCGTCGAGGACGATGAGCGCGCTGTTGCCGCCGAGTTCGAGTACGGCGCGCTTGAGGTTCGCCGCGCACACCGTGGCGACGTGCCGCCCCACCCTGTCCGAGCCGGTGAAGGAGATGACCTGCGGAATGGGGTGCTCCAGCAGTGCGTCACCGATCTCGGCGATGTCGGTGACCACGACGTTCAGGAGCCCGGCCGGCAGTCCCGCCTCCTCGAACACCTTTGCCACCAGCGTGCCGCCGCAGACCGGGGTGTTCTGGTGCGGCTTGAGCACCACGGCGTTGCCGAGCGCCAGGGCGGGGGCGACCGACTTCAGCGACAGCAGGAACGGGAAGTTGAAGGGGCTGATCACACCCACGACGCCGACGGGCACCCGGTAGACGCGGTTCTCCTTGCCCTCGGTCGGCGAGGGCAGTATCTGCCCGGAGGGCCGCAGCGCGAGCTGGATCGACTCCCGCAGGAACTCCTTGGCGAGATGCAGCTCGAAGGCCGCCTTCAGCCGGGTACCACCCAGTTCCGCGACGATCGCGTCGCTGATCTCGGGCTCGCGTTCCTCGACGACGCGCAGCGCCCGCTCCAGTACCAGCCGACGGGCGTACGGGTTCGTGTCGCCCCACGCCTGCTGGGCGACCTCGGCCAGCCGGTACGCCTGGTCCACCTCGTCGGCCGTGGCGACCGTGATCGAGGCGAGCTTCTCCCCGTTGTACGGATTGAAGTCGATGATGTCCCAGGACCCCTTGCCCGGCCTCCACTCACCGTCGATGTACTGATGGGCCAGGTCGGTGAAGAAGGACATGAGATCCCTTACCGCAGAGGAGGCAGGCAGCTGATTGCGCTTCATATTACTTACATTTCAATGGGGTTGAAGAGGATCACAGCGGTATCCGAAAACCGGAGTCGTACATCCCCGCCGCCCCCACCAGGACACCCGAAAACCCCGTTGCCCCTCACGGCACGAACAGCCGTGAGGGGCAACGGGGTTATGGGACTGCCAGATCAACTCCAGCTGGCATGCAGCGGCTTGCCCTCGGCGTAACCGGCGGCGCTCTGCACCCCGACGACCGCCTTCTCGGCGAACTCCTCCAGGGAGGCCGCACCGGCGTAGGTGCAGGAGGAACGGACGCCCGCGATGATCGAGTCGATCAGGTCCTCGACGCCGGGCCTGGCCGGGTCGAGGAACATCCGCGAGGTGGAGATGCCCTCCTCGAAGAGCGCCTTGCGGGCCCGGTCGTACGCCGACTCGTCCGACGTGCGGTTCTTCACGGCACGGGCGGACGCCATGCCGAAGGACTCCTTGTAGAAGCGGCCGTCGGCGGACTGCTGGAGGTCGCCGGGCGACTCGTACGTACCGGCGAACCAGGAGCCGATCATCACGTTGGACGCGCCCGCGGCAAGTGCCATCGCGACATCGCGCGGGTGCCGGACACCACCGTCGGCCCAGACGTGCTTGCCGTACTTCTTCGCCTCGGCGGCACACTCCAGAACGGCGGAGAACTGCGGCCGGCCCACGCCCGTCATCATCCGGGTGGTGCACATGGCACCGGGGCCGACACCGACCTTGATGATGTCCGCGCCCGCCTCGACGAGGTCGCGCACGCCCTCGGCGGCGACGACGTTGCCCGCGACGATCGGCACCTGCGGGTCGAGTGCCCGGACGGCCCGGACCGCGTTGATCATGGATTCCTGGTGGCCGTGGGCGGTGTCCACGACGAGTGTGTCGACGCCCGCGTCGAGGAGTTGCTTGGCCTTGCCCGCGACATCGCCGTTGATCCCGACGGCGGCGGCGATCCGCAGCTTGCCGGCGGCATCGGTGGCGGGCGTGTACAGAGTGGCGCGCAGCGCGGCCTTACGGGTGAGGATGCCGACGAGCCGTCCGTCCGCGTCGACCGCGGGGGCGAGCTTGCGGTGGGCGCCGTCGAGCTTGTTGAACGCGTCGCACGGGTCGATCTCTGCGTCGAGCAGCACCAGGTCCTTGGACATGACCTCGGAGAGCTGGGTGAAGCGGTCGACACCGGTCAGGTCGTGGTCGGTGACAACACCGATGGGCCGCTGCTCCTCGTCGACGACGACGCCCGCGCCGTGCGCGCGCTTCGGCAGCAGGGACAGGGCATCGGCAACCGTCTGGCCCGGCGCCAGCACGATCGGCGTATCGAGTACCAGGTGGCGCGTCTTCACCCAGGAGATGACATCGGTGACGACATCGATCGGGATGTCCTGAGGGATGACGACGAGCCCGCCGCGGCGGGCAATCGTTTCAGCCATCCGGCGGCCCGCGATGGCCGTCATGTTCGCGACGACGAGCGGGATGGTGGTGCCGCTGCCGTCGGGCGAGGAGAGATCGACACCCTGGCGGGATCCGACCGCCGAACGGCCCGGAACCATGAAGACATCGTCGTACGTGAGGTCGTACGGGACCGAGGGGGACTCTGTGTAGCAACCGGTGCCGGGCTCAAGAAAACGCATAGGGCTCATGTTTTCATACGAAATGGAGCAGGTCGCCTCCACGAAGACACAGCAAACCGCCCCCGCGTTCGTATGTTCCTCCAAGGGAACGGGGCGGGAGTCCCGGGCAAGTGGAACCTGCCTTGCATATGGACCCTACCCACACGGGATTCAATCATTCGCGATCATCTTCCCTGGACCTGGCGACGAGGGGTCCGGTAGCTTCAAATCCGCAGGTCCCGTGGGTCACGACTAGGCCCGGAGGAACAGGCGGGAGGGTCACAACTTCCGTCACCCGTACGACCGGAGAGGATTACGGCCCACCCGTGGACAGCGAACTGCCGGACATCTACTGCCCGTTCCCCCAGCGGACGAATCCGCACGTAGGGCACACCAGAGCCCACCTCGACACCTGGACCCGCAACACCGGTCTGGTACACCGTAATTCAGCCAGGGAGCGCTTCGAGCAGGCGGACTTCGGAGCCTTCGTCGGCATGGTCTATCCGACCGCCGACGGCAAGAATCTCGACCTCGTCGCCGACTGGTTCGTGTGGCTGTTTCTCGTCGACGACCAGCTCGACGACGGCCAGCTCGGCCGCAGCCCGGAGCGGGTGCGGGATGTGGTCGCCGTGATGCGCTCCGTGATCGAGGGCAACGGTACGGGCGCCCTTCCGGACGAGGACCTGCCCGCCGCCGTGGTGGCCCTGGTCGATCTGTGGGAACGGACGGCGCCGACCGCGGCCGCTCACTGGCGCACCCGGTTCGGCTGGCACCTCACCACGTATCTCACGACGACCACCACCTGGGAGGCCGGCAACCGGGCCGCAGGTGTGGTGCCGTCCGAGGAGACGTACATCGCCAAGCGTCGCCACACCGGCGCGATACACGTCTGCATGGACCTGATAGAGATCGTGGCCGGGATCGAGGCTCCCGAGTCGATCCACAACGATTCCCGGTTCATCACCGCGCTGGAAGCGTCGTGCAATGTCGTGTGCTGGGCCAACGACGTGTACTCGTACGAGAAGGAACAGAAGCTCGGCGAGATCCACAATCTCGTCCATCTCGTCCGGCACCACCGCGGCTACGACGGGCGGAAGGCGCTCGAACACGTCTGTGCTGAGATCGCCACGGAGACGGAGCGGTTCCTCGCCGCCGAGGCCGAGTTGCTGGCCGCGTACCCGCAGCTGTCCTGGATGCTCGCGCCGTACCTGGACGGGATGCGGAGCTGGATGCGCGGCAACCTGGACTGGTCGCGGCAGACCCCCCGTTACAACCCGGCCGATGTGAGCCAGTACGAGGAGCCGGAGGAGTACCTGGAGGCCGCGGTCCTGGGCATGGCCCAGGGCTGAACACCACACTCGTCGGTCAGGACCCCTTCAATCGCAGGGCGGCACATTCCAGCTCGTCCGGCGAGTGAGGACAAAACGACCACCGGGCGGCCCCGTATCGATCACGCCGCCCGCCACCGGCCCCGCTCAGGCCCCGTCCGGATCCGCCCGCTCCAGCGCCGGCCGCCGCGGCGCCGCCGACTCGGTCAGCAGATAGTCGGCCGCCGCCGTATCCGTCACCAGGCTGGTGACGAGCCCGGACCGCAGCACCGCCCCGATCGCCGCAGCCTTCCGCTGACCGCCCGCGATCGCCACGACCTCGGGGATCCGGCGCAGCCGGTCGGCCTCGACCGTGATGCACCGCTCCCCCAGGTCCCGGCCGACCCGCCGCCCCTCCGTGTCGAAGAGGTGCGCGGACATCTCGGCGGCGACGCCGAGCGAGGCGTAGTGCGCCCGCTCCTCGTCCGTGAGCATGTCGTGGACGGTGGAGATGCCCGGCTCCCAGGAGCCGATGGACACCGCGGCGACCGTCACCTTGTCGAAGTACTCGAAGGCACGGGCGATACCGGTCTGATGGCGCAGCGCGGCGGCCGTGGCCGGGTCGGGCAGCAGCATCGGCGCGTAGATCGGGTGAGCCTCGCCGCCGGCCACCTGGGCGGCCCGCCGGACCGCCTCGACCGAGCCGCGCTCGGCCGTACCCGCGTCGTACACCCCGGTGAGCTGCACGACCGTGCACGGCGGCAGCCGGTCGAGCGCCGCCGCCATGTGGATCGTGGACCGGCCCCAGGCCAGACCGAGCACATCGCCCTCGTTCACCAGTTCGCCGAGAAGATCCGCCGCGACCTCGCCCAGGTTCTCCGGGTCGGGTGCGTCGTCCTGCTCCTCCGCGGGAGATTCGACGACGACCGCGTGACGCAGCCCGTAGCGGGCCCGGAGCGCGTCGGAGCGCTCGGCGTCCAGCTCGGCGGGAACGCGGATCTCGATCCGTACGAGGTCGCGCTCAAGAGCCGTCTCCAGGACCCGGGCCACCTTGAAGCGGCTGACGCCGAACTCCTCGGCGATCTGGATCTTCGACTTTCCTTCGAGGTAGAAGCGGCGGGCCATGGCCGCCGCCTGCACCAGCTCCGCGGGCCCCATCCGCAGGGCGGACCGGCCCGCCGACATTGCAGACACCGCGCTCTCCTCACTGCTGTTCACACTCTCGGTACGCCGTTCATCCTGTCAGATCCGGCGATCCCTGATCGGTCCCCTCGGACCACGTTCATCTGCCCTTGGCCGGGCCGGCCCGCAATCGGGGGCCGGAGCCGGTTCCCGTGTCAGTGGCCGCACGCCCAGGCCGCCGAGGCGGTGGCCTCCTCGGCCTTGGCCCGCAGGGCGCGCACCGCTTCGGCCGGGTCCTTTGCCCCGTACACCGCCGAACCCGCGACGAACACGTCCGCACCGGCCGCGGCGCACCGCTCGATGGTGGACTCGGAGACGCCGCCGTCGATCTGGAGCCACATCTCGAGGCCGTGCTTGGAGATCAGCTCACGGGTGCGGCGGATCTTCGGCAGCATGATGTCCAAGAAGGCCTGGCCGCCGAAGCCCGGCTCCACCGTCATGATCAGCAGCATGTCGAGCTCGGGGAGCAGGTCCTCGTACGGCTCGATGGGCGTCGCGGGCTTGAGCGCCATGGAGGCGCGCGCACCCTTGGCCCGGATCTCCCGCGCCAGCCGTACGGGGGCTGCCGCGGCCTCCACATGGAAGGTGACCGAACCGGCGCCCGCCTCGACGTACTGCGGCGCCCACCGGTCCGGATCCTCGATCATCAGATGGCAGTCCAGCGGAGTGTCCGTGGCCCGGCTGAGCGATTCCACGATCGGCACGCCGAGGGTCAGATTGGGCACAAAGTGGTTGTCCATGACATCGACATGGAGCCAGTCGGCGCCTTCGACTGCCTTCGCCTCCTCGGCGAGACGGGCGAAGTCTGCGGACAGGATGCTGGGGTTGATCTGGGCCATGTGCCAAGCCTGCCATGTTCCGCGCCACTTCCCCGCCGCGGTGCGGGCCAAAGCCTCACGGGATCATCACAGTTCGCGCGATCCGGGCGTCCGGGCACGCGATCCGGGCGCTTCAGCCCGCGTCGGGCCCTTACGGGACGGTACAGGCCCTGCGGCTGCTTCGCCTGCCGGCGGCAGGCGAAGCAGCCGCGGAGTAGGGCCGCGCGCGGCCCCGGCCCGCCTCAGGCCGTACGCCGCAGCAGTGCCAGGTACATCGCGTCCGTGCCGTGCAGATGCGGCCACAGCTGGACGTCCGGACCGTCGCCCAGCGCGGGCACTCCCGGCATCAGCGGGCGGGCGTCGACCCACTCCGCCTCGACCGGCCGACCGCCGCGCCCCTTGAGCACGTCCTCGACGACGACCCGGGTCTCCGCGAGATGCGGCGAGCAGGTCGCGTAACCGACGATGCCGCCGACCCGTACCGCCTTCAATGCCTCGCGCAGCAGACCGCGTTGCAGCGGTGCGAAGCTCTCCAGGTCCTCCGGGCGCCGCCGCCAGCGCGCCTCCGGGCGGCGGCGCAGCGCGCCGAGGCCCGAGCACGGCACATCCATCAGGACCCTGTCGAAGGTGCCGGGCTGCCACGGCGGTCGGGTTCCATCGGCGGTGATCACCTGGTACGGGCCGGGGTTGCCGGCCAGAGCGCGCTCGACGAGGCGGGCCCGGTGCGGCTGCTTCTCGGCGGCGAGCAGGGCGGCGCCGCGTTCGGCGGCGAGCGCACCGAGCAGGGCGGCCTTGCCGCCGGGCCCCGCACAGCCGTCGAGCCACCGGGTGTCACCGCCCTCCAGCGGTGCGTCGGCGAGAGCGGCGGCCACCAGCTGGCTGCCCTCGTCCTGGACCCCGGCGCGGCCCTCCTGCACGACGGTCAGTGCACCGGGCTCACCGCCCTCCGCCATCCGTACGGCATAGGGCGACCAGCGGCCGGGGAGGCCGTTCTCGTCGCCGAGGGCAGCGAGCAGCTCTTCGGTGGTGGAGCGGCCGGGGCGGGCGACCAGAGTGACCTCGGGCCGTTCGTTGTCCGCTTCGAGCAGGTCCTCGATCCCGGCGCGGCCGCCGCCCAGCGCGTCCCAGAGGGCGGACACGATCCACCGCGGATGCGAGTGCACGACCGCGAGGTGGTCCTCGGCGTCCTCGTCGTACGAGGGAGCGACGCGCGCCACCCAGCCGTCGAGGTCGTCCGCGGAAACCTTCCGAAGGACGGCGTTGACGAACTTGGCCCGCCCCTCGCCGAGCACCACCCGGGCCAGTTCCACGCTGGCGGAAACCGCCGCATGGGTGGGGATACGGGTGCCGAGCAGTTGGTGCACGCCCATGTTGAGCACGTCCAGGACCGGCGGGTCGACCTCACGCAGCGGCCGGTCGATGCACGCCGCGACGATGGCGTCGTACGTCCCCTGACGGCGCAGCGTCCCATAGACCAGCTCGGTCGCCAGCGCCGCGTCCCGGTTGTCGAAGTCGCCCTTGGCGCGGGCCTTCTTCAGCAGCGGAGGCAGGACGAGGTTGGCGTAGGCATCGCGTTCGTCGACGGCCCTGAGCGCTTCGAAGGCGAGGAACCGGACAGGGTCCTTCTTGGGACGGCGATGCGGCTTGGCGGGACGGCGACGCTGCTGGTCGTTCACGTGAAAGGTGCTCCGCTGAAGGTGAGAGGGCGAACCCCGCCAGCCTACGTCGCCGCCCCGGCCCCGGGATCCGCGAGCGTGCGTGGCAGACGCCGCGGGGCAGGCGGGACTTTCGAAAAACGCGCTAGATCCCCAGCAGCTCGCCGTGGACGATCCGCACCCCGCGGGCCCAGTCCGCGGCCCGCATCGGCTTCTTGCCCTGCGGCTGGACCCAGAGCAGCTCGACGGCGTGCGATCCGGTGCCCACGTACACATTGTTCTTGGCTGCCGACAGCTCGCCGGGCGCGAGATCGGCACGGTCCAGCACGGGCATCGCCTGGATGAGCTTCAGCCGCTCCCCGCGGAACAGCGTCCATGCCCCGGGAGCGGGGGTGCAGCCGCGCACCACCCGGTCGACCCGCAGGGCGGGGGCGGACCACTGCACCTGGGCGTCCTCGACGGTGATCTTCGGTGCGAGGGTGACCCCCTCGGCGGGCTGCGGCACGGCGTTCAGCGTGCCGTCCTCGATGCCGTCCATGGTCGCGACGAGCAGCCCCGCACCGGCGAACGCCAGCCGGGTGAGCAGGTCACCGTTCGTGTCGGTGGGCCGTACCTCTTCGGTGAGGACTCCGTACACCGGGCCGGAGTCGAGCCCCTCCTCGATCAGGAAGGTCGACGCACCGGTCACCTCGTCCCCGGCCATGATCGCGTGCTGCACGGGGGCCGCGCCGCGCCAGGCGGGCAGCAGCGAGAAGTGGAGGTTGACCCAGCCGCGGGCGGGCACGTCGAGCGCGGTCCTGGGCAGCAGCGCCCCGTAGGCGACGACCGGACAGCAGTCCGGGGCGATCTCCCGCAGCCGCGCCAGGAAGTCCTCGTCGCGCGGCCGGACGGGCTTGAGCACCTCGATCCCTGCCTCCTCCGCGCGTTCGGCGACGGGGCTGGCGACGAGCCGGCGGCCTCGTCCGGCGGGAGCGTCGGGCCGGGTGACGACGGCGGCCACCTCGTGCCGGTCGGAGGCGATCAGGGCGTCCAGGGCGGGTACGGCTACCTCGGGGGTGCCTGCGAAGACGAGCTTCATGGGTGGCTGACTGCCTCTCAGGCCGAAACGTACGGTGACGATCAACGCACAAGTCTAGGGGCCGCGCGACCGGGGGGCGTACGCATGACTGCGCGCCCCCTGGGCAAGCGCACGCGCCCCTGCAGCGTGACCAGATCCCCGGCTGACGCGTTGGTCAAGAGAGATTGACCGAAGCGAGCCGCCACGGTGCGGCCCGATCCCTTTCAACGCCGGTTCGAGAGGCTTCTTCATGGCCGACCACGCAACCCACGACGCCCAAGCGCGGGCCAGCCTGCATCTTTTGGTGCGGGACATCGAGCGGGTCCGGCGGCAGGTGGACGCGCTGCGCACGCTCACCGCCCAACTGGGCAACGTCTACCGTCCGCGCCGCTCCGGCCCGTCCACGGGCTTCGTCGTCTACGGCAGGGCCCCGGCCCCCACCGTCAGGCTGGCCCAGGAGCTCCGCGACAGCGTCGAGACCCTGGTCACCGCGGCAGTGGACTTCGACCGCTCGCTGGGCTTCTCCTGGGACGCGGTGGGCTCCGCGCTCGGGGTCACCAAGCAGGCGGTGCACCGCCGCTACGGCGCACGGCGCAATGCCCGGCAGCCGGGAGCGGCCGAGGCCGCCGCGGAGGCCGCCGCGCCGCGCCCCCTGCCCATGGCGCCCGGCTCCGCCACTGCGCCGACACTGCCCGCTGTACCCGCCGCACGCTCCATGCCCCCGCAGCCGTCGGCGGACCGCCCGTCACTGCGCGAGGACCTGCGCCCCGGCGTCTTCCCCGGCCCACGCAACGGCTGACCACCCCGCTCACTCCCCCACTGCCCCGCCGCGCCCGACGCACGGCGGGGCAAGCCACGTCACGACGACTCCCGCCCGGCGACCATCACCCGATGTCCGGCGGATCCACCCTGATCCGGACCTGCTCACCGCTCCCCCGGGACATCCGCGCAGCCTGCGCCGCCTTCAACGCGGCCGCGAGCGCCGCCCCGTTCCCCGGCGGCACCCTGAGCAGCGCCCGCTCCCAGGACTCGCCCGGCGGTGCGTCCCAGGGTCTTCGGGGCCTGCCCGGTGCGGCGCCCGGCACCGGGACCGGGCCGAGCACCTCGGCCTCCGGCGGCAGCTCGGCGGCTGTGAGAAACGCGGCGAGCGCCTCCGGCGAGCCGGTCACCGAGGCCATCCGCGACACCGGCGGGAAGCCGAGCTCGGCCCGTTCCGCCAGCTCACGGCGGGCGTGTCCGACCGGGTCCCAGCGCACCAGGGCCTGCACCGGCCGCAGTGTCGGCTCGGCGACGATCACCACCGTGCCGCCCTCCGGCTGCCCCCGTACCAGCGAGGCCGCGGCCGTCCAGCGGCGCAGCGCCTCCTCGCCGGCCCGCAGATCGGGGCGGCCGACCATCGCCCAGCCGTCCAGCAGCAGCGCCGCCGCGTAGCCACCCTCGGCCACGGGTTCGGCGCCGGGGGTAGTGACGACCAGTGCCGGCACGTCCGGCACCGAGTCCAGGATGTGGTCGCGGCCCGATGTCCGTACCGGCACGGCCGGGAACGCCCGGCCGAGCTCCTCGGCGGTGCGGCGGGCGCCGACGATCTGGGCCCGCAGCCGGTTGGAGCCGCATGCGCCACAGTGCCAGGCGGTCTCGGCCCGCCCGCACCAGGCACAGTCGAGATCCCGCTGATCCGGTGCCTGGAGCGGTCCGGCGCAGTGCCGGCACCGAGCGGGTTCACGGCAGCGCTCGCAGGCCAGCCGCGGCGCGTATCCACGGCGCGGCACCTGGATCAGGACCGGGCCGCTGCGCAACCCGTCCCGTACCGTTTGCCAGGCCAGGCTGGGCAGCCGAGCCGCCCTCGCGGCCCCGTCCCGTGCCAGCTCCCCGTCGCCGACCGTACGCACCAGGGGCGCCGCGATCCGCAGCTGCTCCCGGTCCGCGCGCAGCGGCAGCGCCCAGCCGCTCTCCACCAGCTGGGCGGCCTCCACGGTGCAGTTCATACCGCCGAGCAGGAATGCGCACCGGCCGTGCGCGGCCCGTAGTTCAAGCACCTCGCGTACGTGCGGGAAGGGGGCGTTGTCGTCGCTGTGGCTGGAGTCCCCGTCGTCCCAGACGGCGACCAGGCCGAGGTCGGCCACGGGTGCGAACATCGCGGCCCTCGTCCCGACGACCGCCCGCACGGAGCCGCGCCGTACGGCGAGCCACTGCCGGTACCGCTTCTCCGGTCCGGAGTCGGCGGTCAGCAGCGCGTGGCGTCCCTGGCCGAGCAGTCGGGTGAGCGCGGCATCCACCCGCCCCGCGGTCCGGCCGTCCGGCACGACGACGAGTGCGCCGCGCCCGGAGGCGAGGGTCGCGGCCATGGCCCTGGCGATCTCCTCGGGCCAGTGCGGTCCGGGCAGCGCGGTCCACACGGCCCGGGGCGCACCGCCCTCGGCCAGCGCCCGCAGGAACGCGGGCCCTTGTGCGTATCGCTCCCAGGTCCCGGCCGACGGCGCGGGCGGCGGTGGCAGGGGCTCGGGCGAGGGCTTGGACTCGGCCCGTCCGTTCCTGGGCGGCACGGCGAGCTGCAGCACATCGGCGAGGCTGCCCGCGTAACGGTCGGCGACGGCCCGCGAGAGGGCGAGCAGCTCCGGTCCCAGCACCGGTTCGGGCGACACGACATAGGCGAGCGCGGCAAGGGCCCCCGTGTAGTCCGATTCGGCGAGCCGCTCGACGAGGAACCCGTCGATCAGCCCGCCCCCTTCGCGTCGCCCGCCGCGGACGTTGCGCGCCCCGGCCCCGAATCGCACCCGCACCCGCACTCCGGGCTGTGCGTCGGCGTCGAGCTCCTCGGGCACGGCGTAGTCGAAGTACTGGTCGAGATGGAGCACGCCCTTGTTGACCAGCACGCGGGCGACGGGCAGCTCCTTGGCAAGCGCGGCGCCGCGCCAGGTCCGCGGCTTGGCCCGCGGCACTTTCGCCTTCCGTACCGTCTCCCGAATGAGCGCAAGCTGCTCCGGGGCCCCGCCCCCGGGGTCCTCGGATCGCTTGTTGTCGCTGCTCACAGCCAAATTCCTACCAGACGGCACTGACAGCGGCCTCGCGGGACTTTACCGGCGGCCGTACGCACCGGGGCCCGGACACCCTGTGCGGCGTCCGGGCCCCGGCGTACAGACGGAGGGCGGCAGGCTTACAGCCCGGCCGCCGCGCGCAGCGCGTCCACGCGGTCCGTGCGCTCCCACGTGAAGTCGGGAAGCTCACGGCCGAAGTGGCCGTACGCCGCGGTTTGGGCGTAGATCGGGCGGAGCAGGTCGAGGTCGCGGATGATCGCGGCCGGGCGGAGGTCAAAGACCTCGCCGATGGCGTGCTCGATCTTGTCGGTCTCGATCGCGGCGGTGCCGAACGTCTCGACGAACAGACCGACGGGCTCGGCCTTGCCGATCGCGTAGGCGACCTGTACCTCGCAACGGGCGGCGAGGCCCGCGGCGACGACGTTCTTCGCGACCCAGCGCATGGCGTACGCGGCCGAGCGGTCGACCTTCGACGGGTCCTTGCCCGAGAAGGCACCACCGCCGTGACGGGCCATGCCGCCGTAGGTGTCGATGATGATCTTGCGACCGGTGAGACCGGCGTCGCCCATCGGGCCACCGATCTCGAACCGCCCGGTCGGGTTGACCAGCAGCCGGTAACCGTCGGTGTCCAGCTTGATGCCGTCCTCGATCAGCTGCGCGAGCACGTGCTCGACGACGAACTCGCGGATGTCGGGCGCGAGCAGCGAGTCGAGGTCGATGTCGCTGGCGTGCTGCGAGGAGACGACGACCGTGTCGAGGCGGACGGCCTTGTCGCCGTCGTACTCGATGGTGACCTGGGTCTTGCCGTCCGGGCGCAGGTAAGGGATGGTCCCGTTCTTGCGGACCTCGGAGAGCCGGCGCGAGAGACGGTGCGCCAGGTGGATCGGGAGCGGCATCAGCTCGGGCGTCTCGTCGCAGGCATAGCCGAACATCAGGCCCTGGTCGCCGGCACCCTGCTTGTCGAGCTCGTCCTCATCGCCCTCGACCCGCTGCTCGTACGCGGTGTCGACGCCCTGCGCGATGTCGGGCGACTGCGCACCGATGGACACCGAGACACCACAGGAAGCTCCGTCGAAACCCTTCTTGGAGGAGTCGTAGCCGATCTCGAGGACCTTGTTGCGTACGAGGGTCGGAATGTCGGCGTAGGCCTTGGTCGTGACCTCACCCGCAACATGCACCAGACCGGTGGTGATCAAGGTCTCGACGGCGACACGGGACCGGGGGTCCTCACGGAGCAGCGCGTCGAGGATGGTGTCACTGATCTGGTCAGCGATCTTGTCGGGGTGACCCTCGGTGACGGACTCCGAGGTGAAGAGACGGCGGGACACATCGCTCCCTGGGGTTGCAGCGGCTGCTGGCTGATCATTTGGCGGACGGCCGGGAGCTGCGCCCGGCACGGTCCGGGGGTCAGTTTATCGGTCACTACCGCTCGGCGGACCACGTGTCTCGCTCTTTGGGGGTTCTGTGACCTGTGGCACGGCCCGTCGCAGCGCGGAAATCGCCTCCCTCCAAAGCCGTTTACACCCTTATTTAAGGGGTTTTGGGCTGTTCGACGACGTAGAGCGAGAATTTCATCGCAGACGCGACGACACGAGATCCCAGACCGTGTCGGCGAGCGCCTCCTTGGGGCCGTACGGCACCGGGGTCTCCGTGCCGTCGGCCGCGAGGACCACCGCTTCGTTCTCCTCGGAGCCGAATGTCCTGCGCTCCCCCACCTCATTGACGACGAGGAGATCGCAGCCCTTCCGGCGGAGCTTCTCGCGGCCGTTGGCGAGGACGCTGTCGGTCTCGGCGGCGAAACCGACGACGATCTGGTCCGGCCGGGCGCGTTCGCCGGCGACCTCGGCGAGGATGTCGGGGTTCCGTACGAGCGTGATGGGCGCGGGCTCCTGGCCGTCCTTCTTCTTGATCTTCCCCGTTGCGTACTCGGCGGGGCGGAAATCGGCGACCGCCGCCGCCATCACGACCACATCGGCGTCCGCGGCGGCCTTCAGCACCGCCTCGCGCAGTTGTATGGCGGTCCCGGCGTGCAGGACGTCTGCGCCTGCCGGGTCGGGCAGGCCGGTGTTGGCCTCGATGAGGGTGACCCGGGCGCCGCGGGCGACCGCGGTGCGGGCCAGGGCGTAGCCCTGCTTGCCGGAGGAGCGGTTGCCGAGGTAGCGCACCGGGTCGAGCGGCTCTCGCGTGCCGCCCGCGCTGATCACCACGTGACGGCCGGCCAGGTCGGCTTCGACGGGGCCGCGGGCCAGTACCCGGCGGCAGACCTCAAAGATCTCCCCCGGGTCGGGCAGCCGGCCCTTGCCGGTGTCGACGCCGGTGAGACGGCCGACGGCGGGCTCGATGACGACGGCGCCGCGGCGGCGCAGCGTGGCGACGTTCTCCTGGGTGGCGGGGTGCTCCCACATCTCGGTGTGCATGGCGGGCGCGAAGACGACCGGACAGCGGGCGGTGAGGAGCGTGTTGGTGAGCAGGTCGTCGGCGAGACCGTGGGCGGCCTTGGCGAGCATGTCGGCGGTGGCGGGGGCGACGACGACCAGGTCGGCGTCCTGTCCGATCCTGACGTGCGGCACCTCGTGGACGTCGTTCCAGACCTCTGTCGACACCGGGTGGCCCGAGAGCGCCGACCAGGTGGCCGCCCCCACGAAGTGCAGCGACGACTCGGTCGGGACGACCCTCACATCGTGACCGGACTCGGTCAGCCGGCGCAGCAGCTCGCACGCCTTGTACGCGGCGATGCCCCCGCTGACCCCAAGAACGACCTTCGGCTTGTCCACTGCGTCTCCCCGCACTCGGATACGAACACCCCCATGCTGCCTCACCGCACCCGGTCCGATGCTGTCGGCCCGGACACACCACAGGCCCGGCGGTCACTGCCGCCGGGCCTGTGGTGAAGGTGCAATTCCTGCCTACTGCGCGGGGCCCTCGATGGCCTCGGAGGTGAGCAGGCCCGCGTTGATCTCGCGAAGCGAGATCGAGAGCGGCTTCTCGTGCACGTGGGTGTCGACGAGCGGACCGACGTACTCCAGGAGACCCTCACCGAGCTGCGAGTAGTACGCGTTGATCTGGCGCGCGCGCTTGGCGGCGTAGATCACGAGGCTGTACTTCGAGTCGGTGGCCTCAAGGAGCTCATCAATCGGCGGGTTGATGATGCCCTCGGGCGTGGTGATGGAAGAGGACACTCTCTGCCTTCCGAAGGGGGTAAAGATCAAAGAAATCTTTGACAGTGCGGAGTTCAGTTCCGTGGTGCGCGTGTGTCGGCTGCGTCAGTCGCTGCTGTCACGTTGGCCGGATGTCTCCAGCATCAAGGCTAGCAGCTCACGCGCCACATCCTCGACGGAGGTGTTGACCAGCGTCGTATCGAACTCGGACTCGGCGGCCAGTTCGATCCTGGCGGCGGCGAGCCGGCGCTCGATCACCTCGGCGGACTCGGTCCCGCGGCCGGTGAGCCGGCGGACCAGCTCCTCCCAGCTCGGCGGGGCCAGGAAGACGAGCTGGGCGTCCGGCATCGACTGTCGGACCAGCCGGGCCCCCTGGAGGTCGATCTCCAGCAGCACCGGCTCGCCCGCCTCCAGGCGGTCGAGCACGGCACGGCGGGGTGTGCCGTACCGGTTACCGGCGAACTCGGCCCACTCCAGCAGCTCGCCATTGGCGATCAGCTTGTCGAACTCGTCGCTGTCCACGAAGAAGTAGTGGACACCGTTGCGCTCGCCGGGTCGCGGCTTGCGGGTCGTCGCCGACACCGAGAGCCACACCTCGGGGTGAGCCTTGCGCATATGGGCGACGACCGTGCTCTTACCGACCCCCGAGGGGCCGGAGAGCACGGTCAGCCGCGGACGTACGTCCGGGGGTACGGGGGACGTCCCCCGGGATGTTGCAGCCATGAAGCGATTATCCAGGTTCTCAGGGGTGCCTGAGAACGTCAGGCGGCGCTGCCGCCGAACTCACGCTCAAGGGATGCGATCTGGTTGGAGCCGAGACCCCGGACCCGGCGGCTCTCGGAGATGCCGAGCCGCTCCATGATCTGCTTGGCGCGGACCTTGCCCACGCCCGGCAGGGACTCCAAAAGGGCGGAGACCTTCATCTTCCCGATGACGTCGTTCTCCTGACCCTGCTTGATGACCTCGTGGAGGGAGGCGCCGGAGTGCTTGAGTCGATTCTTGACCTCGGCCCGCTCCCGGCGAGCCGCGGCGGCCTTTTCGAGCGCGGCTGCGCGCTGTTCAGGGGTAAGGGGCGGAAGAGCCACGCCTACGTCACCTCGGATGTCGATCTGTCGGATACGGACCGGTGAGGAAGCTGGACGCTCCGCACCAGGTGAGCGACGGACAGCTTGTGCACGTCGGCTCTCGACGGAGACTAGCGGCCAAGACGGCTCGAGTCAGCGAGAACCAACGAAAAGTCCTGGTCAGCCTCAGCCGACCAGGACATTTCAGGCATAACAACCGAGTTTTTTGGTCAGGATTCGGTCAACACCCTGTTACGTGGCATAGTCACTTGTCTGCGACGGCCGCCCGAACCTCGTCCGTGAGTCGATCTGCGGCTTCGCGCAGCCTTGCCGCGTCCGGCCCCTGACTCAGTACGCCCCGGCTCACACTGGGCAGCACATTGCCCACCGCGTCACCGAAGACGCCGGGCAGATCCGCGGGCGTCGCACCCTGGGCCCCGATCCCGGGGGCGAGCAGCGGGCCGTTGATGGCGAGATTCACGCCCGCGTCCCCGAGTGTGGCACCGACCACCGCGCCGACCGAGCCGAGTGGGGTCGCCCCCTCGTTCTCGGCGGCCATGTGGTCGAGCATCAGCTGGGCCAGCGAACGGCCGTCGGCGGCGGTGGCGCGCTGAACCTCCGCTCCCTGGGGGTTGGAGGTGAGGGCGAGCACGAAGACGCCCGCGCCGGAAAGGACGGCCGCGTCGAGCGCGGGGCGCAGCGAACCGAAGCCGAGGTACGGCGAGACGGTGACCGCGTCCGAGAACAGCGGCGAGTCCTTGTCCAGATAGGTCGCCGCGTAGGCGCCCATGGTGGAGCCGATGTCGCCGCGCTTGGCGTCCATCAGGACGAGCGCACCGGCTTCGCGCGCCTCCTCGACGGCCTTCTCCAGGACGGCGATGCCGCGTGAGCCGAAGCGCTCGAAGAACGCGGACTGCGGCTTGAGCACGGCGACCCGGTCCGCCAATGCCTCGACGACCGTACGAGTGAAGTGCTCCAGACCCGCTACGTCGTCGTTCAGGCCCCAGGAGGTGAGCAGCGAGGCGTGCGGGTCGATGCCGACACAGAGCGGCCCGCGGGTGTCCATGGCGCGGCGCAAACGTGCGCCGAACGGTTCCGGGATCATGCGGTGGCCTTCCTGGTTTCGGCGCCGACGGCTTCGGCGAGGGTGGCGTACGGGGAGGCGGCCAGGCGCGCTGCCAGGCCCTTGTGGATCTCCCGGGCGTAGAACGGGCCCTCATAGATGAAGGCGCTGTAGCCCTGGACGAGCGTGGCACCGGCGAGAATGCGTTGCCAGGCGTCCTCGGCGTTCTCGACGCCCCCGACACCCACCAGGGTGATCCGGTCGCCCACCCGCGCGTACAGGCGGCTGAGGACCTCCAGGGAGCGTGCCTTGAGGGGCGCACCGGACAGCCCGCCGGTCTCCTCGACCAGGGACGGCGAGGACTTCAGGCCGAGGCCGTCCCGGGCGATGGTGGTGTTGGTGGCGATGATGCCGTCCAGGCCCAGCTCGACCGCGAGATCGGCGACCGCGTCGACGTCCTCGTCCGCGAGGTCCGGGGCGATCTTGACGAGCAGGGGGACCCGCCGGACGGTGACGGTCCGGTCGGCTGCTTCGCGTACGGCGCTCAGCAGCGGCCGGAGCGCCTCGGTGGCCTGGAGGTTGCGCAGGCCGGGCGTGTTGGGCGAGGAGACGTTCACGACGAGGTAGTCGGCGTGGCGGGCGAGACGTTCGGTGGACTTCACGTAGTCGCCGACCGCTTCGGCCTCCGGCACAACCTTCGTCTTGCCGATGTTGACGCCGACCGTGGTCCTGAAGACGGGATTACGGGCGGCCAGGCGCGCGGCCACGGCGGCCGAGCCCTCGTTGTTGAAGCCCATGCGGTTGATCAGCGCGCGGTCCGCGACGAGGCGGAAAAGGCGCTTCTTGGGGTTGCCGGGCTGCGGCTCGCCGGTGACCGTACCGATCTCGATGTGGTCGAAGCCGAGCATCGACATGCCGTCGATCGCGACGGCGTTCTTGTCGAAGCCCGCGGCGAGGCCGAAGGGGCCGTGCATCCGCAGGCCGAGGGCCTCGGTGCGCAGCTCCTTGTAGCGGGGCGCGAGCGCGGCGGCGACGAAGATGCGCAGTACGGGGATGCGCGCGGTGAGGCGGATCCAGCGGAAGGCCAGGTGGTGGGCCTGCTCCGGATCCATCCGCTTGAAGACCAGCTGGAAGAAGAATTTGTACATCGGGGTGTCCTCGGTGTCCTGGGGTCCTCGGTGTCCTCACAGAGAGGGGGACACCGTTTCCGGTGTCCCCCTCTCGGCTGCTAGTCGCGGGCCGCGGTCAGATGCTCCGCGTGTTCCTGGAGGGACCGGACGCCGACGCCTCCGTGGGTGAGTGCGTCGATGCCCTGGACGGCGGCGGCGAGCGCCTGGACCGTCGTCAGGCACGGCACGGACCGGGCCACGGCGGCGGTACGGATCTCGTAGCCGTCGAGGCGGCCACCCGTGCCGTACGGCGTGTTGACGATCAGGTCGACCTCGCCGTCGTGGATCAGCTGGACGATGGTCCTCTCGCCCTGCGGGCCCACACCCTCGGACTGCTTGCGCACGACCGTGGCGTTGATGCCGTTGCGCTTGAGGACCTCGGCGGTGCCGGAGGTGGCGAGCAGCTCGAAACCGTGGGCGACGAGTTCACGCGCCGGGAAGATCATCGAGCGCTTGTCACGGTTGGCGACCGAGATGAAGGCGCGGCCCTTGGTGGGCAGCGGGCCGTAGGCACCGGCCTGCGACTTGGCGTACGCCGTGCCGAAGACCGAGTCGATGCCCATGACCTCACCGGTGGAGCGCATCTCCGGGCCCAGGACGGTGTCGACACCGCGGCCGTGGATGTCGCGGAAGCGCGACCACGGCATGACGGCTTCCTTAACGGAGATCGGCGCGTCGAGCGGCAGGGTGCCGCCGTCGCCGTTCGCTGGCAGCAGGCCCTCCTCGCGCAGCTCGGCGATGGTCGCGCCCAGCGAGATCCGGGCGGCGGCCTTGGCGAGCGGGACCGCGGTCGCCTTCGAGGTGAAGGGGACGGTGCGCGAGGCGCGCGGGTTGGCCTCCAGGACGTACAGGATGTCGCCGGAGAGCGCGAACTGGATGTTGATCAGGCCGCGTACGCCGACGCCCTTGGCGATGCCCTCGGTGGAGGTGCGCAGCCGCTTGATGTCGTAGCCGCCGAGCGTGATCGGGGGCAGTGCGCAGGCGGAGTCGCCGGAGTGGATACCGGCCTCCTCGATGTGCTCCATGACGCCGCCGAGGTAGAGCTCGGTGCCGTCGTAGAGCGCGTCGACGTCGATCTCGATCGCGTCGTCGAGGAAGCGGTCGACCAGGACCGGTCGGGTGGGGCTGATCTCGGTGGACTCGGCGATGTACGAGGAGAGCCGCGTCTCGTCGTACACGATCTCCATGCCCCGGCCGCCGAGCACGTAACTGGGGCGTACGAGGACGGGGTAGCCGATCTCGTCGGCGATGGCCTTGGCCTCGTCGAACGTGGTGGCGGTGCCGTGCTTCGGGGCCGGGAGTCCGGCCTCGGCCAGAACGCGGCCGAAGGCGCCGCGGTCCTCGGCGGCGTGGATCGCCTCCGGGGAGGTACCGACGACCGGCACACCGTTGTCCTTGAGCGCCTGCGACAGACCCAGCGGGGTCTGGCCGCCGAGCTGGACGATGACACCGGCGACCGGTCCCGCGAGGGACTCGGCGTGCACGATCTCCAGCACGTCCTCGAGCGTCAGGGGCTCGAAGTACAGGCGGTCGGAGGTGTCGTAGTCGGTGGAGACGGTCTCCGGGTTGCAGTTGACCATCACGGTCTCGTAGCCCGCGTCGCTCAGGGCGAAGGAGGCGTGGACGCAGGAGTAGTCGAATTCGATGCCCTGGCCGATGCGGTTGGGGCCGGAGCCGAGGATGATCACCGCCGGCTTGGTGCGGGACGCGACCTCGCTCTCCTCGTCGTAACTGGAATAGAAGTACGGCGTCTTCGCGGCGAACTCGGCGGCACAGGTGTCGACCGTCTTGTAGACCGGGCGGATACCGAGGGCGTGTCGCACCTCGCGCACGACGTCCTCGCGCAGGCTGCGGATGTCGGCGATCTGGACATCGGAGAAGCCGTGACGCTTGGCCTCTGCCAGCAGCTCGGGGCCGAGCTCGTCCGCGGCGGCCAGCTCGTCGGCGATCTCCTTGATCAGGAAGAGCTGGTCGACGAACCAGGGGTCGATCTTCGTGGCGTCGAAGACTTCTTCCTGGGTGGCGCCGGCCCGGATCGCCTGCATGACGGTGTTGATCCGGCCGTCGGTCGGGCGGACCGCCTCGGCCAGCAGCTCGGCCTTGTCGCCGGTCTCCCCGGTGAAGGAGAACTGCGAGCCCTTCTTCTCCAGGGAGCGCAGTGCCTTCTGGAGCGCCTCGGTGAAGTTCCGGCCGATCGCCATGGCCTCGCCCACCGACTTCATGGTGGTGGTGAGGGTGGAGTCGGCGGAAGGGAACTTCTCGAAGGCGAACCGCGGGGCCTTGACGACGACATAGTCCAGGGTCGGCTCGAAGGAAGCCGGGGTCTTCTCGGTGATGTCGTTCGGGATCTCGTCGAGCGTGTAGCCGACGGCCAGCTTGGCGGCGATCTTGGCGATCGGGAAGCCGGTGGCCTTCGAGGCGAGCGCCGAGGAGCGGGAGACGCGCGGGTTCATCTCGATCACGATGACGCGGCCGTCGGTCGGGTCGATGGCGAACTGGATGTTGCAGCCGCCGGTGTCGACGCCGACCTCGCGGATGATCGCGATGCCGATGTCGCGCAGCCGCTGGTACTCGCGGTCGGTGAGCGTCATCGCCGGGGCGACGGTGATCGAGTCACCGGTGTGGACGCCCATCGGGTCGAAGTTCTCGATGGAGCAGACGACCACGACGTTGTCGTGCTTGTCGCGCATCAACTCCAGCTCGTACTCCTTCCAGCCGAGGATGGACTCCTCCAGGAGCACCTCGGTGGTCGGGGAGAGCGTGAGGCCCTGGCCGGCGATCCGGCGCAGCTCCCCCTCGTCGTGGGCGAAACCTGAGCCGGCGCCGCCCATGGTGAAGGAGGGCCGGACGACCACGGGGTAGCCGCCGAGCGTCTCGACGCCCGCCAGGACGTCGTCCATGGAGTGGCAGATGACCGAGCGGGCGGACTCGCCGTGGCCGATCTTGGCGTTGACGGCTTCGACGACGCCCTTGAAGAGGTCGCGGTCCTCGCCCTTGTTGATGGCCTCGACGTTGGCGCCGATGAGCTCGACGCCGTACTTCTCGAGGACACCGTTCTCGTGCATGGAGATCGCGGTGTTGAGCGCGGTCTGGCCGCCCAGTGTGGGGAGCAGCGCGTCGGGGCGCTCCTTGGCGATGATCTTCTCGACGAACTCGGGGGTGATCGGCTCGACGTAGGTGGCGTCGGCGATCTCCGGGTCGGTCATGATCGTCGCCGGGTTGGAGTTGACCAGGATGACGCGCAGGCCCTCGGCCTTGAGGACACGGCAGGCCTGGGTTCCGGAGTAGTCGAACTCGGCGGCCTGGCCGATGACGATCGGGCCGGAGCCGATGACCAGGACGGACTGGATATCGGAGCGCTTAGGCACGCTGGCCCTCCATCAGGGAAACGAAGCGGTCGAAGAGGTACGCGGCGTCGTGGGGGCCCGCGGCGGCCTCGGGGTGGTACTGGACGCTGAAGGCCGGCCGGTCGAGGAGTTGCAGCCCCTCGACGACCTGGTCGTTCAGACAGACATGGGAGACCTCGGCGCGGCCGAACTCCGTGTCGGACACCTTGTCGAGCGGGGCGTCGACGGCGAAGCCGTGGTTGTGCGCGGTGACCTCGACCTTGCCGGTCGTACGGTCCTGCACGGGTTGATTGATGCCGCGGTGGCCGTACTTCAGCTTGTACGTGCCGAAGCCGAGGGCGCGGCCCAGGATCTGGTTGCCGAAGCAGATGCCGAAGAGCGGGGTCTTCCGCTCCAGGACGCCCTGCATGACGGAGACGGGGTGGTCGGCGGTGGCGGGGTCGCCGGGGCCGTTGGAGAAGAAGACGCCGTCGGGCTCGACCGCGTACACCTCCTCCAGCGTGGCGGTGGCGGGCAGCACGTGCACCTCGATACCGCGCTCGGCCATCCGGTGCGGGGTCATGCCCTTGATGCCCAGGTCGATCGCGGCGACGGTGAACTTCTTGGTGCCGATCGCGGGGACGACATACGTCTCCTTGGTCGCGACCTCGGCGGAGAGGTCGGCGCCCACCATCTCGGGGGCTTCCTTGACGCGGGCCAGCAGCGTGGCCTCGTCGGCGATGGCGTCACCGGAGAAGATGCCGACGCGCATGGCGCCACGCTCGCGCAGGTGGCGGGTGAGGGCCCGGGTGTCGATGCCGCTGATCCCGACGACGCCCTGACGCTCCAGCTCCTCGTCGAGCGAGCGCTGCGAGCGCCAGTTCGACGGCACCCGGGCGGGGTCGCGGACGACGTATCCGGCGACCCAGATCTGTCCGGACTCGGGGTCCTCGTCGTTCACACCGGTGTTGCCGACGTGCGGGGCGGTCATCACGACGACCTGGCGGTGGTACGAGGGGTCGGTCAGCGTCTCCTGGTAGCCGGTCATGCCGGTGGAGAACACCGCCTCGCCGAAGGTCTCCCCCACGGCCCCGTAGGCGCGGCCGCGGAAGGCGCGGCCGTCCTCCAGGACGAGTACGGCGGGAGCCTTGGCGGCTCCCCGGGTGGAGATCGTCATCGTGCGGTGCCTTCCGTAGTGCTGTTGAGATGGTTGATGGCCTCGACCCAGGCCGGGTGCTCGGCCGAGCGGTCGGAGCGGAACCCGGAGTCGATCAGCTTGTCGCCGTGCGCCCAGGTGATGATCAGCAGGCCGCCCTCGGGGAGGACCTTGCCTGCGATGCCCTTGTCGAGCCGGGCCTCACGCAGTGCGGCGGCCGGGACGAAGAAGTCGGCTGCCCCGGGTCGTACGACGTCGAGGCCCTGGTCGGTCAGGGTGAGCTCGACGCGGCTGCGGGTACCGAGGCCATGGGCGACGATCCGGTCGAGCCACTGCCCGGCGGTGGTCGAGGCGTGGTACCGGCCGGTCAACGTCAGCAGCTTCTCGCCGTCCGCGAACCCCTCCGGGGTGGAGCTCAGTTCCGGCAGGCCGGACTGGAGACTTCCCCGCCACTTCCATCCCTGGCGCATCAGCCAGTAGACGAAGGCGGTGAAGACCAACAGTCCGATGACCCAGCTGATGCGAGCGGGCCAGTCGGTCACTTCGGCCGACTTCTGCTCGGCGGCGAGCTGGAGGTACAGGGGGGTGAGTGATGTCACGCGAGCTTCCCGTCGACGACCGTGGCACGGCCCCGCAGGAAGGTGTGGGTGACACGCCCGGGCAGCTCACGACCCTCGTACGGAGTGTTGCGGCTGCGGGAGGCGAAGCCCGCGGGGTCCACGACACCACGGTAAGCCGGATCGACCAGCGTGAGGTTGGCGGGCTCACCGGCCGAGACGGGCCGGCCGTGTCCGTCGAGACGGCCGATGGCGGCCGGACGGAACGACATCCGGTCGGCGACGCCCGCCCAGTCGATGAGGCCGGTGTCGACCATCGTCTGCTGGACGACGGAGAGCGCGGTCTCCAGGCCGACCATGCCCATGGCGGCGGCGGCCCACTCGCAGTCCTTGTCCTCGTGCGGGTGCGGGGCGTGGTCGGTGGCGACGCAGTCGATGGTGCCGTCGGCGAGCGCCTCGCGCAGGGCCATGACGTCGGCCTCGGTGCGCAGCGGCGGGTTCACCTTGTAGACCGGGTTGTAGGACCGTACGAGTTCGTCGGTGAGGAGCAGGTGGTGCGGGGTGACCTCGGCGGTGACGTTCCAGCCCTTGGACTTGGCCCAGCGGACGATCTCGACGGAGCCGGCGGTCGACAGGTGGCAGATGTGCACCCGGGAGCCGACGTGGGCGGCGAGCAGGACGTCGCGGGCGATGATCGACTCCTCGGCGACGGCGGGCCAGCCGCCGAGACCGAGTTCCGCGGAGACGATGCCCTCATTCATCTGGGCGCCCTCGGTGAGGCGGGGCTCCTGGGCGTGCTGGGCGACGACGCCGTCGAAGGCCTTCACGTACTCCAGCGCGCGCCGCATGATCACCGCGTCGTCGACGCACTTGCCGTCGTCGGAGAAGACCTTCACTCCGGCGGCCGAATCGTGCATGGCGCCGAGCTCGGCGAGCTTCTTGCCCTCCAGGCCGACGGTGACGGCGCCGATCGGCTGCACGTCGCAGTAGCCGGACTCCTTGCCCAGCCGCCAGACCTGCTCGACGACACCGGCGGTGTCGGCGACCGGGAAGGTATTGGCCATGGCATGCACGGCGGTGAAGCCACCGACGGCCGCCGCCTTCGTCCCGGTGAGGACGGTCTCGGAGTCCTCGCGGCCGGGCTCGCGCAGGTGGGTGTGGAGGTCGACCAGGCCGGGCAGCAGGATCTGGCCCTCGGCCTCGACGACGGTCGCGTCACCGGCCTCGATGCCACTACCGACTGCGGCGATGGTCTCGCCGTCGATCAGGACGTCCTGGGGTTCGCCGCCGAGGACCTTCGCGCCGCGGATAAGGATCTTGCTCATGGTTACTTGTTCTCCTCGGTACGGGCAGGGGTGGCGGGCGACGAGTGGGCCGGGGCAGCGGGCTCGGAGCCGCCCAGCAGCAGGTACAGGACGGCCATGCGGATCGAGACGCCGTTGGCGACCTGCTCGACGGCCGTGCACCGGTCGGAATCGGCGACCTCGGCGGTGATCTCCATGCCGCGGACCATCGGACCGGGGTGCATGACGATGGCGTGCCCGGGCATCTTCGCCATGCGGTCGGCGTCCAGTCCGTAGCGGCGGGAGTACTCGCGCTCGGTCGGGAAGTACGCGGCGTTCATCCGTTCGCGCTGCACACGCAGCATCATCACCGCGTCCGACTTCGGCAGCACCTCGTCGAGGCTGTAGCTGATGTCGCACGGCCAGTGCTCGACGCCGACCGGGACGAGGGTCGGCGGGGCCACCAGGGTGACGTGGGCGCCGAGCGTGTTCAGCAGGTGGACGTTGGAGCGGGCCACCCGGCTGTGCAGGATGTCGCCGACGATGGTGATCCGGCGGCCTTCGAGGTCCCGGCCGAGACCACTGTCGGCCCCGACCAGGCGGCGGCGCATGGTGAAGGCGTCCAGGAGGGCCTGGGTGGGGTGCTCGTGGGTGCCGTCACCGGCGTTGACGACGGCGCCGTCGATCCAGCCGGAGGTGGCGAGGCGGTACGGGGCACCGGAGGCACCGTGCCTGATGACGACGGCGTCGGCGCCCATCGCCTCCAGGGTGAGCGCGGTGTCCTTGAGCGATTCGCCCTTGGAGACGGACGAGCCCTTCGCGGAGAAGTTGATGACGTCGGCGGAGAGGCGCTTGGCGGCGGCCTCGAAGGAGATGCGGGTACGCGTCGAGTCCTCGAAGAAGAGGTTGACGACGGTACGGCCGCGCAGGGTCGGGAGCTTCTTGATCGGCCGGTCCGCGACTCGGGCCATCTCCTCGGCGGTGTCGAGGATCAGGACGGCGTCGTCGCGGGTGAGGTCGGCGGCCGAGATGAGGTGGCGCTTCATCTGGGTGTTCTCCGGGTGTGACTGGAGGGTGGCATGCGGGCGCGCTGAAGCGGCCGTACGGGCTCGATCTACGCCGTACGTGTGCAGTGCAGCTACTGCTCGCCCACCGGGGCGGTCTGCTGGACACCGAGCAGCACGGCGTCGCGGCCGTCCTCCTCGGCGAGCTGGACCTTGACCGTCTCCCTCAGCGACGTGGGGAGGTTCTTGCCGACGTAGTCGGCACGGATCGGGAGTTCGCGGTGACCGCGGTCGACGAGGACCGCGAGCTGCACCGCGCGGGGCCGGCCGATGTCGCCCAGTGCGTCGAGCGCGGCGCGGATCGTACGGCCCGAGAAGAGAACATCGTCAACGAGGACGACCAGCCGGCCTTCGATGCCGTCGCCGGGGATCTCGGTGCGGGCCAGGGCGCGCGCGGGGCGCAGCCGCAGGTCGTCGCGGTACATGGTGATGTCGAGGGAGCCGACCGGCATCTTCCGGCCGGTGATCTCTTGCAGCTTTTCGGCCAGCCGGCCGGCGAGGAAGACGCCCCGCGTCGGGATACCGAGGAGCACCACGTCGTCGGCGCCCTTGGCGCGTTCGACGATCTCGTGGGCGATTCGGGTCAGTGCTCGGGCAATGTCGGGAGCCTCGAGAACGGGGCGTGCCGCATTGCCGGTGGCTTCGTGCTGTGCGTCCATAAGAAACGGACCTCCTTCTCCGCCTCACTGGACGGACCTTAAAGGACGTCGAAATTGCGTCATCAACGTTACCAGGGCTTGTTCCAGGCCCTGATCGCACCCCCGGGAGGTGCCGGTCCGGACCATTCGGCTTGACGCATCCAAGTAACGCTGCGTAACCTCACAGTGAGTTACCAGCCACGCGGCGGAGCCGCAAAATGTTCCAGCGTCCGGGGAGCCTTATGTCCAGCGAATACGCAAAACAGCTCGGGGCCAAGCTCCGTGCCATCCGCACTCAGCAGGGCCTCTCCCTCCATGGCGTGGAGGAGAAGTCCCAGGGCCGCTGGAAGGCCGTCGTGGTCGGTTCGTACGAGCGCGGCGACCGTGCCGTGACGGTACAGCGCCTCGCCGAACTCGCGGACTTCTACGGAGTCCCGGTGCAGGAGCTCCTGCCCGGTACGACGCCCGGCGGGGCCGCCGAGCCGCCGCCGAAGCTCGTCCTGGACCTGGAGCGCCTCGCCCACGTCCCGCCGGAGAAGGCCGGACCGCTGCAGCGTTATGCCGCGACGATCCAGAGCCAGCGCGGCGACTACAACGGCAAGGTGCTGTCCATCCGCCAGGACGACCTGCGCACGCTGGCCGTGATCTACGACCAGTCGCCGTCCGTGCTCACGGAGCAGCTGATCAGCTGGGGCGTGCTGGACGCGGACGCGCGCCGCGCCGTCGCCCACGACGAGGGCTGACGCCCCTCCGCAGAAACGTGCCGCCGTGTTGGCGCGGGTTCGCCCTTTCGGGGGCCCGCGCCGACACGGTTTTCCTTTTGCGAGACCACGGTTCCTCGTTGCGCGAGTTCCTCGTTGCGCGACAGCCGGACGCCACACGACGAAGGGCCCACGGTCACAGACATGACCGTGGGCCCTTCGTCGGCTGAACGCCGCCGGCGGCTACAGCTCCCGGCGAAGATTCGGCTTGAGGTCCTTGAACCGGGCCAGCAGCCCGTTCACGAAGGACGGGGACTCATCGGTGGAGAACTCCTTGGCGAGCTGGACCGCCTCGTCGATCACCACGGCGTCCGGGGTCCCGTCCTCCCAGATCAGCTCGTACGCACCGAGCCGCAGGATGTTCCGGTCGACGACCGGCATGCGGTCGATCTCCCAGTCCACGGCGTAGGTCACGATGAGGTCGTCGATCCGGTCCGCGTACTGCGCGTACCCCTCGACGAGCTCCATCGTGTACTCGGTGACCGGCGGCTGACGGGTGTCGGCCCGCGAGTGCCGCACCCAGTCCGCGAGGATCGTCTGCACGGACTCACCGCGCTGGTCGGCCTCGAAGAGGATCTGGAAGGCGCGCTTGCGGGCCTTGTTCCGGGCAGCCACGGTTAGCTGTTCACCCGGCCGAGGTAGTCGCCCGTGCGGGTGTCGACCTTGATCTTCTCACCGGTGGTGATGAAGAGCGGGACGCCGATCTCGTAGCCGGTCTCCAGCGTGGCGGGCTTGGTGCCGCCGGTGGAGCGGTCGCCCTGGACGCCCGGGTCGGTGTGCTGGACGGTCAGCTCGACGGCGGCGGGCAGCTCGACGTAGAGCACCTCGCCCTCGTACTGGGCGACGGAGGCGGTGAAGCCCTCGATCAGGAAGTTGGCGGCGTCACCGACAGCCTTGCGGTCGACCATGAGCTGGTCGTACGTGTCCATGTCCATGAAGACGAAGTACTCGCCGTCCATGTACGAGAACTGCATGTCGCGACGGTCGATGGTGGCCGTTTCGACCTTCACGCCGGCGTTGAACGTCTTGTCGACGACCTTGCCGGAGAGCACGTTCTTGAGCTTGGTGCGCACGAAGGCCGGGCCCTTACCGGGCTTGACGTGCTGGAACTCGACGACGGACCAGAGCTGGCCTCCGTCGAGCTTGAGCACCAGGCCGTTCTTGAGGTCGTTCGTGGAAGCCACGGTTGCGGAATCTCCTGGACTGAAGCTGGTGGAACGACCGAGGATGCGCGCTAGAGCGCGAGCAGCTCCTTGGTCGTAATGGTGAGTAGCTCGGGTCCGCCGTCCGCCTCGGGGCGCACGACGAGCGTGTCATCGATCCGGACCCCGCCCCGGCCCGGGAGGTGGACCCCCGGTTCGACGGTGACCGGCACACAAGCGTCCAGTTTACCCATGGCCGCAGGTGCCAGCTGCGGGTCCTCGTCGATTTCGAGTCCCACCCCGTGCCCGGTCCACGGCGCGAGACCCCCGCCATGGCCCGCGGAGTCCAGGAGGAAGCGGGCCGCGCGGTCCACATCGCGGTAGGCGGCGCCGGGCACGAGAGCCTCGCGCCCGGCCCGCTGAGCGGCGAAAACCAGGTCGTAGAGCTCAATCTGCCAGTCGGCGGGCGTTGTCCCGATGACAAACGTACGGCCGATCTCGCAGCGGTAGCCGCGATAGTTCGCGCCCAGGCAGACGGAGAGGAAATCCCCCTCCTCCACCCGCCGGTCCGAGGGGCGGTGGCGGCCCTGGCCGGAGTTCGGCCCGGTGGCCACCGAAGTGGCGAAGGCAGGGCCGTCGGCGCCGTGGTCCACCAGGCGGCGCTCCAGCTCCAGGGCCAGATGGCGCTCGGTACGGCCCACCAGGATGGATTCGAGGAGTTCACCCAGGGCCTGGTCGGTGATCTCGGCGGCGATCCGCAGGCAGGCGATCTCCTCCTCGTCCTTGACCACCCGCAGCTGCTCGACGGTGGCACCGAGATCGGCAAGCCGGAGCCGTGGGGCGACCGAGCCCATGGCCCGGTGGCGGGCAACCGTCAGATGGTGTTCCTCGACGGCCAGGGACTCCGCACCCGAGGACGTTGCCAGACCGGCGGCCGCGACCACCGGATCGCCGTCGGCGGCCGGCAGCAGGGACACCCGCAGCTGATCGTCGGTGCGCCCGTCGGCGGGATCGGCGGTCGGGGCGCGGGGGCAGATCAGAACGTCCTCGCCGGGGCCGAGCAGCAGCACGGCACCCGGAGGCGCTGCGCCCGCGAGGTAGCGGACGTTGGCGGGGCGGGAGACCAGAGCGGCCGCGGATCCGACGGCGGCGCACCGGTCGCGGAGCAGCCCGCGGCGGACGGCGTACACGTCTGACATGTCACGAGCCTACGAGCGGTGGCGCGGGCCTGCTCGGTCAGCGCACCCGACCGGGGCCGTCATCCGGACGGAGAACACCGCCCGGTCGCGGTTCACCAGGCCGGAGGGCTGGCCAGGGAACGGGCGAGAATGTCGTCCAGGACGCGGGCGGTGGTCTCCACGTCGTACGTCGAGTTGTCGATGATCGGCAGTCCGGAGCCGTACCACCCGGCCATCCGGCCGTGGATCCGGGCGACCTCCTCGTCCGAGAGGCGACGGTTCCCGCTGCGGGCCGCATTGCGCTCCAGCACGATCTCCAGGCCGGGCAGCAGGACGACGGGCAGCAGTCCGGGGCCGACATGACGCTTCCAGCCGCCGAGACCGACGACCGGCCGGTCGGGGAAGACGGCGTCGTCCAGGATGCAGGAGATGCCGTTGGCGAGGAAGTTGCGGGCGGCGAAGCCGCAGGTGCGACGGGCGAGGCGGTACTGGGCCTCGGAGTGGTCGTTCCACCCTGCCTGCGGGTCGGCGAAGCCGGAGCAGACCCATTCACGGACGTCGTCGAGGCTGACGTGGGCCGTGGGAACCCGGCGACGGCTGGCCCAGAGCTTGGCCACGGTCGTCTTGCCGGCACCCGCGGGGCCGATCAGGAGGACGGCGAGGGTCGCGCCGCCGGTGCCGGCACCGGCGGGCGGTGCGGGCAGCGGGACGGGCCCGCCGGGCGGCAGCTGGATGTGCCCCGTGGTCTCCCTGAAGGCAGGCGCCGGGGCCTGCTGCGGGGCGGGTCCGCTCCAGCCCCGGGACGTGGGAGGGGTGGTGGGCGGCGGCCCCGGCGGTCCGGGGGCCTGGTGCGTCCAGCCGACAGGTCCGCTTGCGGGGCCTTGGGGCGGCGGCAGCGGGGCCCCCACTGCGTGCTGCATCCGGTGCCACTCCGTCTCGTACAGGCAACTGGCGCTGGTGGAACCGCAACCGTACCGTCCCCAGCCACCGGTGAGGCAACGGTCGGGGACGGTCCACAGTGCCCGGTCGGTCGGCCGGGCACTGTGGACCGGTCCGTCAGTCGGTCAACTCGGCCGCGAGTGCGCGCAGAGCCAGGCGGTAGGAGCCGATACCGAATCCGGCCACGGTCCCCGTGGCGACCGGCGCGACCACCGAGTTGTGGCGGAATTCCTCCCGTGCGTACGGATTGGAGATGTGCACCTCGATCAGCGGGGCGGTGCGTTGGGCCGCCGCGTCCCGCATTCCGTACGAATAGTGGGTGAAGGCCCCGGGGTTGAGAACAACCGGAATTGAACCGTCCGCGGCCTCGTGGAGCCAGCGGATCAGCTCGCCCTCGTCATTGGTCTCGCGGACGTCGACATCGAAGCCGAGTTCCTTGCCGAGGGCCTGACAGGTCTCGACGAGTCCGGCGTAGGACGTGGCGCCGTACACATCGGGCTCGCGGGATCCGAGTCGGCCGAGGTTCGGCCCGTTGAGGACGAGGACCCGGCGGGTCACGCCGACACCTCCCCGTAGGCGGCGAGCAGCACGGCCGGGTCGGGCCCCTCCAACACGGTGGGCTTGCCGAGGCCGTCGAGGACGATGAAGCGCAGCAGGTCGCCGCGGGACTTCTTGTCGACCTTCATGTTCTCCAGCAGCTTGGGCCACTGGTCGCCGCGGTAGGTGAGCGGCAGTCCGACGGACTCCAGGACGGCTCGGTGCCGGTCGGCGGTGGCGTCGTCGAGGCGTCCGGCCAGCCGCCCCAGCTCGGCGGCGAAGACCATGCCGACCGAGACGGCCGCGCCGTGCCGCCACTTGTAGCGCTCGTTCTTCTCGATGGCGTGAGCCAGGGTGTGGCCGTAGTTGAGGATCTCGCGCAGCCCGGATTCCTTGAGATCGCTGGAGACGACCTCGGCCTTGACCCGGATGGCGCGTTCGATCAGCTCGGCGGTGTGCGGTCCGGTGGGCGTACGGGCGCCTTCCGGGTCCTCCTCGATGAGGTCGAGGATCGCGGGGTCGGCGATGAAGCCGGCCTTGATGATCTCGGCCATGCCGCTGACGTAGTCGTGGACGGGCAGCGAGTCCAGGGCGGCGAGGTCGCAGAGGACCCCGGCGGGCGGGTGGAAGGCGCCGACGAGGTTCTTGCCCTCGGCGGTGTTGATGCCGGTCTTGCCGCCGACGGCCGCGTCGACCATGGCGAGCACGGTCGTGGGTACGGCGATCCAGCGCACCCCGCGCAGCCAGCTCGCCGCGACGAACCCGGCCACATCGGTGGTGGCTCCGCCGCCGACGCCGACGATGACATCGGTGCGGGTGAAGCCGGTCTGCCCGAGCGCCTTCCAGCAGTAGGCCGCGACCTCGACGGTCTTGGCCTCCTCGGCGTTCGGCAGCTGGATCGCGATGGCCTCGTAACCCTGCTCGGCGAGGTCCTGACGGACCGCCTCACCGGTCTCGGCGAGCGCCTCGGGGTGCAGCACGGCAACCCGCTTGGCGCGGTCGCCGATGAGCGTGGGCAGCTCGCCCAGGAGCTGCCGGCCGACCAGCACCTCGTACGGGTCGGTGCCCGCGCTGCCGGCGATCTGGATACGAATGGGGCCCTGCTCGGTCATGTGTTCTCCCGGCCGGGGATGACGGGGTCGTCCGTGTGTTCCGGCAGTTCCAGTGCGTCGAGGACCGCCTGGGCGACCTCTTCGGGGGTACGCGCGTCGGTGGCCACGGTCGCCTGGGCCACGTCGGTGTACAGATGGCGGCGGGCGTCCATCAGCTCGCGCCACTGTCGGCGCGGATTGACGGCGAGCAGCGGGCGGGCGGTGTTCAGGCCGACCCGCTTGACGGCCTCCTCCACGTCCATCGAGAGATAGACGACGGGCTGGTCGGCGAGCAGCGCGCGGGTCGTCTCGTCGAGCACGGCGCCGCCACCGAGGGAGAGGACACCCGTGTGCTCGGCGACGGCGGTGTGCACCGCCTGTCGCTCCAGCTCGCGAAAGTGTTCCTCGCCCTCGTCGTAGAAGATCTCCGAGATCGGCTTGCCGACCGTGGCGACGACGTCCGCGTCGGTGTCGCGGTAGGTGGTGCCGAGCCGGTCGGCGAGCAGCTCACCGACCGTGGACTTGCCGACGCCCATCGGGCCGACGAGGACGATCAGCGGGCCGCTCATCGGATCTGGAGGTGGTCGAGGTACGACTGGACGTTGCGGCGGGTCTCGGGGACGCTGTCCCCGCCGAACTTCTCCGCGACTGCGTCGGCCAGGACCAGCGCGACCATCGCCTCGGCGACGATGCCCGCGGCCGGAACGGCACAGACATCGGAGCGCTGGTGGTGGGCCTTGGCCGGTTCGCCGGTGACGACGTCGACGGTGGCGAGCGCGCGCGGCACGGTCGCGATGGGCTTCATCGCGGCGCGGACCCGCAGCAGCTCTCCGGTGGTCAGACCGCCCTCGGTGCCGCCGGAACGGCCGGAGGCGCGCTTGATGCCGTCCTCGGTGACCAGGATCTCGTCGTGCGCCTTCGAGCCGGGGACCCGGGCCAGGTCGAAGCCGTCGCCGACCTCGACACCCTTGATGGCCTGAATGCCCATGAGGGCCGCGGCGAGGCGGGCGTCGAGACGGCGGTCCCAGTGGACGTGCGAGCCGAGGCCGACGGGCACTCCGTACGCCAGCACCTCGACCACACCACCGAGGGTGTCGCCGTCCTTATGGGCCTGGTCGATCTCGGCGACCATTTCCTTGCTCGCGTCGGCGTCCAGGCAGCGCACCGGGTCGGCGTCGAGCCTCTCGACATCGGCGGGCGTCGGGTAGACGCCGTAGGGCGCCTTGGCCGCGGCCAGCTCGACGACATGGCTGACGATCTCGATGCCCGCGGTCTCCTTGAGGTACGACCGTGCGACGGCACCGAGCGCGACCCTGGCCGCCGTCTCCCGGGCGCTGGCGCGCTCCAGGATCGGCCGGGCCTCGTCGAAGCCGTACTTCTGCATGCCGGCGAGGTCGGCGTGGCCGGGCCTGGGGCGGGTCAGCGGGGCGTTGCGGGCCAGTGCGGCCAGCTCGTCGGGGTCGACCGGGTCGGCCGACATGACCTGCTCCCACTTGGGCCACTCGGTGTTGCCCACCATCACGGCGACCGGGGAGCCCATGGTGAGGCCGTGGCGCACCCCGCCGAGGAAGGTGACCTCGTCCTTCTCGAACTTCATCCGCGCACCGCGGCCATAACCGAGCCGCCGCCGCGCGAGGGCGTCCGCCACCAACTCCGTGGTGACCGGGACACCGGCGGGAAGACCCTCCAGCGTCGCCACGAGTGCGGGGCCGTGCGACTCCCCCGCGGTCAGCCAGCGCAACCTGCTCAACGGTGCTCCTCATGCTCGCGCCTGGAACTGCAACGGCGCGACCGGGTGCGCGGCCCTGGCCCGCCACCTTTGATCCTCCCACGACCGGGGGCGTGAGCCGGTCGTCGGTCCAGCAGACGGACGCTTCCCACCGCCGTGCACGAGGGGTCAGCGGTCGGCGAGCGCCGCTTCCCCGGCCCGCCGCATGGCCGCGAGCGGAGCGGGCGCGCGGCCCGTCATCTGCTCGACCTGGAGGGCTGCCTGGTGCACCAGAAGGTCAAGACCTCCGATGACTGCGCCGTTACGATCCGCCCAGGCGGCCGCGAGTCCGGTCGGCCAGGGCTCGTACAGCACATCGAAGAGTGTGCCGGGCCGGTCCGGTACGGCATCGGCCAGCGCGTCCGTGGCACCGGCCGGAGTGGTGGCGATGACCAGCGGGGCGCACAGCGCCTGCTCGGCCTCCGCCCAGTCGGAGATCCGGACGTCGACGCCGAGGCGTTCGCCCCAGTCGCGCATCTCCTGGCCCCGTTCCCGGCTGCGGACGTACGCCGTGACCGGTCCCGTACAGATCTCGGACAGCGCGGCGAGCGCGGAGGAAGCGGTCGCTCCGGCACCGAGCACGGCGGCGGAGTCGGTCTTCTCCACACCGCGTTCGCGCAGCGCGGCGATCATGCCGGGGATATCGGTGTTGTCGCCGATCCGTCGGCCGTCGTTGGTGAGGACGACTGTGTTGACGGCCTCCACCGAGGACGCGGTCTCGCTGATGGAGTCCAGCAGCGGGATGATCGCGCGCTTGAGCGGCATGGTCAGCGAGAGCCCGGCCCATGTGGAATCGAGCCCCTGGATGAAGCCGGGCAGTGCGGCCTCGTCGATCTCGAAGCGGTCGTACGACCATCCGGTGAGGTCGAGCTCACGGTACGCGGCCCGGTGCAGGACCGGGGAGAGCGAGTGGGCAATGGGCGAGCCGAGGACGGCTGCCCGGTGCAGGGTGCTCACTGGCCCGATTTCTCCTCTACGTACTTCTGCCGGTTCCGCTCGTGCTCGGCGTTGGTCACGGCGAACAGCGTCTTGTCCTCGGTCACCGAAACAAAGTAGTACCAGGGGCCGGGAGTGGGCTTGATCGCCGACTGCAGCGCGGCATCACCGGGGTTGTTGATGGGGCCCGGCGGCAGGCCATGGATGTAGTAGGTGTTGTACGGGTGCTCGAATTCCCGCAGATCCGAAACCGCACCGATATCGAGTGTGCTCTGCTTCTTCGCGTAATTGACGGTGGAGTCGAAATCGAGCAGGCCATTGGTCTCGGTGTTGCTGGGCTCGAGTCGGTTGTAGACGACGCGCGAAACCTTGTCGAAGTCGTGCTTGTACTTGCCCTCGGCCTGGACGAGGCTGGCGACCGTGATCAACTGCCAGGGACTCTCGAGCCCAAGCTTCTCGGCGTTGTCCTCAAGGTCGGCCTTGTCGTACTCCTCGTTGGCGCGGGAGACCATCTGCTTCAGGACGGCCTCCGGCTTCATGCCCTTCGTGACCGAGTACGCCGCGGGGTAGAGGAACCCTTCCAGAGGATCGGCGACGTCCGGGTGGTCTTCGGCCCAGTCGGGCAGGCCCATGCTGTCCGACTGTGTCTTGGCGACATCGCTGGTCGTGCCGCTCTTGACGCCCAGCCTCTTGTCGATCTTCGCGTAGACGGTGCGGTTGGGCGTGCCCTCGGGAATCACGAGGAGATTCTGGCTCTTCGGGTCGACCAACATCTTCACGGCCTCGGCCGCGGACATCTTCTCGTGGAGCAGATAGACGCCTGCCTGGATCGAATTGCCCTTGGGGTTTTCGTTCTGCGCGGCGACGAACGCGTCGACGCTCTTGACGACACCCTTCTGCTTCAGGAGGTTGCCGATGTCGTAGCCGAGGGCGCCCTTTTCGATCTCGACCTCGACCTCGCCGGTGCCCGTTCCGGTGTAGTCGGGTGCCGCGCCGAAATTGTCCTGCCAGTACGAGTAACCGACGTAGCCCAATCCGCCGACGCCGCCGACCAGGACCACCGCGACGACCAGGCAGGCGAAGCCGCTGCGGCTCTTCTTCTTGCCCTTGCCCCGGCGCTCGTTGCGGCCGCGGCCCCCACGGCGTGACTCGCGCGGGTCGTCGTCGTACTCGCCGTCGTTGTCGTCGCGGTCGTCGGCGCCCGTGAAGAAGGGGTGGGTCTCCTCCGGCTGGGCCTCCGGGTCCCGGTCGGGACTCTGCGTGGGGGCCTGCTCGGCAATGGCCTCGCGGCGGCCCGGGGGCTGCGGCGGCGGGTAGGCCTCCGGCGTGCTGTAGTAGTCATGCGTCTCGCCGTAGCCGCCCTGCCGACCGCCGTACGGGGCGACCTGCTGGGCTTCGTACGGGTCGGCCGGCTGAGCGTCGTAAGGCATCTCGGCGGACTGCTGCCCGGTGTCCCAACCGCCGTTGTCGTACTGAGGCTGCTGCGGCTGCGGCTGCTGCGCATACGGGTCCTGCGGAACTCCGTACGCGGGCTGCTGCTGGTAGGACTGCTGCTGCGCGTACGGATCCTGCGGCTGCTGCTGCGTGTACGGGTCCTGCGGCTGCGGCTGCGCGTACGGGTCCTGGGGATAGGGCTGCTGCTGCCCGCCGTACTGGTTCTGGCCGTGGGCAGACTGCTGTCCTCCCCATCCCTGGTCCCCGTACAAGGGGTCCTCGGGATGCCACGGTTCGGAGCCGGGGCCCCGGCCATACTCAGTCATCGATCCCCTAGAGCCGCGAGACGACATTCCGTCTCTTTGCTGTGCGGTGTTTGTTCGAACACCGCCGCATCGCGCGGAACGTTACCGTATCGCGATCAGACAACCACTTCGACGCCTTCGCCGGGAGCTCTACCTGACGCCCGTTCGGACTCCAGAGCGTTCTGGAGGATCACCACAGCGGCAGCCTGATCGATGACGGAACGGCCTTTCTTGGACTTCACGCCCGAAGCGCGCAGCCCTTGACTGGCCGTCACTGTGGTCATCCTCTCGTCCACCAGACGCACCGGAATGGGTGCGACCGAGCGGGCGACCTCCTGCGCGAAAACCCGGATCTTGGCAGCGGCGGGTCCTTCACCGCCGCCGAGCGAGCGCGGCAGGCCGATGATGATCTCGATCGGCTCGTACTCCTCGACGATCTGCCCGAGCCGCCGGTGGGCCGCCGGGACATCACGTCCCGGAACGGTCTCCACCGGCGTGGCAAGGATCCCGTCGGGGTCGCACGAGGCGACCCCGATCCGAGCGTCCCCGACATCGATCGCGAGACGACGACCGCGGCGCATCTGCGTCATCCCCGCCGTCACGCCGTCTCGGTGACGAGGCGTTCGACAGCGGCCACGGCGGCGCCGATGGCCTCGGGGTTCTGGCCGCCGCCCTGGGCGACGTCCGGCTTGCCGCCGCCACCGCCGCCGAGGGTCTTGGCGGCCGTACGGACCAGGTCACCGGCCTTGAGTCCGCGCTCACGGGCGGCCTCGTTGGTGGCGATCACGGTCAGCGGGCGGCCGTTGGCGGTGGTGAACAGGGCCACGACGGCCGGGCGGCCGCCCTGGATGCGTCCGCGGACGTCGAGGACGAGCCTGCGCAGGTCGTCGGCCGAGGTGCCGTCCGGGACCTGGCCCGTGACCAGACCGACGCCGCGTACGTCCTTGGCGGAATCAGCGAGTCCGGCGGCGGCCTGGAGGACCTTCTCCGCGCGGAACTTCTCGATCTCCTTCTCGGCGTCCTTCAGCTTGCCGAGCATTCCGGCGACCTTCTCCGGGAGTTCCTCGGGGCGACCCTTGACCAACTCCTGAAGCTGGGCGACGACCGTGTGCTCCCTGGCGAGGAAGTTGTACGCGTCGACGCCGACGAGGGCCTCGATACGGCGCACGCCGGAACCGATGGACGATTCGCCGAGCAGCTTCACCAGACCCAGCTGGGCGGTGTTGTGGACGTGCGTACCGCCGCAGAGCTCCTTGGAGAAGTCGCCGATGGTGACTACCCGGACCCGCTCGCCGTACTTCTCGCCGAACTCGGCGATGGCGCCCTGCTTCTTGGCCTCGTCGATCGACATGACCTCGGCCTGGACGTCGAGTTCGCGGGAGAGGACCTCGTTGATCTTCTGCTCGACGTCGGTGAGGACCGTGCCGGGTACGGCGGCGGGCGAGCCGAAGTCGAAGCGGAAACGGCCCGGCGAGTTCTCCGAACCGGCCTGGGCGGCCGTCGGGCCCAGCGCGTCACGCAGCGCCTGGTGCGTGAGGTGCGTGGCGCTGTGGGCGCGGGCGATGGCGCGGCGGCGGGTGGTGTCGATGGTGGCGTAGGCGGACGCGCCGACGGTCACCTCGCCGACCTGTACCGAACCCTTGTGGACGGAGACACCCGGGACAGGCTGCTGGACGTCACGCACCTGGATGACGGCGCCGCTGTCGAGCCGGATCCGCCCCTGGTCTGCGAGCTGGCCGCCGCCCTCGGCGTAGAACGGGGTGCGGTCCAGGACGACTTCGACCTCGTCGCCCTCGGAGGCGGCGGGCGAGGGCACACCGTCGACGAGCAGGCCGACGATCATCGACTCGCCCTCGGTGGCGGTGTAGCCGGTGAACTCGGTGATGCCGGAGTTGTCGGCGACCGCGCGGTAGGCGGACAGGTCGGCATGGCCGGTCTTCTTGGCCTTGGCGTCGGCCTTGGCGCGCTCCCGCTGCTCCTTCATCAGGCGGCGGAAGCCGTCCTCGTCCACGGAGAGGCCCTGTTCGGCGGCCATCTCCAGGGTGAGGTCGATCGGGAAGCCCCAGGTGTCGTGGAGCAGGAAGGCCTTGGCGCCGGCGAGGACCTTGCCGCCGGCGGCCTTGGTCTCGGTGACGGCGGTGTCGAGGATGTTGGTGCCGCCCTTGAGGGCCTTGAGGAAGGCGGCCTCTTCGGCGAGGGCGACGGTCTCGATGCGCTTGCGGTCGGTGATCAGCTCCGGGTACTGCTGCCCCATCGTGTCGATCACGACGTCGACCAGGTCCTTGACGACCGGGCCGGTGGCGCCGAGCAGGCGCATGTTGCGGATGGCGCGGCGCATGATGCGGCGCAGCACATAGCCGCGGCCCTCGTTGCCGGGGGTGACGCCGTCACCGATCAGCATCACGGAGGTACGGATGTGGTCGGCGACCACGCGGAGCGAGACGTCCGAACCGTGGTCGGCGCCGTACTGGACGCCGGTCAGCCCGGTGGCCCTGTCCATGACGACGCGCAGGGTGTCGGTCTCGTACATGTTCTGTACGCCCTGCAGGATCATGGCGAGGCGTTCCAGGCCCAGACCCGTGTCGATGTTCTTCGACGGCAGGTCGCCGAGGATCGGGAAGTCCTCCTTGCCGTCACCGGCGCCCCGCTCGTACTGCATGAAGACCAGGTTCCAGATCTCCACGTAGCGCTCGTCGTTGACGGCCGGGCCACCCTCGACGCCGAACTCGGGGCCGCGGTCGTAGTTGATCTCGGAGCAGGGGCCGCAGGGGCCGGGGACGCCCATGGACCAGAAGTTGTCCTTCTTGCCCAAGCGCTGGATGCGCTCGGCCGGTACGCCGATCTTGTCGCGCCAGATCTGCTCGGCTTCGTCGTCGTCGAGGTAGACCGTGATCCAAAGCCGCTCGGGGTCGAGACCGAAGCCGCCGTCCGCCACGGAGCTCGTCAGAGCCTCCCAGGCGTAACTGATGGCGCCTTCCTTGAAGTAGTCACCGAAGGAGAAGTTGCCGCACATCTGGAAGAACGTGCCGTGCCGGGTGGTCTTGCCGACCTCTTCGATGTCCGGCGTACGGACACACTTCTGCACACTGGTGACGCGCGGGGCGGGCGGCTTGACCTCGCCGAGGAAGTACGGCTTGAAGGGGACCATGCCCGCGGGGACCAGCAGCAGAGTCGGGTCGTCCGCGATGAGCGACGCCGAAGGGACGACGGTGTGACCGCGCTCCTCGAAGAAGCTCAGCCAGCGGCGACGAATTTCAGCCGACTCCATTAGTGGTCCTCATTCCGGTTGTACGAGTTGTAGGGGAACCTGCGGTATTCGGTGGTTTCGAGGGACCTGTCCGGTCCGACCGGCTCGGCCGCCTCGACGGCGAAATGACGCCGTACGGGCAGGTCGGGGTCGACCGGTGCCTCCAGGCCCAGGGCCTCGCCCAGTTCGGCCTCGCGCCGGGCCATGGACTCACGGACGTCCAGAGCGAAGTCCTTGAGCTTGTGGCCCGTCTCGATCGCCTTGTCCGCGGCCTGCGCCGCGAGACTCTCGGGGGTCAGCTGCTTGAGCTTCCGGTTGACCTTGGCGGTGGCCCAGACACCGGCGGCGGCGCCGGCGGTGAACCAGAACGTACGGCGGAACATCGCTGCGTCAGTCCTTCGATCCGCGGGAGTTTCTGCCGTTGCGCTTCCTGCCGCGCGCGGACGGCACGGTACGGCCGACGATCACCGTACGACGGGCCTGCCTACGGGCAGGTTCCGGTTCCGCGCTGGTCTTGCGGCCGATGGCCTGCCGTACCCCGTAGCCGAACGCGGCGACCTTGACGAGCGGGCCGCCGAAGGTCGAGGCGACGGTGGTGGAGAGCGCCGAGGCGTTCGAGGTGACTTCCTGGACATCCGTGGCGATCGCGTCGACCTTGTCGAGCTGAGTCTGCGCGGAGCGCACCGTGGCGGAGGCGTCGGCAAGCAGCGGGACCGCCTGCTCGGTCACGTCCGCCACGAGCTTGGTGGTCGCCCTGAGCGTCTGGGCCAGCCTCACCAGTACGACGGCGAGGAACGAAACCAGGATCGCCCAGAAGACGGCCACCAGGATCCCGGCCACCTCTCCACCGGACACAGTGCACCGCTCTCTAGCTTTTCGCTGTCTCTGTCAGTCTCTGCTCGGTTCGGCGACCGCTGTCGGAGCAGCCAGTCGTCGTTCTCCCGAGCCTATCGCGCCGGTGGTCGCGCCTTGTACCGCATTACCGGCGGGCAGGGCCGGACTGGCCATAAGGAAATTGCGCGGAGAGCTTCCACATCAGCGCTCTGCGTGATTCACCCGACGCCCCCAGCACCCCTCTCCGCCCCCTCTCCCGGCGGAACGGAACAGATCCGTGGGGCGGCTGCGGAGGCGGTGGCGGTGCTCCAGGGCGGCCGCCGACCGCATCTGGCCGTCGGTGGGGCTGCCACTGTTCGGTTCGGCGTACTACGCGCAGCCCAGGGCCCGGCGCGAGGAGCCGGCCCGTCTGGAGCTGGGCGACGGCCCCCATGAATCGGGGCTACGGGCGGGCGACTGGATCTGGACACGGCAGTGGCCAGGGCGTCGGCGAGCGGTCCCGCGAACCGGCCGCAGACGCCGGGGCGGCCGGCCGGGCTCCTGCCGGATCCCGGGAAAACGCGGAGGCCCGCCGCCTCCCGTACATCGGGAAGGGGCGGGCCCGAGCGCTGGTGCGAGCGGCTACGCCTGGATCAGCGGGCGTAGTACTCGACGACGAGCTGCTCGTCGCAGATCACGGGGATTTCCTTGCGGTTCGGGTCCCGGTCAAGGCGGAAGGCCAGGGCCTTCAGGTTCACCTGCAGGTAGCGCGGGGTCTCGCCGTCGGGGGCGTAACCACCCTCGCGGGCAACCTGGAAGGGGTGCTTGTCGCGGCTGCGCTCGCGGACCATCACGATGTTGTCGGGACGGACGCGGAAGGACGGCTTGTCGACCTTGCGGCCGTCGACCTCGATGTGACCGTGCACGACCATCTGGCGGGCCTGGTAGATGGTGCGGGCGATGCCCGAACGCAGGACCAGGGCGTCGAGGCGGCGCTCGAGCTCGACGACGAGCGCCTCGCCCGTCTTGCCCTCGGCCTTCTTGGCGCGGTCGTAGGCACGCGCCATCTGGCGCTCGCTGATGTCGTACTGGGCACGCAGACGCTGCTTCTCGAGCAGACGGACCTTGTAGTCCGAGTTCTGCTTGCGGCCACGGCCGTGCTCGCCCGGCGGGTAGGGGCGGGCCTCGAAGTACTTGACAGCCTTCGGCGTCAGCGCAATGCCGAGCGCGCGGCTCTTCTTGACCTTGGGACGCGACTGGTTAGGCACGTTCTCCAGACCTCCATTGTAGGTTAGGTTAGGCTCACCTTACTTGAGGAGATCGCATGTCTCGCCCGGGGAACACCACACACGTCACGGACAGCACTGACAGCGTCGACACCCCTCAGGGTGCCGATACGACGGAGGACCGATCAGATCGTGGTCAGCCGCGTCCCGGCGGGCTTGAAAACACTCGGATGCCGTCAGCAGCCGAGCGCACACGAACTCTCGTACATAGTACCTGTTCGGCAGTACTGCTCGTCCCTGGGCTGAACGCACCCGGCTCCCACCATCTGATGCCGTTGACCAGGAACATGGACGCCTACGGGGATCTTTTCCTCGAACTCCCCGCTGATTCCCCGGCCGTGCGGGCCGCGACGCACGCCGAGGACGACGAGCTGACCGCTGTGCTGGAGATCACGGATGTCGCCCCGGTCTCCGTACCGCACCGCATCCGCGGCCGCGCCTGGGTCTCGGGCCGGCTCACCACCGTACCCGGCATGTCAGGGCCCGGCCGGATGACGCTCCGGCTGGAGACGGGCGAGGCGTACGTCGACGATCTGTGGGACGCCGAGGAGGTCCAACCCGACGAATTCCGCGACGCGGCCCCCGATCCGCTCGTCGGACACGAGGCGGAGCTGCTGCAGCATCTGCACGCGGCGCACGGCGAACAGCTGGACACACTGTGCGGGCTGCTCGGCGAGCGTGCGGACCGTCGCTGCGCGGCCCACCGGCCCTCCGTCGTACCGCTCGCCCTGGACCGGTACGGGCTGCGTGTCCGCTTCTGCGAGGACGGGGGGTGCTTCGACGCACGCTTCGAATTCCCCGAGCCGGTGCGGGACATCGGCGAGTTGCGCCATGCCAAGCTCTTCGAGGCGGCGGCGCACTGAACGGGGAACGGCCCCGGCCCGTCCTCCTCAGTCGGTGGACGGGCCGGAGAGCCGCTCGCGGACCCGCTCCACCACATCCGCGTAGCGCGCTTCCGCGCCGTAGCGCGTGGGCTGGTAGTAGTGCTTGTCGCGTACGGCGTCCGGGGCGTACTGCTGAGCGGCGATACCGCCGGGGACATCGTGCGGATACACATAGCCCTGGGCGTGGCCCAGTTTGGCGGCGCCCTTGTAATGGCCGTCGCGCAGATGGGCCGGGACCGGGCCCGCGAGCCCCTTCCGTACGTCCTCCTGGGCAGCGAAGATCGCCAGTGTCGCCGCATTGGACTTGGGGGCGAGGGCCAGGGCGATCGTGGCATGGCTCAGGGTGAGCGCCGCCTCGGGGAAACCGATCATGGCGACCGCCTGGGCAGCCGCGACGGCGGTGGGCAGTGCCGTGGGGTCGGCGAGACCGATGTCCTCGCTGGCCGAGATCATCAGCCGCCGGGCGATGAATCGGGGGTCCTCCCCCGCCTCGATCATCCGGGCCAGATAGTGCAGCGCGGCATCCACATCGGAGCCGCGGATCGACTTGATGAGCGCACTCGCCACGTCGTAGTGCTGGTCGCCGTCCCGGTCGTACTTGACGGCGGCACGGTCGACGGTCTCCTCCAGGGTGAGGAGGGTGATCTCCTTCTCCTGCTTGGCCAGCGCCGCACCGGCCGCGGCCTCCAGCGCCGTGAGCGCCCGGCGGGCGTCGCCGCCCGCGATGCGCAGCAGATGCGCCTCGGCGTCGCTCGGCAGCGCCACCGCGCCGCCGAGTCCGCGCTCATCGGTCAGGGCACGCCGCAGCAGGCCGCGCAGATCGTCGTCGGTGAGCGATTCCAGGGTGAGCAGCAGCGAGCGCGACAGCAGCGGCGAGATGATCGAGAAGTAGGGATTCTCGGTGGTCGCCGCGATCAGCGTCACCCAGCGGTTCTCCACCGCCGGGAGCAGCGAGTCCTGCTGCGCCTTGGAGAAGCGGTGGATCTCGTCGAGGAAGAGGACGGTCTCCTTGCCGTAGCCGCCGGTGGCGCGGCGGGCCCCCTCGATGACGGCCCGTACTTCCTTGACGCCCGCGGTGATCGCGGAAAGCTCGACGAAGCGCTTGTTGGTGGCCTTGCTGACCACGTACGCCAGAGTCGTCTTCCCGATGCCGGGCGGGCCCCAGAGGATCACCGACGACGGGCCTGCGGGCCCGCCGTTCCCCTCGCCTACGAGGCGGCGCAGCGGCGAGCCCGGCTTGAGCAGATGCTGCTGGCCGACGACCTCGTCGAGGGTGCGGGGACGCATCCGGACAGCCAGTGGGCTGCTGGACGGGTCCTTCTCCTGGCGGTCTTCGGCAGCGGCGGTAAAGAGGTCGGGCTCCACGTTTTGAAGCCTATGTCACGGCACTGACAACCCTGCCGGGCCGGTCACCCGGCAGGAGCGGCGGGCCGGTCAGCTGGTCCAGAAGTCCCACCAGCGGGTCAGGATCAGCATGCCGATGATGCCGATCCACAGGACCGGCGGCACCCAGTGGAACTCCGTCAGACCGTTGCGCAGCCAGTTCGGCGCGGGGAGGATCCGGTGCTTGATGTTGTGCGTGGTGACGTAGCAGAACATGAAGATCGTGGCGACCCAGGCCAGGCAGCACCACAGGCAGAGCGAGTTGATGTTGTAGAGCGACTGGTACTGGAGCCAGGTGCAGAAACCGACGCCGAACAGCGTGCCCGCGTTCATCCCGAGCCAGTACCAACTGCGGAAGCGGGCGCCCGCGAGCAGCGCCAGGCCGATGCCGATGATCACGGGGTAGGTGGCCAGGCCGAGCATCGGGTTCGGGAAGCCGAAGGCGGACGCCTGCTCGCTCGTCATGATGTTGCCGCACGCGACGACGGGGTTGAGGCTGCAGCCCGGCGTGAAGTCGGGGTCTTCCAGCAGCTTGAACTTGTCGATCGTGATGATCCAGGCGGCGAAGAGTCCGGCGGCGCCCGTGATCACCAGCAGCAGTGCGAGCGCCCGACTGCCGCCGATGGTCCTCTTCCCGCCGTCCTCGTCCTGGTCGGAGGAGGGTTGGTCAACCGCTGCAGTCGTCATATCGCCGTTCCATCAGTGAGTGGCCTGCTGGGCACGGTCATTGTGCCGCACGACACCGACGGTCCTCTGTTCAATGGACATAAAGGTGCACGCAACGCTCTGCGCACGGCCGGTACCGGACACCGGGTCAGCGACACGCCCTGGACCATGACCGAACTTGCGGTGGAGGTACGCGGCCTGCGGAAGTGCTACGGCGAACTGACTGCGGACGACGGCCTGGACTTGGGGATCCGGCAGGGCGAGGTATCCGGCAGGGCGGGGTATCCGGAATCCTCTGACCGAATGTGGCCGGAAAGAGGACGCCCGCAAAGATCCCGCAGGGCCACCGCAGCCGCGAAGAGACCGTGTCGGTGCTCGGCGTCGATCCCTCCTCCGCGGCCCGCCGTTGGCGTTCTCGGGTCGGAGTCATCCGCAGTATGAATCCGCACCCACCGGGTTGACGATGCGCGAGACGGTGACGCATTTCGCCCGCTGCTACCCGAGGCCGCGTGGCTGCGAGCGTGCGTGCCGGACGCAGCGGGCCGGGCGCAGGCATCCGGTCTCGGTCAGGGGTGCATTACGGTGGGACACGAGGGCGTTTCGGTCGGTGTAGACGTCACAATCCACACCGAACTCGAAAGGCCCTTACCCGTTCAAGATGCCTCAGCCGAGATCTGGCTCACCTGTCCACAACCTCCCGGGACAGAACACCTAGGTCAGGCGCTCGCGGATCGCCCCGGCCACGTCCAACAGGGCCACCGCCGTCTGCTCGCCGGACTCCATGTCCTTGAGCTGGACGACGCCTTCGGCCAGATCCCGCTCGCCGGCGACGATCGTGAACCGCGCCCCCGACCGGTTCGCGCTCTTCATCGCACCCTTGAGGCCGCGGTTTCCGTACGCGAAGTCCGCCGCCACACCGTCGCGGCGCAGCTGCGTGACGATCCCGAAGAGCACCCGCCGGGCCTCCTCGCCGAGCGGTACCGCGAAAACGCTGGTGGCCGCGGGCAGTTCGAGCTCGATGCCCTCCGCCTCCAGCGCGAGCACCGTACGGTCCACACCGAGCGCCCAGCCGACCGACGGGAGCGCCGGGCCGCCGATCATCTCGGACAGGCCGTCGTAGCGGCCCCCGCCGCCCACCGCGGACTGCGAGCCGAGTCCGTCGTGGACGAACTCGAAGGTGGTGCGGGTGTAGTAGTCGAGGCCGCGGACGAGCTTCTCGTCGTCCTCGTACACCACACCGGCCGCGGCGAGCAGGTCGCGAACCTCCTCGTGGTACGCCTTGCAGGCGTCACACAGATAGTCACGCAGCACCGGGGCACCGGCCAGCTGCTTCTGCACCTCGGGCCGCTTGTCGTCGAGGACCCGCAGCGGGTTGATCTCGATGCGGCGACGGGTCTCCTCGTCCAGGTCGAGCTCGCGCAGGAAGCCCTGAAGCGCGTCCCGGTAGACGGGGCGGCACTCCTTGTCACCCAACGAGTTGAGCAGGATGCGGAAGTTCCGCAGACCCAGCGTGCGGTACGCCTGGTCGGCGAGGATGATCAGCTCGGCGTCCAGCGCCGGGTCCTCGGCGCCGATCGCCTCGGCACCGACCTGCGAGAAGTGCCGGTAGCGGCCCTTCTGCGGGCGCTCGTAGCGGTAGTACGAGCCGGAGTACCAGAGCTTCACGGGCAGGTTGCCGAGCTTGTGGAGGTTGGCCTCCAGCGCGGCGCGCAGCACGGACGCGGTGCCCTCGGGGCGCAGCGCCAGCTGGGAGCCACCCTTGGTGGTGAGGGTGTACATCTCCTTGGTCACGATGTCGGTGGACTCACCGACACCGCGCGAGAAGAGGGCGACGTCCTCGAAGCCGGGCGTCTCGATGTAGCCGTAACCGGAGTTCTTCAGGGGTGCGGCGATCGCCTCGCGCACCGCGAGATACTTCGCGGAGTCGGGCGGGGTCAGGTCGTACGTGCCCTTGGGGGCCTTGAAGGTGCTCACGGAATTTCTCTCGTCACATTCCTCGTCGGGGCGCGTCCATGCCGTGCAGATACGGGTTCGAGGCGCGCTCGCGGCCGATGGTCGTCTGGGGGCCGTGGCCGGACAGCACCACGGTCGAGTCGTCGAGCGGCAGGCACACACGGGCCAGCGACTCGAGCAGCTCGGCGTGGTCGCCACCGGGCAGGTCGGTGCGTCCGACGGAGCCGGCGAAGAGCAGGTCGCCCGAGAAGAGGATCTGCGGAACATCCGCGGCCTCGGGCATCCTGAACGTCACCGACCCCTTGGTATGGCCGGGCGCATGCGCGACACCGAACTCCAGACCGGCCAGCTTCAGCCGGGCGCCATCGCTCAGCTCCTTGACGTCGTCCGGCTCCCCCACCGTCAGCTCGCCCATGAGCGGCATCCCGATGGAACGGCCGAGGGCCTTCTCCGGGTCGCTCATCATGTACCGGTCCTCCGGGTGGATCCAGGCGGGGACGTCGTGCGCGCCGCACACCGGGACGACCGAGGCGACGTGGTCGATGTGGCCGTGGGTCAGTACGACGGCGACGGGCTTCAGCCGATGCTTCTTCAGTGCTTCCTCGACTCCGGGTGCGGCCTGATGGCCCGGGTCGATGATCACGCACTCCTCGCCTGCGGCCGGGGCGACCAGGTAACAGTTGGTCCCCCAGGCCCCGGCGGGGAACCCGGCAATGAGCACGATCGTCCTTCTTAATGGTCGTCCGACGGCGGATTGCGACTGAGAAGGTCGCGGCAGTTCAGAGCCTACCGGCGCTCCTCATTCCACAGCTAACCCATATACGGTACGGGGCAGCCCAGGCCCCATCACACGACCTATCAAGGAGATCACCCGGTGGTCAGCAGCGATCAGCGGCGGCGGCAGCTCGCCAGGGAGAAGTTCGAGCGGCAGCAGCAGCGCCGGGAGGAAGCCCGCCGCAGGACGAGGCGGCTGACGGCCGTCATCACGTCCGCAGTGGCCGTGGTGGCGGTCGCCGGTGTGGGCACGTATATCGCCCTCGACGGCGACGGCGAGAAGGACAAGAGCGACGCGGCCGCGAGCGCGAGCCCTTCGGCCTCGCCGTCGGCGAGCGAGAGCAGCGTGCCCGAGCCCGCGATGAAGATCGACAAGAAGTCGAAGTACACCATGTCGCTCACGACGAACGAGGGAGACATCGCGTTCACGATGGACGCGGCGAAGACGCCGCACACCACGAACTCCTTCAAGTCGCTGGCCGACAAGGATTTCTTCGACGGCACGAAGTGTCACCGACTGACCACGCAGGGCATTTTCGTCCTCCAGTGCGGTGACCCCAAGGGCGACGGCACGGGCGGCCCCGGCTACACGATCCCGGACGAGAACCTGACCGCGCTGGGCAAGGCGGGCGCGGACGGCACGGTGACCTATCCGGCGGGCACGGTGGCGATGGCGAACACGGGCCAGCCTCACACCGGCGGCAGCCAGTTCTTCCTGGTGTACAAGGACAGCAAACTGCCGCCCACCTACACCCCGTTCGGCACGATGGACGATGCCTCGCTGAAGGCCGTCAAGGACGTCGGTGCGGCAGGCGTGGAAGGCGGTGCGCCCGACGGTCCGCCGAAGAAGGCCGTGACCATCTCGAAGGCCGCTGTCGACAAGTCATGACCCGGTCGGGTCGGCAGGACCCGACAGGCTCTGAGGGCGGACCGGATTATTTTCGGCCGCGCTGAGTGCGGACAGCCGGGCGGCCGGTCGCCTAGATTGGCGTTGTGCAGGGCGGGCGCTGCCCGCCCCAGGAAACTGTGGACGATGCCAGGGGGGCGAACCCTCTCGCAGGCATCAGGTGGAGGAGGCGCTGTGAGCAGCGACCCGTGGGGCCGCGTCGATGAGACGGGCACCGTGTACGTGCGTACAGCCGATGGCGAGCAGGTCGTCGGATCGTGGCAGGCGGGTTCCCCCGAGGAGGCTCTGGCCTACTTCGAGCGCAAGTACGAGGGCATTGTGGTCGAGATCGGCCTCCTCGAACGGCGGGTGAAGACCACCGACCTGTCGGCGAAGGACGCCACGACCGCCATCGAGCATCTGCGTCTGCAGGTGGACGAGCATCACGCCGTCGGTGACCTCGACGCGCTGCGCAAGCGACTCGACGCGCTGGTCGCGACGGTCGACTCGCGGCGCGAGGAGCGCAAGGCCCAGAAGGCGAAGCAGACCGACGAGGCGAAGCACGCCAAGGAGGCGCTGGTCGCCGAGGCCGAGGAGCTGGCGCAGAGCGAGCAGTGGCGTTCCGCGGGCGAGCGGCTCCGTGCTCTTGTCGACACGTGGAAGGGCCTGCCACGGCTCGACCGCAAGTCCGATGACGAGCTGTGGCACCGCTTCTCGCACGCCCGCTCGGCGTTCTCCAAGCGCCGCAAGGCCCACTTCGCCTCGCTGGACGCCCAGCGCGAGGAGGCCCGCAAGGCCAAGGAGAAGCTGGTCGTCGAGGCCGAGTCGCTCTCCGGTTCCACGGACTGGGGAGCGACGGCCGCCCGTTATCGCGACCTGATGACGGAGTGGAAGGCGGCGGGCCGCGCCCAGCGCGAGGCCGAGGACGAGCTGTGGAACCGATTCCGCGGTGCCCAGGACGTCTTCTTCGCCGCCCGCAGCGAGGTCTTCGCCGAGCGGGACGCGGAGCAGGGCGAGAACCTCAAGCTCAAGGAGGAGCTCGCGGTCGAGGCCGAGAAGCTGGTGCCCGTGAAGGACCTGAAGGCGGCCAGGGCCGCGTTCCGGGCCATCAACGAGCGCTGGGAGGCCATCGGCCATGTGCCGCGTGACGCCCGCCCGAAGGTCGAGGGGCGGATGCACGCGGTGGAGCGGGCGCTCCAGGAGGCCGAGGAGTCGGAGTGGCGCCGGACGAACCCGGAGGCGCGTGCGCGCGCCGCGGGTCTGACCGGTCAGCTGCAGGCGGCCGTGGACAAGCTGCGTACGCAGATCGACACGGCTCGCGCCTCGGGCAACAACGCCCGGGCCGACAAGCTGGCCAAGGAGCTCGAAGGCCGTCAGGCGCTGCTGGACCAGGCTCTGAAGGGCCTGGAGGAGTTCGGCGGCTGAACAGGTGGGTGTGTACGGAGCCGGTCGGCTCCGTACCGTCCAGCAGCGAGGGGCCCTCCGTCCGTGACGGAGGGCCCCTCGGCATTCACCGCGTCATCGGTCACGGCCTGCGGGCGGAGGTGACGCGGTAGACGTCGTAGACGCCCTCCACGCCCCGTACCGCCTTCAGTACGTGTCCGAGGTGCTTCGGGTCGCCCATCTCGAAGGTGAAGCGCGAGGTGGCCACCCGGTCCCGGGAGGTCTGGACGGCCGCCGACAGGATGTTGACGTGCTGGTCGGACAGGACGCGGGTGACGTCCGAGAGCAGCCGCGACCGGTCCAGGGCCTCGACCTGGATGGCGACCAGGAAGACCGAGGACTGGGTGGGCGCCCACTCGACGTCCAGGATCCGCTCCGGCTGCTGCGACAACGAGTCGACGTTGACGCAGTCGGCACGGTGCACGGAGACGCCGCTGCCGCGGGTGACGAAGCCGATGATCGGGTCACCGGGGACCGGCGTACAGCAACGGGCCAGTTTGACCCAGACGTCGTCGACGCCCTTGACGACGACACCGGGATCGGCGTTGGAGCGGCGCTTGTGGCGGCTGCGCGAGGGCGGCGCGCTCTCCGCGAGGTCCTCGTTGGCGGCGTCCTCGCCGCCGAGCGCCTGCACCAGCTTCTGCACGACGCCCGCGGCCGCGACATGGCCCTCGCCGATCGCCGCATACAACGACGAGATGTCGGGGTAGCGCATCTCATGGGCGAGCGTGACCAGGGAGTCGCCGGTCAGAATCCGCTGGATCGGCAGGTTCTGCTTACGCATGGCGCGCGCGATGGCGTCCTTGCCCTGCTCGATCGCCTCGTCGCGGCGCTCCTTGGAGAACCAGGCGCGGATCTTGTTGCGGGCGCGGGGCGACTTGACGAAGCCCAGCCAGTCCCGGGAGGGTCCGGCGCCGGCCGCCTTGGAGGTGAAGACCTCCACCAGATCGCCGTTGTCGAGGGTCGATTCGAGCGGTACGAGCCGCCCGTTGACCCGTGCCCCTATGGTCCGGTGGCCGACCTCCGTATGGACGGCGTACGCGAAGTCGACCGGCGTCGCCCCTGCGGGAAGCGCTATGACGTCGCCCTTGGGCGTGAAGACGAAAACCTCGTTGCGGGAGAGATCGAAGCGCAGCGACTCCAGGAATTCGCTGGGGTCCTCGGTCTCCTTCTGCCAGTCCAGGAGCTGACGCAGCCACGCCATGTCGTTGACGGTGTCCTGGCCGCGGCCGGTGTTCTTGGGGACGTCGGTGCGCACCTTGGAGGCGCCCGCGACGGCCTCCTGCTTGTACTTCCAGTGCGCGGCGATGCCGTACTCGGCACGACGGTGCATGTCGAACGTACGGATCTGAAGCTCGACGGGCTTGCCACTGGGACCGATCACCGTGGTGTGCAGCGACTGGTACATGTTGAACTTGGGCATCGCGATGTAGTCCTTGAACCGGCCGGGGACCGGATTCCATCGCGCGTGAACGGTGCCGAGCGCCGCGTAACAGTCGCGGACGGTATCGACAAGGACCCGAATGCCCACCAGGTCGTAGATCTCGGCGAAGTCCCGGCCCCGCACGATCATCTTCTGGTAGACGCTGTAGTAGTGCTTCGGCCGGCCGGTGACGGTGGCCTTGATCCGGGCGGCGCGCAGGTCGGCCTGAACCTCGTCGGTCACTATGGCGAGGTATTCGTCGCGCTTGGGCGCCCGCTCGGCGACGAGGCGGACGATCTCGTCGTACATCTTGGGGTAGAGGATCGCGAAGGCGAGGTCCTCCAGCTCCCACTTGATGGTGTTCATGCCCAGGCGGTGTGCCAGTGGGGCATAGATCTCAAGCGTCTCGCGGGCCTTCTTCTCCTGCTTCTCCCGCTTGAGGTAGCGCATGGTGCGCATGTTGTGCAGCCGGTCGGCGAGCTTGATGACGAGGACCCGGGGGTCCTTGGCCATGGCGACGACCATCTTGCGTACGGTTTCGGCCTGTGCGGCCTCGCCGAACTTGACCTTGTCCAGCTTGGTGACGCCGTCGACGAGCAGGGCGACCTGGTCGCCGAAGTCCCGTCGCAGGGTGTCCAGGCCGTACTCGGTGTCCTCGACCGTGTCGTGCAGCAGTCCGGCCATCAGCGTCGCCGGGTCCATGCCGAGCTCGGCAAGGATCGTCGTGACGGCGAGCGGGTGGGTGATGTACGGGTCGCCGCTCTTGCGCTTCTGGCCGCGGTGCCAGCGCTCGGCGACCTGGTAGGCGCGCTCGATCTGGCGCAACGTGGCGTTCTCGATCTTGGCGTCGTTGCTGCGGACGATGCGCAGCAACGGTTCGAGCACCGGGTTGTACGGGCTGGAGCGCTGCACACCGAGGCGGGCAAGCCTGGCCCGTACCCGGTTGGAGGAGCCGCCGGAGCGGGTCGCGGAAGCGGCCGGGGTGACCGGCTTGGCAGCGGGCTTCGCCGGGGGCTTCGGGGCGGACGTGGCCGGCAAGGCGGGGGCGACCGGCTGCGCAGGGGAAGCGGGCGCGGGCCGCAGCGCGGGGGAAGCGGGCGCGGGCCGCAGCGCGGGGGAAGCGGCCGCGGGCCGCAGCGCCGGGGTACGGGTCCGCTCCGGGCCCGTACCGGGCTCGGGGGCCGGGGGCTTCGGCTTCTGTGCAGGCTGCTTCTTCCCGGGCGTGGCTGGGGCCGCCGCGGGCTTGTCGGGCTGCGGGGCGGCGACTGGCTGGGCCTCGTCTGGCAAGAGCGCTCCTCGTGCGGATCCGGATACCCGGAAAGGCCATCGTATCGATCCTGTGGCCGGTCCTCGCCCGGGGATCGTGAGCCTCCTCACAACGCGGGACGGGCACCCGGTTGTTCCCGGGTGCCCGTCCTTCGTGCATGAGCCGTTGCCACGTAACGGTCTGCTGCTGCTCAGACCGAGATCAGAACCTCCAGCGGGGCGCCGCGCAGGCCCTGCTCCAGTCGGGCACGGCCGGGCAGGAATCCGAGCTCCATGAGCACCGCGACGCCCGCGACCTCGGCACCGGCCCGCCGGATCAGCTCCAGCGAGGCCTCGGCGGTTCCGCCGGTCGCGAGGATGTCATCGATGACCATGATCCGGTCGTCGGCGGACAGGTCCTCCGCGTGGATCTCGATCTCGGCGGTGCCGTACTCCAGCTCGTACGCCTGGCTGAGCGTGGCTCCGGGCAGCTTCCCCGCCTTGCGGACGGGTACGAAGCCGAGCCCGGCCCGGACCGCGACCGGGGCGGCCAGGATGAAGCCGCGCGCCTCGAGGCCGACGATCTTCGTGGCGCCGTGCCGTACGCACAGCTCCGCGAGGGTGTCGGTGAGGGCCGCGAACGCCGTCGGGTCCGCGAGCAGCGGGGTGATGTCCTTGAACATCACGCCCGGCTTCGGATAGTCCGGCACATCGCGGATCCGGCTGAGCAGGAGCTCACGGGTGCTCTCGGTGGTGCTGCTGGTCATCGGCGCTTCCCCGGGGTCCGGCCGTGGCCCCTGGGGGGCTGCTGCCGCTGGCCGACGACCGCGGCGGCGGGTTCGGCGTCCTCCGGGACGTCGTCGTCGTTCGACTGCTCGCCCTCGGCGGACTCGCCCTTGGCGGCGGCCGCCGCACGCTTGGCGAGGACCCGCTTCTTCAGAGCCTTCATCTGCGGGTCGCGTTCCTTGAGGTCGGCGACGAGCGGGGTGGCGATGAAGATCGAGGAGTACGCACCGGCGGCCAGGCCGACGAAGAGCGCCAGGGAGATGTCGTTCAGCATGCCGGCGCCGAGGACACCGCCACCGATGAACAGCAGACCGGCGACCGGCAGCAGTGCCACGACGGTGGTGTTGATGGAACGGACCAGCGTGCTGTTGATGGAGCGGTTGGCGATCTCGCTGTACGTCCACCGGGTCTGCTTGGTGATCCCCTTCGTGCCCTCCTTGAGGCTGTCGAAGACGACGACCGTGTCGTAGAGGGAGTAACCGAGGATGGTCAGCAGACCGATCACGGTGCCCGGGGTGACCTCGAAGCCGACCAGGGCGTAGACGCCGACCGTGATGGTGATGTCGTGTATCAGCGCGACCAGGGCCGCGATGGCCATGCGCCACTCGAAGGCGATGGCCAGGTAGATCACCACGAGGACCATGAAGATGCCGAGGCCCATCCAGGCCTTGTTGGCGATCTGCTCACCCCAGCTGGGGCCGACCAGATCGGCAGCGATCTTCTCCGCCGGAACGCCGAGGTCCTTGGAGAGCTGGTCCTTGATCTGGTCGGACTTCTCGGTGTCGACCTCGCTGACCTGGATGCGCAGACTGCCGTTGCCGAGCTTCTGGACAATGGCCTGGTGGCCGGAGGCCTCCGTCGCCAGGTCCTCCGCCTCGGCGACGGTCACACTCGTCTTCGGGGTGGTGAAAACCGCACCGCCCTTGAACTCGATGCCCATGTTGAGGCCGCTGATCGCCAGGCCGACGATGGCCGTGATGGTGATCAGTATCGAGATCCCGTACCAGATCTTGCGATTGCCGATGAAGTCGTAGCCGACCTCGCCGCGGTAGAGACGGGCGCCGAGACTGCCGAGTCGCGACATCTCACGCCTCCTTCGGGTCAGTGGGGGCGTTGACACGGCGCGAGCGGCGCAGCGGCGGCTTGGCGCCGAGCCGCTTCGGGTCCAGACCGGACCACGGATGACCGCTGGAGAAGAACTTCGTACGGGCCATCAGCACCATGAGGGGCTTGGTGAAGAGGAACACCACGACCACGTCGAGCAGGGTGGTGAGACCCAACGTGAAGGCGAAGCCCTGAACCTTGCCGACGGTGACGACAAAGAGCACCGCCGCGGCAAGGAACGACACGAAGTCGGACACCAGGATGGTGCGCCGGGCGCGCGGCCAGGCGCGCTCGACGGCCGGGCGGAGCGTACGGCCATCGCGGATCTCGTCGCGGATTCTTTCGAAGTACACGATGAACGAGTCCGCGGTGATACCGATGGCCACGATGGCGCCGCAGACGGCCGGGAGGTTCAGTGCGAAGCCGATGGCCGGGCCGAGCAGTGACATGATCGTGTAGGTCAGGATGCCGGAGACCATGAGACTCAGGAGCGCGATGAACGCCAGTCCGCGGTAGTAGGCCACCAGGTAGATGACCACCAGGGCCAGACCGATGGCGCCGGCGATCAAACCTGCCTGGAGCTGCTCGCCACCGAGTGCGGCGGTGACCGTGGTGACGCTCTGTTCCTCGAACGAGAGCGGGAGCGCACCGTAGGAGAGCACGTTGGCCAGGTCCTCGGCGGACTGCTGGGTGAAGCTGCCGGAGATCTCGGCGCTGCCGCTGAGTGTCGTGTTCACCTGGGGCGCGGAGACGACCTCGCCGTCCAGGGAGATGGCGAACTGGTTCTGCGGGGGCTGCTGCGCGGAGAGCTTCTTGGTGATCGTCTGGAACTGCTTGGAGCCCTCCTTGGTGAACTCCATCTGGACGATCCACATGCCGCGCTGCTGGTCGAAGTTGGCCTTGGCGCTTTCGACCTCGGTACCGGACACCTCGGCCGGGCCGAGGACGTACTTGACGTCGCCCTCAGAGCTGCACGCGACGACCGTTTCGGTGGACTTGGCGCTCTGTGCCGCCTTGGCGCGGGAGGCCTTGCTGGAGCAGTCGAGGGCCCCGAACTGCTTCTGCAGCTCGGCGGCGGCAGCCTGGTCAGCGGCGGACGCCGACGGCGTGGCGTCGGCCGTCGGGGTGGTGCTCGCCTTCGGGGTGGGCGTGCCGTCGGTCTTGAGGGCTCCGGTGACCGCGCGGCCCTGGGTGGTGGCGCTCGCGCTCGGCTTCGCGGACGCCTTGCCCTCGTCCGACGCCGAGGCGCTCGGGCTGGCGGAGGAGCTGGGCTTGCCGGACGTCGAGGCGCTGGGCATCGGGGTGGGCGTGCCCTCGGCGACGGTCAGCACCGGCCGGAAGTAGAGCTTGGCGGTGGTGCCGACCTGCTCGCGGGCCTGAGCGGAGTTCATGCCCTTGGGGATGTTGACGATGATGTTGCGATCGCCCTGCGTCTGGACCTCGGCCTCGGAGACACCCAGACCATTGACACGGCGTTCCATGATCTCGACCGCGGTGTCCATGTTGGTCTTGTTGATCGCCGATTCCTGGCCGGGCTCGCTCTTCGCCTCGAGCGTGATGGACGTGCCGCCCGCCAGGTCGATGCCCAGTCGTGGGGTCGTCTGACCGGCCAGGAACATCCCGCCGGTGAGCGCGACCATGACGATCAGGATCAGAGCCAGGGAACGCCCCGGCCTGCCCTGACCGCCGGCCGGCCCTCGGCTCTTCTTCGGTGCTGCCACCTTCTCGTTTCTCCCTGTCCAACCGCCCCGCGCCGGGTACGCGCCCGAGCGGCCACGAAGTGTAGTGGGAACCCGCCCCCGCAGAAGACCGCACGGTCCGGGGAGTGCTGGATGCCGGTGGGCTCATGGCATCCCCGGCTCGTGGGCTACTTCGCGTCGGCCTCGCCGTCGGTCTTGCTCTCGGACTTCTTGCCGGACTCGGCGTCCGCCGGCTCGACGTCGTCGGACTCGGTCTTCTTGCCCAGGTCGATCTTGGCGTCGTCCGAGGTGTCCTCGTCGGCGTCGGCCCCGGTCAGCGAGGAGGCATCGTCCGGCACGACCGCGCCGTCGAGGGCATCCTCGTCGTCGCCGTGGACGATGCGGTTGTACTCCGCGTCGTCCAGGACGGCACCGATGGCGTTCTTGGCGTAGACGGCGTGGACGCCGGGCGCGATCTCAAGGAGAACCGTGTCGTCGTTGAGCTCCTTGACGGTGGCGTACATGCCCCCGATCGTCCGGACGCCGGTGCCGGGCTGCATCTCATCGCGCATCTGGGCAGCGGCCGCCTGCTTCTTCTTGGCGGACCGCGTCATCAGGAACATGGCCCCGATGAGCACGACGAGGGGGAGGAGAGACAGGGGATTCACGGGACGAGTTTCCTTCGCACGACCGCGCTGAAAGGCGGCCTGATCTACGGGGGTGGGCACACCGACCTGAAAGGGCGGCATCGGCGGAGTCTAAGCGAGTCCGCATCGATGGAACAACGCCCAGCACACCTCGGTGGTTCCTGTCCGGGTGAACCTGTGACGCGTCACGCCCCGAACAGGCCGTGTTGTCCCTTTCCGCCGTGCTGGGGAGGTACGAGGCCGAGGTGGGCCCAGGCCGCGGGTGTCGCGACCCGCCCGCGCGGCGTCCTGGCCAGCAGTCCCTCCCGTACCAGGAAGGGCTCCGCGACCTCCTCCACCGTCTCGCGCTCCTCGCCCACGGCGACCGCGAGGGTGGACAGTCCGACGGGGCCGCCGCCGAAGAGCTTCAGCAGGGCGCCGAGCACCGCCCGGTCCAGCCGGTCGAGGCCCCGGGCGTCGACCTCGTACACCCCGAGGGCCACGGCGGCGACGGCGCGGTCGATCCGTCCGTCGGCCTTGACCTGGGCATAGTCCCGGACGCGGCGCAGCAGCCGGTTGGCGATACGGGGGGTGCCGCGGGAACGGCCGGCGATCTCGGCGGCGCCGTCCACGTCTATCTCCACGTCGAGCAGGCGGGCGGAGCGGTGGATGACACGTTCCAGTTCGGTGGGGGCGTAGAACTCCATGTGGCCGGTGAAGCCGAAACGGTCGCGCAGCGGGGGCGGCAGCAGCCCGGCCCTGGTCGTGGCACCGACCAGCGTGAAGGGCGGCAGTTCCAGCGGGATGGCGGTGGCTCCGGGGCCCTTGCCGACAATGACGTCGACCCGGAAGTCCTCCATCGCCATGTAGAGCATCTCCTCGGCGGGCCGCGACATGCGGTGGATCTCGTCGAGGAAGAGAACTTCACCCTCCTGGAGGGAGGAGAGGATCGCGGCGAGATCACCCGCATGCTGGATGGCGGGACCCGAGGTGATCCGGATCGGCGCGCCCATCTCGGCCGCGATGATCATGGAGAGTGTGGTCTTGCCGAGGCCGGGGGCGCCGGAGAGCAGGACATGGTCGGCGGTGGCGCCGCGTGCCCTGGCCGCCTTGAGGACCAGGTCGAGCTGTTCGCGCACCTTCTCCTGGCCGACGAATTCGTCGAGGTCCTTCGGCCGCAGCGCCGCTTCGACCGCGGTGTCCTCGCCGTCCGCGTCGGCGTCGACGAGGCGTTCGTCGAGCCGCTCGTCGGTGTCGGGTCCAGTCTCGTCCCAGTTCATTCCGTCTGTCCCGCCTCGGGTGTTTCGGTGCCGCGCGGTGCCCGGCCCTGCGTCGGGGTGTCCCCCGGGATGTCGTGCTCCGGTCAGCGCGCGCGGTTGAGGGTCTGCAGCGCGGCGCGCAGCAGCTGCGGCACGGGCGCCTGCCGGCCCTCGGCCAGGGCCGCCTCCGCCTGCGGGGCGACGGCGGTGACCGCCTCGTCGGCCTCGCGGGTGGCGTAGCCGAGACCGATCAGGGCGGCCTGCAGCTGGTCGCGCCAGGAGGAGGTGACGGCGGTGCCGATGCCCTGTCGGCCGATGTGGGCACCCACGGGCTCACCGAGCCTGCCCTTCAGTTCGAGGATGAGTTTCTGCGCGCCCTTCTTGCCGATGCCTGAGACTGCGGTGAGCGCCTTCTCGTCACCGGTGGCGACCGCGGTCCGCAGGGCGTCCGGGCTGTGGGTGGCGAGCATGGCCTGGGCGAGCCGGGGTCCGACTCCGCTGGCGGTCTGGAGCAGCTCGAAGGCCTGCCGCTCGTCGTCGTCGGCGAAGCCGTAGAGGGTGAGCGAGTCCTCCCGTACGACGAGGGAGGTGGCCATCCTGGCCTCCTTGCCGATCCGGAGGTCGGCGAGGGTGTTCGGCGTGCACTGGACGGCCATGCCGATGCCGCCGACCTCGATCACGGCCGTGGTCGGGGTGAGTACGGCCACGGGGCCGCTGACGAAGGCGATCATCTGGGGACCTTCCGGACGGGAACTGCGGGTGTACGGGGAACGCGCGGGGGACGGGCTGCGGCTGCTGCTGCCGCTTGTGCCTGCCGGAGGCGGTTGACGGCGGGGGCGCGCCAGATGTGGCAGATGGCGAGCGCGAGGGCATCGGCCGCGTCGGCGGGTTTCGGTGGGGCGTCGAGTCTGAGCAGCCGGGTGACCATGGCCCCGATCTGCGCCTTGTCGGCACGGCCGCTGCCGGTGACGGCCGCCTTGACCTCGCTGGGGGTGTGCAGGGCAACGGGGATGCCGCGCCGGGATGCGCAGAGCATGGCGACCGCGCTGGCCTGGGCCGTGCCCATCACCGTACGGACGTTGTGCTGGCTGAACACCCGCTCCACGGCGACGAATTCGGGCCGGTGCTCGTCGAGCCATTCCTCCATGCCGCGCTCGATGGCCACCAGCCGGTGGCCGAGCTCCGCATCCGCCGGGGTGCGGACGACCCCGACGCCGAGCATCGTCAGGGGCCGGCCTGCGACGCCTTCGACGACGCCGACACCGCACCGGGTCAGCCCCGGGTCGACGCCGAGTACCCGCATGGGAAGCCCCCTCCGTACCGATCGGTCAACTGTTCCCGCAGGCTATCGGCTCGCACTGACAATGCGACGGGCCGACGGGTGTGTCCCCGTCGGCCCGTCCGTAAAGGCTGTGCTGAGCGTGGCTCAGGCGTCGACCTTCTCCATGACCTCGTCCGGGACGTCGAAGTTGGCGAAGACGTTCTGCACGTCGTCGCTGTCCTCCAGCGCGTCGATCAGCTTGAAGATCTTGCGCGCGCCCTCCTCGTCCAGCTCGACCTGCATGGTGGGCAGGAAGTCGGCCTCGGCGGAGTCGTAGTCGATGCCGGCCTGCTGGAGCGCGGTACGAACCGCGACCATGTCGGTGGCCTCACTGACGACCTCGTAGGTGTCGCCGAGGTCGTTGACCTCCTCGGCGCCCGCGTCCAGCACGGCACCGAGAACGTCGTCCTCGGTCAGCTCGCCCTTGGGGACGATCACGACGCCCTTGCGGTTGAAGAGATACGAGACCGAACCCGGGTCGGCCATCGAACCGCCGTTGCGGGTCATCGCGACACGCACGTCCGAGGCGGCACGGTTGCGGTTGTCGGTGAGGCACTCGATGAGCACCGCGACGCCGTTGGGGCCGTAACCCTCGTACATGATCGTCTGGTAGTCGACGCCGCCCGCTTCGAGACCGCCACCGCGCTTGACCGCGGAGTCGATGTTCTTGTTCGGTACGGAGCTCTTCTTCGCCTTCTGGATCGCGTCCACGAGGGTCGGGTTTCCCTCGGGGTCCACACCACCGGTGCGGGCCGCGACCTCGATGTTCTTGATCAGCTTCGCGAAGAGTTTGCCGCGCTTGGCATCGATCACGGCCTTCTTGTGCTTCGTCGTAGCCCATTTAGAGTGGCCGGACATCTGCCTTCTCCTTCGCGTCACCAAAATCGATCCGAACCCGGGAGATCCTACCGGGATCGAGTCAGACGACTGCGCGCACCATATCCACGAACAACGCGTGAACGCGATGGTCCCCGGTCAGTTCCGGGTGGAATGACGTCGCCAGGACGTTTCCCTGACGTACGGCGACGATGTGGCCGCCGTGCTCCGCCACGACCGTGGCCTGGGCTCCGACCGATTCCACCCACGGGGCGCGGATGAACACGCCCTCGACCGGGCCGCCCTCGATACCGGCGACCTCCACGGCCGCCTCGAAGGACTCGTTCTGCCGCCCGAAGGCGTTGCGGCGCACGATCATGTCGATCCCGCCGACCGTCTCCTGGCCCGAGCGCGGGTCGAGGATCTTGTCGGCGAGCAGGATCATTCCGGCGCAGGTGCCGTAGACCGGCATCCCGTCCCGTACCCGCTCGCGCAGCGGTTCCAGCATGCCGAACAGGGAAGCCAGCTTGGACATCGTGGTGGACTCGCCACCGGGTATGACCAGGCCGTCGACCTCGGCGAGTTCCTCGGGACGCCGGACCGGCCTGGCCAGGGCATCCGCCGAGGCCAGGGCGATCAGGTGTTCCCGTACGTCGCCCTGGAAAGCCAGGACTCCGATCACAGGGGTGTCGCTCATCAGTGACTACCAGCCACGGTTGGCGTAGCGCTCGGCCTCGGGCAGGGTGTCGCAGTTGATGCCGACCATGGCCTCGCCCAGGTTCCGGGAGGCGTCCGCGATGATCTTCGGGTCGTCGTAGAAGGTGGTGGCCTTCACGATGGCGGCGGCGCGCTTGGCCGGGTCGCCGGACTTGAAGATGCCGGAGCCGACGAAGACGCCCTCGGCGCCGAGCTGGCGCATCAGCGCGGCATCGGCGGGGGTGGCGACGCCGCCCGCGGAGAACAGCACGACGGGCAGCTTGCCGAGCTCGGCGACCTCCTTGACCAGCTCGTACGGGGCGCGGAGATCCTTGGCGGCGGCGTACAGCTCGTTGTTGTCATAGCCACGCAGCCGGGCGATCTCGTTCTTGATCTGGCGCAGGTGACGGACCGCCTCGACGACGTTTCCGGTGCCGGCCTCACCCTTCGAACGAATCATGGCCGCGCCCTCGGCGATACGGCGCAGAGCCTCGCCCAGGTTCGTGGCGCCGCAGACGAACGGGGTGGTGAAGGCGAACTTGTCGCTGTGGTTGACCTCGTCGGCCGGGGTGAGGACCTCGGACTCGTCGATGTAGTCGACACCGAGGGACTGCAGGACCTGGGCCTCGACGAAGTGGCCGATACGGGACTTCGCCATCACCGGGATGGAGACGGCCTCGATGATCTCCTCGATCATGTTCGGGTCCGACATCCGGGCCACGCCGCCGTCCTTGCGGATGTCGGCCGGCACCCGCTCCAGGGCCATGACGGCCACGGCACCCGCGTCCTCGGCGATCTTCGCCTGCTCGGCATTGACGACGTCCATGATCACGCCGCCCTTGAGCTGCTCGGCCATGCCGCGCTTGACGCGGGCGGTGCCGGTGGCCGTGGAGTCGGCGGACTGCGGGATGGTGGGAAGCGTGGACACGGATCGACCTCACTCGGAGAAAAGAGTTGCTGAAAGCGCTGAATGACGCAGTGCTGAGCAAACTCTCCGGGACCAGTCCACAGCAAGGGCCAATGGAGGGCCGGTGGATCGTTTTGAACACGTACGGACCGGGTTGTGAGGCCGGTCATGTACGAATGCGGCCGCCGGTCAGCTGACGGGGCGGTCCGCCAGGGCGACCGGCGGTTCGTCGTCCATCTCGAAAGCGAGCGGGAACGGGGCGTGCCCGGCCAGCCGGAACCACCGCACCGTGCGGTGCCTGCGCAGCGCACGCGCCGCACGCACCGCGTCATTGTGGAACCGCCGGGCCATCGGGACGCGGCGCACGGCTGCGGCGAGTTCGAACGCCGCCGCCTCGCCGCCCGGGATCTCCTTCACGGTCTCCACCTGCGCCGTCTCACCGAACACCGCCCGCAACGCGGTGCTCAGCTCGCTCTCCGCGACCTCACGGTGTTCCTCCTCCGCCTGGCGGGCGGCGTGCGCGGCCTCGTACAGCACGATGGACGCGGCCGGGTCGAGGACACCCGACGTGGCCAGTTCCTGGGTGACCGAGGCGCGGCGCAGGAGCTGCGCGTCGAGGGCGGCGCGGGCCGCGTCGATGCGGGTGTGCAGCCGGTCCAGTCGTCCGGCGGTCCAGCTGAGGTACATGCCGATCGCGACGATCGCGACGGCGATCCAAATAAGGGTTTCGATCACGGGCGGCAAGGCTACCGTCGGAGCGCGGGTGGTGCGGCCGTCCGGCCTGGGGCTCGGGCTGAGCGCGGGTGCGGACGGGCTCGGTCGCCGCCGGGGCGCCGCCCTGGCCCCGGGCCTCAATCGCCGGACGGGCTTGATGTGCCGCGCGAATCACCCGGCGGGCTCGATGCCCGGCGCGAACCATTCCGCCGGCTCGATGCATGGCGCGCCCGCCCCCGCTCAGTCCCGCGCCAGTCCGAAGCGTGCGCGCAGGCCGGTGCGTTCGTCGGCCGCCACCGACGCCGCGCCGTCCGTCACCGTCTCGTACACCGCGAGGATGTCCGCCCCGACCGTCGACCAGTCGAAGCGCCGCACGTGCGCGGCTCCCCGCTCGCGCAGCTCCGTACGCCGCTCCGGGTCGCCGAGGAGCCGGATCGCCGTCGACGCCAGCGCGTCCGCGTCCTCATTGGCGAAGAGCTCGCCCGCCGCGCCCAGGTCCAGGACCTGCGCGAACGCATCCAGATCGCTGGCGAGGACCGGCGCGCCGGCCGACATCGCCTCGACCAGGATGATCCCGAAGCTCTCGCCGCCCGTGTTGGGTGCCACGTACACATCGACGCTGCGCAGCAGCCGCGCCTTGTCCTCGTCGCTCACCATGCCGAGGAATTCGACGCGGGCGCGCATCTCCTCGGGCAGCGAGGCGACGGCCTCCTCCTCATCGCCGCGGCCCGCCACCAGCAGCCGCGTGTCCGGACGCGCGGCGAGGATTGCGGGCAGCGCCCTCATCAGGACGGGCAGCCCCTTGCGGGGCTCGTCGATGCGCCCGATGAAGCCGATCGTGCCGCCCTGCCACTCGGCCTTGGGCTCGGCCCCGGCGAAGAAGCCGACATCGACCCCGTTCGGAATGACGACCGCGTCGCCGCCCAGGTGCTCGACCAGGGTCCGGCGTGCGTATTCGCTCACCGCGATGCGCGCGCTGATCTTCTCCAGCGCGGGCTGCAGAATCGGGTACGCCGCGATCATGGCCCGGGAGCGCGGGTTGGACGTGTGGAACGTGGCAACGATCGGCCCCTGCGCGGCCCAGCAGGCGAGCAGTCCCAGCGACGGCGAGGTCGGCTCGTGGATGTGGATCACGTCGAAGGTGCCGTCGTGCAGCCAGCGGCGCACTCGGGCTGCCGAGAGGAACCCGAAATTCAACCGGGCCACGGAGCCGTTGTACGGGACGGGAACGGCCCGGCCCGCCGATACCACGTACGGCGGCAGCGGTGTCTCGTCGTCGGCGGGTGCCAGCACCGACACCTGGTGTCCCAGACGGATCAGGTGTTCGGCCAGGTCGCGGATGTGGAACTGCACACCGCCCGGTACGTCCCAGGAGTACGGGCAGACGATTCCGATCTTCACGGCCGGTCCTCCCGGTTCTCCAGGTCGGCGAGCCAGAGCCATTGCAGCATGTGCCAGTCCTCCGGATGCTCGGCGATTCCGACGGCGAAGGCATCGGCCAGCGCCTGTGTCATCGAGGACGTCTTCTCCGTACGGCTGCCTGACTCGGGCACCTCGACCGGCGGATGGACACGTGCCTTCATCACAGGCGTGTCGTCGTACGAGAGGGTCGCCGGCAGCAGCAGCGCCCCGGTCTGCTGGGCCAGCAGCGCCGGTCCCGCGGGCATGCGCGCGGTGTCGCCGAAGAACGTCACCTCGACGCCGGAGGCCGACAGGTCGCGATCGGCGACCAGACAGACCAGGCCGCCCGCGCGCAGTCGTCGCGCCAGGGTGCCGAAGGCGGCGCCGCCGCTGTGCGGCAGGACCTCCATGCCGAGCCCCTGACGGTAGGCCACGAACCGGTCGTACAGCGTCTCGGGCTTGAGCCGCTCGGCAACCGTGGTGAAGGGCACCTTGAGATCGGTGGTGACCCAGGCTCCTGCCAGGTCCCAGTTCCCCAGGTGCGGCAGGGCGAGGATGACGCCGCGGCCGGAGTCCAGCCCGTCGGTCAACCGGTGCGCGTCCGTCACCTCTACCGACGCCTTGATCCGCGCCGGACTCCAGGTGGGCAGCCGGAACGACTCCATCCAGTAGCGCATGTACGAGCGCATCCCGGCCTTGGAGAGCGCGGCGAGCCGGGCCTCGGACGCCCCGGGCACGACCCGTGCCAGATTGGACTCCAGCCGCAGCACTCTCTTGCCCCGCCGCTTCCACACCTGGTCGGCGATGGTGCGGAAGAGAGCCCGGGCGACCGGCTCGGGGAGCTTCTTGACGGCGGCCCAGCCGAGCCCGTACAGCCCGTCGGTCAACCGGTCCTGCAGGCCGGTCTGCGTCTCACCCGGTGCGCTGCTCACTGCGTGGCCCCGCTCCCCCGGTCCGCAGCGGCGGCATCGGCCGCATCGGCCTCCGCTGACTCGCGGCGCACGGTCACGACCCGCTGCACGAGCGTCACCAGGCTGCCCGCGGCGACGATCCACAGCGCGACCGGCAGCAGGATGTCGATCCCGGGGACACCGAACTTGTGAAGACCGGCGAGTCCGGCCGCGACCAGCGAGATCACCAGCCGCTCGGCGCGCTCCACGAGACCGTTGACCGCGACCGGCAGCCCGATCGACTCGCCGCGCGCCTTCGTGTACGAGACCACCTGGCCGGACGCCAGGCAGAAGATCGCGACCGCGCACAGCACGTTGTCGTCGCCGTTGCCCGCGTACCAGAGCGCCAACCCTCCGAAGATGGCCCCGTCGGCGACCCGGTCGAGTGTCGAGTCCAGGAACGCGCCCCAGCGGCTGGAGATACCGGCCTGCCGGGCCATGTTGCCGTCGACGAGGTCGGAGAAGACAAAGATCGTGATGACGACCGTGCCCCAGAAGAACTCCCCCATCGGGAAGAAGACCAGCGCACCTGCCACCACTCCGGCCGTACCGATCAGAGTGACCGCGTCAGGGCTCACACCGAGACGGAGCAACAGTGCGGCGAACGGTGTGAGGACACGCGTAAAAAATGCACGCGCGTACTTGTTCAGCATGGCCTTCCCGAGGGTCGGTGGGCCGAGCGGCCCCTTCGGCCACCGGCTGGCCCATCGTAGTCACGCCCGCCGGACTCCACCGTCCGGGCACCCGGCCGTCGCGCGGCGGCGCGCGACGTATGGACGCGACGTGACCTGAGTGGAAAGCTCGAATTACCGCGGGCGTCGCCGTAGCCGCCGCGGCGGCTCTCCCGTGCCCGTGCACCCTTCTCCCCCAATCCGCGCCGGCTTTTCTTCCCGCTCCGCGCCACTATCTGGGAGGCACGCATCATGGGCGACAAGGCACACGCACACACCGGGGCCGCCGGCAGGGCAGCGACGGCCGACCAGGCCTCATCCCTACGGAATGTGGTGCTGGTCGGCCACAGCGGCTCCGGCAAGACCACCCTCGTCGAGGGCCTAGCACAGACCACGGGCGCGGTCAACCGGGCCGGCCGGGTCGAGGACGGCGCCACCGTCTCCGACTACGACGAGATCGAACACCGCCAGCAACGGTCCGTACAGCTCTCCCTGGTCCCCGTCGAATGGGGCGGGTACAAGATCAATCTGCTGGACACCCCCGGATATGCCGATTTCGTCGGGGAACTCAGGGCCGGTCTGAGGGCAGCGGACGCGGCCCTGTTCATTGTGTCCGCGGCCCAGGAGGCCGACGCCGTGGCGGGCGCCACCCGCGCCGTGTGGGATGAGTGCGCAGCCGTCGGCATGCCGCGCGCCATCGTCATCACCCACCTCGACACCGCGCGTACCTCGTTCGACGAGATGACCCGGATCTGCGGCGAGATCTTCGGCGGCGGCGACCCCGACGCCGTACTCCCGCTCTACCTGCCCGTCCTCGGCCCCGAGGGCCCCGACGGGCACGCCCCGCTCAGGGGACTCACCGGACTTCTCACCCAGCGGATCTTCGACTATTCCTCCGGCGAGCGACAGGAGAACCCACCCGCCGACGCCCAGCAGGCCCGGCTCCAGGAGGCGCGCGCGAGGCTGATCGAGGGGATCATCGCCGAGAGCGAGGACGAGACCCTGATGGACCGCTATCTCGGCGGGGCCGAGATCGATATCAAGACACTCATCGACGACCTGGAACGTGCCGTCGCCCGGGGCACCTTCCACCCCGTCCTCACCGCGGCCCCCGCCGCCGAAGGCGCCCGCCAGGGCATCGGCACCGTCGAGCTCCTGGACCTGATCACCGGCGGCTTCCCCACCCCGTTGGAGCGCCCGCTCCCCGAGATCACCCCCTTGCACGGGGCCCCGCGACCGGTCCTGACCTGCGACCCGCAGGGCCCGCTCGTCGCCGAGGTCGTCAAGACGGCCTCCGACCCGTACGTCGGCCGGGTCTCGCTCGTACGCGTCTTCTCCGGCACCCTGCGCCCCGACGAAACCGTCCATGTCTTCGGCCACGGCCTCACCGCCCCCGGCCACGAGACCCGCCCCTTCCACGAGGCGGAGGTACGTGTCGGCGCGCTCTCCGCCCCCTTCGGCAATCAACAGCGCCCCCTCACCGCGTGCATCGCCGGAGATCTGGCCTGCGTCGCCAAACTGCTCAGCGCCGAGACCGGGGACACCCTCTCCGCCAAGGACCGGCCGCTGCTGATGGACCCCTGGACCGCACCGGACCCACTGCTGCCGCTCGCCATCGAGGCCCACAGCAAGGCGGACGAGGACAAACTCTCCCAGGGGCTCTCCCGGCTCGTCGCCGAGGACCCGACCATGCGCCTCGAACAGAACCAGGACACCCACCAGGTGGTTTTGTGGTGCCTCGGCGAGGCCCATCAGGACGTGGCGCTGGACCGGCTGCGCAGCCGCTACGGCGTCCAGGTCGACGCCGTGCCCCACAAGGTGTCGCTGCGCGAGACCTTCGCGGCCCCGTCGACGGGCCGGGGCCGGCATGTGAAGCAGTCCGGCGGTCACGGCCAGTACGCCATCTGCGAGATCGACGTGGAGCCGCTGCCACCGGGTACGGGCATCGAATTCGTCGACAAGGTCGTCGGCGGAGCGGTACCCCGCCAGTTCGTCCCCTCCGTCGAGAAGGGCGTGCGCGCCCAGGCCGCCCGCGGAGTGGCGGCCGGACATCCGCTCGTCGATGTACGCATCACCTTGCGGGACGGAAAGTCCCATTCCGTGGACTCCTCCGACGCCGCGTTCCAGACCGCGGGCGCACTCGCCCTGCGTGAGGCGGCCTCGGACACCCGCATCCAGCTCCTCGAACCCGTCGCCGAGATCCAGGTCCTGGTCCCCGACGACTACGTCGGGCCGGTGATGAGCGATCTGTCCGGGCGGCGCGGCAGGGTGATCGGCACCGAACAGTCCGGCCCCGGACGCACTCTCGTACGGGCCGAGGTACCGGAGCTGGAGATCGGCCGGTACGCGATCGACCTGCGCTCCCTGTCCCATGGCGCCGGCCGCTTCGACCGGACGTACGCCCGGCACGAAGCCATGCCCCCACAACTCGCGGAACGCATCCGCGAGCAGCAGGAAACCAACCCGAATGACTCGTAATCGACGGTGCCGCCCGCCCTTGTCCACAGGGGCGGGCGGCGTATTGATCCGGACGATACGCTGTGGTCCCAGCTCAGAAGGTGTGCCGGGCACGGCAGTTGGGAAACAGCCGCAGGAGCAGTTCCTCGGCGGCGAGTGGGGGCGACAGTGGGCAACGACGGATTCGATTTCTCTCCTGGAGCGCAGATCCCGCTCCAGGGTTCGGGTGGACAGGCGGTGGCGACGAACGCCCTCGCCTCCGCCGCGTACCGCGACAGCCCGGTGGAAAAGATCCTTGAAGCCAACAGCGAGTGGCACAAGTCCGAAGTGAAGGCGGGCCGCTCCAAGCTCTTCAAGTCCGACTACTTCAAGCCCAACCTCGGCGAGGCATTCTCCCGCGCTGTCCAGGAACGCATGCTGGGTGGCGCCCGGAAAGCCCTCATCCAGTCGTTCGGAACCGATCCGCAGTCCGTCGTCGAGCACTGCCTGTCCGCGACCCGCCTACGCAGGGCGCGCGACACCAAGCTGACCGCCGTCACCGCCCTGTTCGGCTTTCTCTTCCTGCCGGGAATGCTCCTGTGGGTCATCGCGTTCCGGCTGCGCGACTCCCTCGGCAACACCAAGGACAAGGGCCTCGCCGCCTTGGGGAACGCCCTCCTCCCGGTCATCGGCCTCGTCGCCCTGCTCTTCCTGATCAAGCTGCCGCTCACCGGGTTCCTGGCCCTCTACGTACGGGCGATGATCGTCGCCCCCGTCATCGGCTGGCTCATCGCCAGACGGATCGCCGAATCCTCCGCCAAGGACATGCGCGCCCGCTGGGAAGGGCTGCTCTCCGGCGGCGGCGTCGTCGCCAAGATCCCCGAGGCCGTACCCAAGAACCCGAACGAGACCTCCCGCGAGGCGCTCCGCCAGGGCCTGGAGAAGCTCTCCGCCGAGCAGCAGTCCAACTCGGTCTTCTACGCGGGCCCCAAGGGAATCCTCGGCATGGGAACCCGCTGGGGCAGCTGGCAGCTCGCCGAACAGCTCGTGTCCAAGGAACCCGGCAAAGAATTCCACCAGTTCCGCAGCTGGGACCTGATACGGGCCATCCACGACCAGCTCAAGGTGCTCGAACGCGGTCCGCTGAACTCTGGAGGATTCCCCACCCCCTCGGTCACGCACTGGATCGTGTCACCCGTCGGCGAGAACGCCGACTCGGTCTCCCGGCCCGAAGGCGAGGACGTCGCCACCTTCCAGGTCAAGCCGCACGAAATACAGCGAATCTGCAACCATCAGCAGTTCGGCGGCGGCGACCGGCATTACCTGGGTGTCCAGTTCACCCTCTGGGACGGCCAGTTGGTCATCACCATGATGATCACGGTCACTGTGCTCTACGAAACCCTGCGCATCGAAGTCACCGGACACGCACTCGGCCCGGTCCACTCGCTCTTCACCAGCAAGCCGGCGGCCAAGACCAAGACGGTCAACAAGACCGTCCGGTTCTGGGAGACCCGCGACATCACCCTCGCGCTGGTCGAACCCCACGAAGTCGTCCGCCTCGCCCTGCGCGCCCCCTTCACCTGGTACCCGCCGCTCCTCGACTACCTGGGCGGCAAGATCGCCCTGCCCGAACCGTTCGGCCTGCGCCACGCCTGGGCGGAAAAGCCGTGGCGCCACCGCTTCATGGCCGACGACGCGATGCGCGCCGCCACCCCCGTCCTGCGCGCCGTGCACACCGCCGCCCTGCGCGTCCTGGAGGAGAACGGCGTCGACACCGAGCGCTTCGACAACCGCTCGATGGTACTGAGCGGACTGGTACAGGACCCGACTCCGCGCAAGGCCGACCTGTACGACGCGTAAGAAAGACGCACAGACATACGACGCATAGGACAGACGCTCACAGACATGCGAAGGGCGCCCCGGTACGAACAGAAACCGGGGCGCCCACGCAGAAGCAACAGCTCGGATCAGGCCGCCGGCCAGGCGTCGGCCAGCATCTTGCGCGTATCGGCGAGCAGCTGCGGCAGCACCTTCGTATGCCCGATCACCGGCATGAAGTTGGTGTCACCACCCCAGCGCGGCACCAAGTGCTGGTGCAGATGCGCCGCGATGCCGGCCCCTGCGGAAGCACCCTGGTTGAGTCCGATATTGAACCCGTGTGCCCCCGACGCCACCCGCAGAGCCGCCATCGCCCGCTTGGTGAAATCGGCCAGCTCCAAGGTCTCCGGATCATCCAGCTCCGTGTAGTCCGCGACATGCCGGTACGGCACCACCATCAGGTGCCCGCCGTTGTACGGATACAGATTCAGCACGGCGTACACCTTCTCACCGCGCGCGACGACAAGCCCGTCCTCGTCCGATTTCGACGGGATCGCACAGAACGGACAACCGTCACCGGCCTCCGGACCGGTCGGCTTGTTCTCGCCCTGGATATACGCCATCCGGTGGGGCGTCCACAGGCGCTGGAACGCGTCGGGCGTCCCCACTCCGATCTGCTGCTCCGGCTCACTCGTCATGTCGATCAGCATATTGCTTCACTCCCGAGAAGCGTGTCGCCGGGGCCGCACCCGTCACCGCCCGGCAATGCTGAGGCGATGAGCGATCAGCCCGCGGACTCCGCCCCTCAGAGTTTCAGGCTCTGGGAACAGCGCACAGAGGTGCCGCTCTTCAGCGCCTCGCTGCTCTTCCTGCTCGGTTACGCGGTCCGCGTCCTCGCCCCTGACGACGCCGAGCCCTGGCGCAACCTCGCCCTGGGACTGGTCGGCGCCACCTGGTTGCTCTTCGTTGTGGACTACGTCGTACGACTTCGCCTCAGTGGCCTCGGCCACCGTTTCGTCCGTGTGCACTGGCTGGACACGGTGGTACTGCTGCTTCCGCTGCTGCGGCCGCTGCGCCTGATCCGGGTCTACACCGCGGTCCAGCGGCGCAGGGAGCGGCCGCGGCTGAGCCTTTACGCCCGCGTGATCGCCTACTCCGGTGCCACAGCCCTGCTGCTCGGCTTCTCCGCCGCGCTGGCCGTCTACAACCAGGAACACACGGTGAGGGGGGCTTCGATCCGTACCTTCGGCGACGCGGTGTGGTGGGCGTGCGAGACGCTCACAACGGTGGGGTACGGGGATACGGTGCCGGTCACGCCGGGCGGCCGGGTGGTGGCGTCGGGCCTGATGGCCTGCGGGCTGGCGCTGCTGGGGGCGGTGACGGGTTCGTTCTCGTCGTGGCTGTTGCAGGTGTTCCGACGGGAGGACGAGAAGAGGTCCCCGGAGGGCAGGTAGCTCTCCGGGGACCTCTCACTCCGTGCCCGTCAGACCTGGACGCGGTCCTCGACGGCCTTCTGGATCTTGGCGATGGCGTCCTCGACGGGAACGCCGTTCTCCTGCGAGCCGTCGCGGTAGCGGAAGGAGACGGCGCCGTTGGCCATGTCCTCGTCGCCCGCGATGATCATGAAGGGCACCTTGGCCTTCTGCTGGTTCCGGATCTTCTTCTGCATCCGGTCGGACGAGGCGTCCACCTCCACCCGCAGGCCCTTCTTCCGGGCCTTGGCCGCGAACTCCTGGAGGTACGGAATGTGCGCGTCACCGATCGGGATGCCGACCGCCTGGACCGGGGCCAGCCACACCGGGAACGCACCCGCGTAGTGCTCGAGGAGCACTGCGAAGAAACGCTCGATGGAGCCGAACAGGGCACGGTGGATCATGACCGGGCGCTGCTTGGTGCCGTCGGGGCCGGTGTACTCCAGGTCGAAGCGCTCCGGCAGGTTGAAGTCGAGCTGCACGGTCGACATCTGCCAGGTACGGCCGATGGCGTCCTTGCACTGCACCGAGATCTTCGGGCCGTAGAACGCGGCGCCGCCCGGGTCCGGAACCAGCGGCAGGCCCTGCTTCTCGGCGACCTGGCGCAGCGTCTCCGTGGCCTCTTCCCAGACCTCGTCGGAGCCGACGAACTTCTCCGGATCCTTGGTGGAGAGCTCCAGGTAGAAGTCGGTCAGACCGTAGTCCCGCAGCAGGTTCAGAACGAAGGTGAGCGTACGGTCGAGCTCCTCCGCCATCTGCTCCTTGGTGCAGTAGATGTGCGCGTCGTCCTGCGTGAAGCCGCGCGAGCGGGTCAGGCCGTGCACCACGCCTGACTTCTCGTACCGGTACACCGTGCCGAACTCGAAGAGACGCAGCGGCAGTTCACGGTACGAACGCCCGCGCGCATCGAAGATCAGGTTGTGCATCGGGCAGTTCATCGGCTTGAGGTAGTAGTCCACCCCGTCGTCGAGCTGCATGGGCGGGTACATGCCTTCGGCGTACCAGTCCAGGTGGCCGGACTTCTCGAAGAGCTTGCCCTTGGTGGCGTGCGGGGAGTAGACGAACTCGTAGCCCTCCTCCTCGTGACGCCGACGCGAGTAGTCCTCCATGGCACGGCGGATGATGCCGCCCTTGGGGTGGAAGACCGCGAGACCGGGGCCGATCTCGTCCGGGAAGGAGAAGAGGTCCAGCTCGTTGCCGAGCTTGCGGTGGTCGCGCTTGGCGGCCTCCTCCAGGAACTCCAGGTGCGCCTTGAGCTCGTCCTTGGTGGGCCACGCCGTGCCGTAGATGCGCTGCAGCATGGGGTTCTTCTCGCTGCCCCGCCAGTACGCGGCGGCGTTCCGCATCAGCTTGAACGCCGGGATGTTCCGGGTGGTGGGCAGGTGCGGGCCCCGGCAGAGGTCCTTCCAGCACAGGTCGCCGGTCTTCGGGTCGAGGTTGTCGTAGATGGTCAGCTCGCCGCCGCCCACCTCGACATCCGCGCCGTCGCCGGCGTTCTCGATGGAGTCGGAACCCTTGATGCCGATGAGCTCCAGCTTGTACGGCTCGTCGGCCAGCTCCTCGCGGGCGCCCTCGTCCGTCACGACCCGGCGGGAGAACTTCTGCCCCCGCTTCTGGATCTCCTGCATCTTCTTCTCGATGGCCTTGAGGTCCTCGGGAGTGAACGGCTTCTCGACGTCGAAGTCGTAGTAGAAACCGTCCTTGACCGGCGGACCGATACCCAGCTTGGCCTCGGGGAAGAGCTCCTGCACGGCCTGCGCCATGACGTGCGCGGTGGAGTGCCGCAGGATGTTCAGACCGTCCTCGGAGGAAATCTCGACGGGCTCGACGACCTCGCCGTCGGCGACGACGTACGCGAGGTCCTTCAGCTCACCGGCGACCCGGGCGGCGACAACGGTGCGCTCGCCGGGGAAGAGCTCGGCTGCCGTAGTGCCCGTCGTCACCACGCGCTCTTCCCGCTCGGAATCGCGTTGGATGATCACACGGACGTCTGACACCGGTCTCTCCTGACTCAGGGGGTACGCACGCATTCGTGGTGCGCGTGCGATACGAATCGTACCGAGCCGCGGGCCCCCTCTGCGAAACGGTTGGGCCGCGAAGGCCGGCGGGCTCGCCCGCGGCCCGCCTCGTACGCCCCTGTTCGCCGGTGCGTCCCCCTATTCGCCGGTACATGCCTCCTCGACATGGTCGACGTTCTCCTGGAGCGACTTCATCAGCCGGTCCCGTTCCGCCTCGTCGACCTGCACGGGCACCACGTGAGAGGTCCTGCTCAGCCGTCGGAAGCCGCCGCGGCTCTCCAGCCTGCCCTCCACTTGGATCGGCAGCCCCACCAGGTGGGCGTGGCCGGCGGTCCGGTACGCCTCCTCGTCCAGGTCCAGCCGTACGTGCGCTACCTCGGCGCCCGCCAGCACCCGCAGCCGTACGATTCCGGCGCCACGCGGTCCCGAGCGGCGCAACCGGACGACGGCGCCGGTGATCCGTACCGTCACGGCGGGTTCGTCCTGGAGGTAGCGGGCGCCCGCCCGGCGCAGGGCGGGCAGGTCGCCCGGTGAGAATTCCACCGGTTCGGGGCGAGCCGGACAGCCTTCGGGAATGCCGGCTGCAGGCGCCCACTCCAGGCCGATCCCAGCCCCTTCCGAACCCCGGACCAGCGCGATGACCGCCTCGGTGAGTTCCCGGCTGACCCCTGCCTCGACCGCGGTGTCGAAGGCTTCGAGGCCACCGGTGGCCCGCTGGTAGTCCACGGCCTCGCGGGTGGCGTGCAGGGCGTGGCAGAGCTGTACGGCGACGGCTCGGCCCGGTTCGACGGGGACGAACGCGGTGAGATCGCGGCCGCCGGGTGCGGGTCCGACCAGGATGCCTTCGAGGGCCGCCAGGGCCCTGCGGCGGTGGCGTGCGCCGTGGTAGCCGGTGCGTTGCCGCACGGCGAGGGCTCCGGCGAGCAGAATCTGCCGGGCGGCGGTGCGCAGCTGATCCGCCCCCGTCCAGCTGGCCACCCCCGCCGCTCCCGCGACCGGTTCGGGAGCCTCGCGCCACCAGCGGATCTCGTCGCTGGGTACGGCGAGGGAGACCAGGACGTCGCGGGCGGAGGGTGCGGCACTGCGGGCGAGCGCGATCAGCGCCTCACCGAGGAGGTCCTCGCTGTCGGGGAAGGCGGTCGTGTCGGGGACGAGGAGGCTCGTACCGCCGCCCGGGAGAGCCGGTGGTCCCGGTGGGGTCCAGCGGCTGAAGCGCCCGGCCGCCCCGCCGCGGCGGCGCCAGCCGTGCCGGTCGAGCAGGGCGCCGAGGACCGCGGGGTCGACACGGGCGGGGTCGGGGATGTCCCCGAGCGACTCGGGAGCGGTGGGCCACAGTCCCGTGACTTCGCCGGGGTGCGGGCGTGTGGCTGACGGGATCGCTTCGTTGACGGACTCGTCCATCGGCCGGTGCATCAGGGTCTCCCTCCCGCCCCTACGCGGGTCATGATCTCGCAGAGCGCCCGGTCGTCGAATATGCGCGAGGTCGGGATCCGCACGGTGGTCCTGTGCCGACCCGTCACGGCGTGGCCGGCCAGGTTGGTCCAGTAGCAGCAGTGCCGAAGGTCGAGCCGGTCGTGTCCGGCGCGCAGCCAGTCGTCCTGGCTGCGCGGCACGATCATCACAACCAGGATCTTGTGCACCGACACGGGGGTCCGGGCGAGCTTCACGAGGTGTGCGTTGTCGAGCGTGAAGGAGAACGTCGGCCCCTGCGGGTGCGGCGGGATCTGGTAGGTGCATTTGAGCTGGACCTTTATGGTCACTTCGTCGTCCACGGCATGACCGGGGGCAGCGTGGCTGACGTGCCAGTCGATGCCGTTGTCGGGGAAGGGCTGCGACAGGGAGCACCCCGCCGCGGCCGCGACCGCGTGCAAGTAGCCCACCTGGAAGGTCTCCATGCAGGCGGTGGTGGCGAGTGTGCCGCGCAGCGGTGCGGTCCGCTGGGACAGCAGCCCGCTCGGTTCGGGCTGCGCGAGCGCCATGGCTGCGTGTGCCTTCCGGGCTGTGCCGATCGATTCGTCGATGCAGGAATGACGGACGACTTCCGTTCCCGTCACCTGTGTTGTCACCGCACTGGGCGGCCCGCAAACGGCGTATCAGGCAAAGGGTGCGGGTATCACCGGACCGGGCAGGGGAATCGCACCATCTGCCGTTCGGGCACGAGGAGTTCGGGGATGACTCACTGGTATGAGGGGCCACTGGCCGCTTTTGACACCGAGACAACGGGAGTTGACGTCGAGGAGGACCGGATCGTTTCGGCCGCCCTGGTCGTCCAGGACACGGCAGGCGGGCGGGTGCGGGTCACCCGTTGGCTGGTGAATCCGGGGGTGCCGGTGCCCGTCGGGGCGACCGAGATCCACGGTCTGACCGACGATCACCTTCAGCGCAACGGTCGTTGGCCGGCGCCGGTGGTGGAGGAGATAGCCAGGGCGATGGCCGAGCAGTGCGCGGCCGGCCGCCCGCTCGTCGTGATGAACGCGCCGTTCGATCTGACGCTGCTGGACCGGGAGCTGAAGCGTCATCGCGCGTCGTCGCTCGCCGGGTATCTGCAGAACGCATCGCTGTGCGTGCTGGATCCGCGCGTGCTCGACAAGCATCTGGACCGTTACCGCAAGGGGCGGCGGACCCTCACCGATCTCTGCGAGTTGTACGGGGTGGTGCTGGACGGTGCTCATGACGCGGCGGCCGATGCGGCGGCCTCGCTGGAGCTGGTACGGGCGGTGGGGCGGCGGTTCTCGTCCCGTCTGGAGCGGCTGACCCCGCCGGAGCTGCACACCTTGCAGGCCGTGTGGCACGCGGCACAGGCGCGCGGCCTGCAGGCGTGGTTCGCGAAGAACGGCACGGCGGAGGCGGTGGATCCTGCATGGCCACTGCGCCCGGAGCTCCGCGCTGCGGCGTGATCGGCCGCGCGGGGCCGATGGACACGAAAGCGGCACTTGTGCCCGGACACGCAGAAACCGGTCCGTCGATTCTGCTGACGGACCGGCTTCTCCCGGGTGGGCGATACTGGGTTCGAACCAGTGACCTCTTCGGTGTGAACGAAGCGCTCTCCCACTGAGCTAATCGCCCGGGAACGGGTTGAACCATACAGGGCTCGGAGGGTCTGGTTCAAACTCCTTCCAGCCGCGCCGTGAGGCCCCGGCGTCCGGCACGCATCATCAGGGCGTGGTTGGCCCGGAACACGGCACGTCCCGGCACCGCGAGGAGCCGCATCAGCCGTCTGTGCACCTCGACCTCCTGCTCGTACGTGGCACGGCTGCCGGTGCCGTGCGCGGTGACCGTCCACCGGACCCAGCCGTCGAGGTCGCCGCTGAGGGTCGCCTCGATGATCCGGGCCCGGGGGTCGCGACGGCGTTCGCGGACGGTCATGACGAGGTCGTACGGGAGGAGGGAGCGGATACGGGTGGTGCCGGTGGTGTCGTCGACCGAGGTGACCTCGCGGATCTGCGGCCACCATCGCGGGTATTCGTCCGCGCGTTGGAGGATCTCGTACACGGCATCGGGTGGGCCGGGCAGGTCCCAGATACTCACAAATCGGTAGTGACTCCAGTCCATGGCCCCAGTCTGCGCGTACTCAGCCGGGTAACTGAGTATCCGAGCGCATGTCCGATCCTGTGGCTCGCGCCACACTCCCGTTCATGGAACATGTGCCGCCGCCCGCCGAGGAATTGGCGCTCCTCGATCGCGAGCTGGCCCGGTTGGACGCCCGCCGGTCCCAGTTGCTGGTTCGCCGTGCCTGGCTGCTGAGTGTGCTGACGCCGCCTGTCGCGCGCCCTGCCGCGCCGCCGTTCGCCGCTCCCTGCGGGCCGCCGCCGTCACCGACCCGGCCGTCGGCTCCGTTCGCGGCCCCGTTCGGGCCTCCTGCCGCGCCGGTCGGGCCGCGCGGTGCGCAGAATGTGCTGCTCACCCTGGGTGGTCTGCTGCTGGCGATCGCGGCGATCGCGTTCACCCTGGTCAGCTGGGGCCACCTGGGTATCGGTGGCCGCTCGGCGGTGCTCGGGGTGGTGACGGTCGCGGCGCTTACCGCTCCTGCCGTGCTGCTGCGTCGCGGGCTGTCCTCGACGGCCGAGTCGCTCGCCGCTCTGGCGTCGGTGCTGATGGTTCTGGATGCGTACGCGCTGCACCGGGTCGCGGTGCCGGAAGCCGACGGCCGCGGTTTCGCCGCGGTCGCCTCGGCGGTGCTGGCCCTGCTCTGGGGTACGTACGGGCTGCTGCTCGACCGGCTGCGGCTGCCCCTGCCCTTGGCGGTGATGACTGCGCAGCTGCCGCTGCTGCTGTGGGCGTGGGCGGCGGGCGCGGGAGCCACGGCGGTCGGTTGGGCGTTGCTGGTGACGGCAGCGCTGGACTGTGCGATCGCGGTGTGGGGCAAGGGTGTTGCGGTACGGGTGACGGCCTGCGTCGGTTGCTGGGCGACGGGTCTGATGGGGCTGCTGGTGGCATTGGCGCAGTCGGTGTCCGCCGACGCGGCGTCGGCTGCTGTGGCGCCGGGTGTGCTGTTGCTCACGGGTGCGGCGGTCGCGGTTTTCGGCGCGTGGCGTGCACCGGCGGGGCTCGCTGTGGCCGGTGGTGTGGTGGCCGGGTTGTGCGGGGTGGCCGCGGTGGGCGGTGTGCTGCGTGCCGGGGTGGCCTGGGGCTGGTCGGTGCCGGTGTATTTGCTGTGCGGTGTGGTGCTGCTGGTGGCGGCGGTGCGCGCTCCGCTGCCGCGTCCGGCCGGGCAGGGGCTGGTGTGGGCTTCGTCGGCGGTGACCGCGGGCGCGGTGCTGGCCGCGGTGCCGGCGGCCGGTCTGGCGCTGATGGGTGCGGTGTCGCAGCTGGCGCGGGTGTGGTCGGGGGCGCCGGACGGAGGTGTCCGGGAGGCGCTGGGCACGGGGGATCCGACGTGGTCCCGGATGGCCGCGGCCCCTGTGGTGCTGCTGGTGGTGGCCGGTCTGTCGGGGTTGATGTACCGGTCGTGGGCGTGGTCGGTGCGGGTGGCCGGGCCGGCGCCGGTGCCGGGTGCAGCGTGGCGGGGTGCGGCGGGGGCCGGTGCGGTGGGTCTGGGCTGGGCTGGGTTCACCGTGGTGCCCCCGGTACTGGGGATGTCGTACGCGGCGGCTCTGTCGGTGCAGTCGGTGCTGGTAGCCGGGGTGTTCGCGGTGGCAATACGGGGTCTGCGCCGTGGGATGGGTGGCGTGGGGCCGACTGCGCTGGTGTGCGGTCTGGTCGGTGCGGTGAGCGTGGGGATGCTGTCGCTCGCGGCGGAGGCTGCCACGTATGCGGTGTTCGCGGCGTTGCTGGTGGTGTTCGGGGTGGCTGCGGTGATGCTCGACGGTGCCGCGGTGTCGGCGGCTCGGGCCTTGCCTCCGCTGCCGTCCGTTCAGGCGGCGCGGGCGGTACGGGCGTTGCAGCTCGTGCAGGCGGTGCCGGCGTGCGGTGCGGTGGTGTGCGGGATGGTGCTGGCCCGTGCGGTCGGGGCGTCGCTGGGGCTTGCCGGGCATCAGGCGGCGCCGGTCATGCTGGTCGTCCCCGCGGTGACGGTGTTGCTCGGGGCGCGGCTGCGGGGTCGCCCCTCGGCTCTGCCGGTCGAGCTGGCCGGAGGCGTGGCGGGTGTGGTGGCGGTGGGCATGGCGGTGCCGGACCGACCGTTCCTGGCATTGGTGCTGGCCCTGTGCGGGGTGCTGGCAGCGGGTACGGCCCTGCGGGCCGAACGGCGACCGACGGCCGGGTATCTGGCGATGGCGCTGTTCGTCCTGGCGGCCTGGCTGCGACTGTCGGCGTCGGGGGTGTCGGCCCCGGAGGCGTACACGCTACCGGTGACGGTGCCCGCTCTGGCGATCGGTGTGTTGCGCCGGCGCCGTGATCCGGAGGCGTCGTCGTGGACGGCCTATGGGGCGGGCCTCGCGGCGACGCTGGTGCCGAGTCTCTGCGCAGCATGGGCCGATCCGCACTGGGTGCGACCGTTGCTGCTCGGTGTGGTGACACTCGTGATCACCCTGGCGGGGGCGCGGCTGCGGCTGCAGGCGCTGCTGCTGCTCGGTGGCATAGTGCTGGCCCTGGACGGGCTGCACGAGCTGGCGCCGTACGTGGTCCAGGTCGCCGGCGCACTGCCTCGCTGGGTGCCGCCCGCGCTGGCCGGCGTGCTGTTGCTGGCGGTCGGTGCGACGTACGAGCAGCGACTGCGCGACGCACGGCGGCTGAAGGACGTCCTGGGGCGGATGCGTTGAGGGTGTGCCGCACGCTCGGCCCGGGGCGCCCTCACGGGCCTCGGGCCAGCATGTGGCCATCAGGTCGCCGTCAAAGGCGTACCGGACAATGAAGCTGCCGCGGACGCAATCGCCCTTGGAGTCGGGCAGTACGCTTTTGCCGTCGCACTTGCGCAGAAATACAAGAGAGTTCCGGAAGACATCGGGAGCATTGTCCGCCGAGGCCCGGGTGTTGAACTCTTTCCAGAAATTCACGCCGTTCTGGAAGTGCGTCCCGGAAGGCGGTCCTTCGAGCCCGTCCCGACCTTGATATCCGGATGCTTCTTCTCCAGGAGCGGATCCTGGCAATACCTGCTGCCGTGGTCGATTGAATCGTTCATGAGGGCGCCGCGACAAGTGTGCGCGGGAAACGCAGAGGGCCCGCGAGACTCTGCGGTCTCATGGGCCCTCTGTACGGGGTGGGCGATACTGGGTTCGAACCAGTGACCTCTTCGGTGTGAACGAAGCGCTCTCCCACTGAGCTAATCGCCCGGGCGCAGGCCAAACATTACCCCATGTCAGCGGCACCCCATGACCATCCCCGAGTCACTCGTGGATCTTCCACGGCATGGTGATGCCGAACTTCCAGACGTAGATCCCCACCAGCACCGCGATGATCGCCAGACCGACCACGGTGAGGATGATGTTGCGTCGCCGGACCTTGGGGTCGAGCGCCCGCTGAGCAGCCTCGGTGACCTTCCGACGCGTCCAGCGCAGCACCAGCTGCGCCCAGACGAACTCGGTCGCCCAGATCGCCATGCCGCCGAAGATCACCAACCAGCCGGGGCCGGGCAGCAGCAGCATGATGCCGCCCGCCACGACCACCGCGAGGCCGACCACGAAGACCCCGACCTGCCAGCTCAGATGCAGCGCCTTGGACGCCTTGACGAACCCGGGCGCCCGGGAGCCGAGCTCCCGGCCCTCCTTCGTCACACCCTCCGTGACCTCTCCCGTCACGGTCTCCTTGACGTCCCTCGCGGCGGACACCGGTTTCGGCGGCACGGCGCCGTCGCCCCGCTCATCACGCTCCGCATTCATGGGAGCCAACCTACCGGAACGGTCTTCGTCACCGGAATGGCCGCATAACCCAAAGTCACACACCGCCGTACGAGCTACCTGAAGGAACACAAAAAGGTCAGAGGGGTTTACAACGCCACCGTAGGTGGCATGTCGATTTCGCCGACGTGCGAATCCCCGAGCGCACACTGAGCGAAAGGCCCTGGCGCTTATGAACACCACGGTCAGCTGCGAGCTGCACCTGCGCCTCGTTGTGTCGAGCGAGTCCTCACTGCCTGTACCAGCGGGCCTGCGGTATGACACGGCCGATCCTTATGCCGTGCACGCCACCTTCCACACCGGAGCGGAGGAAACGGTCGAGTGGGTTTTCGCCCGTGACCTCCTTGCCGAGGGGCTGCACCGGCCCACCGGCACCGGAGACGTCCGCGTCTGGCCATCCCGTAGTCACGGCCAGGGCGTCGTCTGCATCGCGCTGAGCTCCCCAGAGGGCGAAGCCCTGCTCGAAGCCCCGGCGAGGGCCCTGGAGTCGTTCCTGAAAAGGACCGACGCCGCGGTTCCACCAGGCACCGAGCATCGTCACTTCGACCTCGATACGGAGCTCTCACACATCCTGGCCGAGAGCTGAGCCAGGCCGAGAACTGCACGGCGCCGTCCGACTCGGGGAGACGGCGCCGCGCGGACAACCCCATACGGCTGACACCGGCGCCGTCATCACGGAATCCACCGTGGTGACGGCGTCGGCGCACGTCCCCCCGCGACCGTGCGTGTACATCCGCGCACCGGTACGCGCAGCGGGGGCCGTGAGCGCCCGCTCACGACCCGGGCAGGCGTCACCGGCCACGCAATGCCTACAGGTGGCCGGTAGGCGTTCCTCGCGCCCCTCATGGGCCGTCTCGGGCCTCTGTGCGCCGCCGCCGAGCCAGTAGAGTCAGCCGGCATCGGTGGGCGCCCGCCCGCCGGAGGCCAGGGAGCGAAAGCGTGCGGATCCCCCACGACACCCGGATCGCCCTCGACACGGTGGTCGATCTGCTGAACACCGCACCGGAGAGCGAACCGCCGGCGAGCGGGCAGCCGGAGTGCGAGCCGGTCGACGGTCTCGCCGACATCGAAGCGCTGTACGACTTCGCGCGGCGCCATCGCCTCAGCGGCGTGGGTGAGCTCCACGAGAAGGACCTGCGCGCCGTACAGGACGTACGGAGACACTTCGCCGCGATCTTCGCGACGGACGACGCGAAGATCGCCGCCTCGTTCGTCAACACCCTCGTCGCGGCCGCAGGCACCACACCGCAGCTCAGCAATCACGACGGCTACGACTGGCATGTGCACTACTTCGCACCGGACGCCTCGATCGCCGACCATCTCGCGGCCGACTGCGGCATGGCGCTGGCATTCATCGTGGTGGCGGGCGAGCAGGAACGGCTGCGGCGCTGCGAGGCGCCGGACTGTCGGCACGCCTTCGTCGACCTCTCCCGCAACCGCTCCCGTCGTTACTGTTCAAGCCGGACCTGCGGCAACCGTTTGCATGTGGCCGCATACCGGGCACGCCGCAAGGAAGCGGACGGCTGACCGTTCACAACATGAAGAGATCATGCACCGCGGCCATCAGCAGCAGACTGCCGATCACCGCGAGGAAGATCATCAGAGGGGGCTGGGAAAGCGCGAAGAGGCAGCCGCGCGGCTCTTCGGCAGGGGTTGCGGGGGCATCGCCCCGGGAGGTCTCCACCATCTCAGGACGATCATGACTCAGCCCGGGCCCTGTTGGCGATCAACACGCCTTTTCGCACCGGGAGTTCACCCGCCTCGGAGTCGAAAGCGATTCGCTCCGGCGTCCGATCGGCCGTCAGATTTTCGGTACGTCGACCTGTGAACGAAACGTCGTTGACATCGATGGTGCTCAACACCGCGCCGTGCATGCCGAATTCGAGGTCCAGCGGGTAGCGCCGCCGACTGGTCGCGGGTACGCCCACCAAGAGACGCCGAAGCCGCCCGGCACATCGGACTCCGGTCGACGGTCGTGGAGTTGGGTCAGGAACGGCGCGAGTGAGGCGGATGCGGGCAGGTCCGCGGGCTCAGCGTGGGGTCGCGCTGGAGGCGCGCACCACCAGCTCCGGCTGGAGCACCACGCTGCGGTGCTCGTGGGCGCCGTCCTCGTCGTCCGCCTCCTCCAGCAGGAGTTCGGCGGCCATGCGGCCCATCACTGCCGCGGGCTGGCGGACCGAGGTGAGCGGCACGGCAGCGGCGGCGGCGAATTCGATGTCGTCGTAGCCAATGATGGCGATGTCGTGCGGCACCCGCACGCCCGCCCCGTACAGCGCCTGCAGCACGCCGAGGGCGAGCAGGTCATTGGCACAGAACACCGCGGTCGGCCGGGGCACCAGACCGAGCAGCCGGGCCCCGGCATCGCGACCCGCCGCCACGTCCAGACGATCGGAGGGGATCTCGACGAGCGCCTCGGGCGGCAGTCCGGCATCGGCGAGGGCCGAGAGCGCGCCTTCGCGCCGGTCCCTGATCTGGTGGAGGTCGCCGGGGCCGCTGACATACGCCACCGAGCGGTGGCCGGCCGAGACCAGATGACCGACGGCAAGAGCACCACCGCGGACGTCGTCGACGGAGACCGCGCAGGTCCCCGTGCCGGAAGCCACCCGGTCCACCAGCACGAAGGGAATCCGGTGGCGACTGAACGCCTCCAGGTTGCGGCCGGTCGCATCGGCCGGGGTGACCAGGACGCCGCATACCCGCTGCTCGGCGAAGAGCCCGAGGTACTCGGCCTCCTCCGTCGGACTCTGGCCACTGTTGCAGACCATGACACCGAGACCGGCCGCGCGTGCAGCACGCTCGGCGCCACGGGCCACGTCGACGAAGAACGGGTTGCCCATGTCGAGGACGAGCAGTGCCATGATCCGGCTGCGGCCCGCCCTGAGCTGGCGAGCCGACTCACTACGCACGTACCCGAGCTCCTCGATGGCTGCGAGCACCCGGGCACGGGTCTCCGGCAGCACCGTCTCGGGCCGGTTGATCACGTTGGACACGGTGCCCACGGAGACTCCGGCCTGCCGGGCCACATCCTTGATCCCTGCCACACGCGCCACTTGCCCTGCCCCACTGATGCCCTCGGCCGCGCCGGTCCACGGCGTCACTCCATCGTACGGACGCCGTTGCGAGGTACTCCGTCGTCCCGGGCCGGCCCGCCGGGGATCACCCGCTGCAGAATGAAAATGAATTGTTTCAATCCGGTCGAACGCTGAACCTACTCCTCGTAACGCCGTCAAGAACGCTCCGTGAATCGATTCACTCGTCGATGCCATTATCGCTCCCCGAGGTAGCGAGCGAGGTGCGGGTCAGATGCCGTGCTTCTTCAGGATGGCCTCGATGTCGCTGAAGTCGTCGCCCGAGGAGGCAGACGGCTGCTCCTGCTTCGCCTTCGGGCGCGCCTGCGTCGCCGGGAGCCCGGAACCCGCGGAGGGTGCCGATGCCGCAGGAGCGATGGCCTCGTTCCGCGCCGCCCGCGCGACGGCACCGCCTTCCTTGCGGGTGCCGACACCGCGGCGTTCGACCGCACGCGTGGTCGTGAACAGCAGCCAGGCCACGGCCAGCAGCCCGAAGCCGATCCAGACGCTCGGCTTGAAGGCGATTCCGGCGGCCCACTCCACGACACCAGTCAGCACCAGGCCGATCGGCACCAGGGAGTAGGCGGCGATCCGGGCCGCACTGAGGAAGCGCTTCCGGTACGCGGTGACGGCGGCGATGCCCAGGCCCGCCGCGGACACCGCGGAGCAGATGGTCTCGGCAAGCATCGGAGCCTCCATGCGCAAGGGGGAACGTCCCCTCCATCCTGCACCGGTCACCGCCCGGGCGGCCACGATCCGGGACCGCATCAGGGACATTTCAGGGCCGGGGTCCTCCCCAGGTGCCGATCGGAAGCGGTCCGGTTGTACGGAGCCGGAGCGGATAGGGTGCCGGTTGGGACGCTCGCGCGGGCCCTGGGAGACTGGCCGCATGAGCGATTCCACCCCTGCAGCACCCGTCGTCCTCGACGTCTGGTGCGATCTCCAGTGTCCCGACTGTCACCAGGCCCTCTCCGATGTGCACGCCCTGCGGGCCAGGTACGGTGACCGCCTTGAGGTGCGGCTGCGGCACTTCCCGCTGGAGAAGAACCAGCACGCCTACGCCGCCGCGCAGGCCGCCGAGGAGGCAGCCGCCCAGGGCAAGGACTGGCCGTACATCGAGGCGGTGCTCGCCCGCACCGCCGACCTCGGCCGCACCGGCGAGCCGCTGCTGATCGATGTGGCGCGGGAACTCTGCCTGGACGCCGAGGAGATGGACACCGCCCTGATCGACGGACGCCACATGCTGATCGTCGACGCCGACCAGGCCGAGGGCAAGGCGATCGGGGTCACCGGCACGCCGACGTATGTGATCGGCAACGAGCGGCTGGACGGCGGCAAGAGCCAGGACGGGCTGCGCGAACGGATCGAGGAGATCGCCGACCGGCTGCTCACCGGGCTCTGAGCCGACCGAGCCGTTAAAGGGTCTTGGCCAGGTTGTACTGAGTCGTTCGGTAGCCGAGCGACTCGTACAGCCGCAGGGCTGGTGTGTTGGCGGCGAAGACGTGCAGTCCGAGGCGGTGAGCGCCCGCGGCCAAGGTGATGTCCTCCGCCTGCCGCATCAAAGCACGTCCGTAGCCGCGGCCCCGGTACTCCGCGCTCACCTCGACATCGAAGACGAATCCGGCCATTTCCCCTGAATTGTCTTCTGAATCGTCTTCGCGCACCGACACCCATACATGGCCGATGACCGCGCCCTCGTGAACGAGCACATGAAAATGCATGCCCTCCGTGTCGATGCCGTTCGGCAGGTTACGGGCATGGTCGGACCGGGACTTCTGTATGGCCTGCTCTGCCGGAACGCCTCGGTCGATCCAGGAATGCGCATAGGTATCGACGGCGGTGCGCTGCCACTGCGCGAACTCCTCGGCGCTCATCGGCCGGGCGACGACACCGTCCGGGGGCGCCGGAGCCGTCCGGTCGAGGTCCTTGAGCATGTTCCGGCTGCGCTCGGTGTAGCCGAGTGCGGCTGCCAGCCGCTGGGCTGCCACATTGCCGACAGGAACGGTCAGGCACACCTGGTTGCATCCCCAGCCGCGCAGCACCTCTTCGGCCGCCAGCACCGCGATGGTGCCGCGGCCGCGCCTGCGGCGGGATTCGTCGATGTGCAAAGAGCGGAGCACGCCCGCCTTCGCGCCGAACCCCGCGTCCGTGCCGATCTCGACGGCGCCGACGGGCCGCCCGTTATCGCACACGTCGTACGCGCGGCTCTTCGCACCATCGGCGCTTTGCTGGATCGGCCCGGTCGGCCGGAGGGTCGTGGTCATCGGAGACGTTCTATCCGCTGAGCCCCGGCCCGTCACCCGGTTTTACCGGTTCGAGGTGCGGTTCTACGGGTCGAGGTCGTTCCCGGCCCGCTCGTCGAAGATCCGCATGGCCTTGACAGTCACCGGGCCGGGCCCGCCGGGCAACTCCCGGCCGTCCACGCGGTGGACGGCCTGCACATCCCGCAGGGTGGAGGTCAGGAAGATCTCCTCGGCCCGCTCCAGGGCATCGAACGGCAGGTCGGTCTCCCGGGCGCCCGTCCATTCCACGGCCAGCGCGCGGGTGATCCCGGCTAGACAGCCGGAGGCGACCGGCGGGGTGTGCACCTGCCCGTCGAGGACGACGAAGACATTGGAACCAGTGCCTTCGCAGAGCCGTCCGACCGTGTTGGCGAAGAGCGCCTCCGACGCGCCGTGCTCATGGGCGCGGGCGAGGGCGACGACGTTCTCGGCGTACGAAGTGGTCTTGAGCCCGGCGAGCGCGCCGCGTTCATTGCGCGTCCAGGGGACGGTGATCACGGCGGTGGTGTCGGGGCGGCGCGCCGCCTCCCCGAGGGCGACGACGAGGCCGGGGCCGGCGTTGCCGCGGTCGGAGCCGAGCGGGGAGAGCCCGCCGGTATAGGTGATGCGCAGCCGGCCGAGCGCCATCGGATTGGCGTCGATGACAGCGGCGCAGGCGCGGCGCACCTCGTCGAGGTCGGGCTCGGGAAGGCCGAGACCGCGGGCCGAGCGGGTCAACCGGTCGAGGTGGCGGGTGAGGGCGAAAGGCCTGCCGTCGACGGTCTTGACCGTCTCGAAGATGCCGTCCCCCACGGTGAGCCCGTGGTCGAGCACGGATACCTGGGCGTCGTCGGCCTCCCGCAGTTCGCCGTTGACCCAAATCCTCATGACGCAATCCTTCCAGTCGCTTCGTAAGCGCCCGACGCTACAGCGAGCAGCCGGGAGGCCTTGAGTTCGGTCTCGTCCCATTCGCGTTCCGGGTCGGAGCCCCAGGTGATGCCGGCGCCGGTGCCGAAGCGGAGGACCGGGGTCGTCCCGGTCCGGTCGATCCAGAAGGTCCGTATGCCGACGGCCAGCGAGGCGGTGCGGCGGTCGGCGTCGACCCAGCCGATGCCGCCGCAGTAGGGCCCGCGCGGTGCGGTCTCCAGTTCCTCGATGATCCTGAGAGCGCTCGACTTGGGTGCACCGGTGACGGAGCCGGGCGGAAACGCGGCGCCGATGAGTTCGGGCCAGCCGACGCCCTCGGCGAGCTCTCCGCGCACGGTGGATACGAGGTGGACGAGGCCGGGGTGCTTCTCCACCACGCAGAGATCGGGGACCGTGACCGATCCGGTGGCGCAGACCCGGCCCAGGTCGTTGCGGACCAGGTCGACGATCATCACATTCTCGGCGTGGTCCTTCTCCAGGAGATCACCCTCGGTCCGTCCGGTGCCCTTGATCGGTCCTGACTCGACGGTCCGGTCGTCCCGCCTCAGGAAGAGTTCCGGGGACGCGGTGGCGATCTCCACGCCGTGCGCGGGCAGCCGAATCGTTCCTGCATAGGGGGCGGGGTTGCCGCGAGCGAGCAGCGCGGTCAGTGCGTCCACGTCCGCGGCGGCCGGGTCGGGCAGGCCCGCGGTCATCACCCGGCAGAGGTTGGCCTGGTAGACCTCGCCTGCCGCGATGTACTCGCGGATCCGCCGTACGCCCGCGGTGTACGCGGCACGGTCCAGGGACGAGTTCCAGTCACCGGCCGCGGGCCCGCGCCAGGCGCCGCGCACCGGGGCGGGCACCGCCTGGGTATGTACGGCGGCGAAGCGGGCGCAGACCAGGCGGCCCTCGAAATCGGCGGATACGGCCCAGAAGCCGGCCGAGTCGAGGGCTGCGGGATCACTGGTCACGTCCCGCAGATCAGACGCGACGAGGCCGCCGAAGCGGGCCATTGGAGCAAGGTCGTGCACGCCGTTGAGTCTAGGGCGGCACAGGATGACCTGCGCCGGGGCGAACGCACCTCAGCACGCTGCACAAACGCGTTTTTGTACTGGCCCGGGAATCCGCTAGAGTTCAACACGTCGCCGGGACGCGCAAGCGGGCCGGGAATGACAAGCGGACGTAGCTCAGTTGGTAGAGCGCAACCTTGCCAAGGTTGAGGTCGCCAGTTCGAACCTGGTCGTCCGCTCGCAAAAAGTGGGGGATCTTCCCGAACCCTCACTCCTGGTGGAGTGGCCGAGAGGCGAGGCAACGGCCTGCAAAGCCGTCTACACGGGTTCAAATCCCGTCTCCACCTCCAAGGACGATTAGCTCAGCGGGAGAGCGCTTCCCTGACACGGAAGAGGTCACTGGTTCAATCCCAGTATCGTCCACTGATCCGTAAGGATCCCCGCGCGATTAGCTCAGCGGGAGAGCGCTTCCCTGACACGGAAGAGGTCACTGGTTCAATCCCAGTATCGCGCACGCAGTACACGAAGGTTCACCCTGCGCGATTAGCTCAGCGGGAGAGCGCTTCCCTGACACGGAAGAGGTCACTGGTTCAATCCCAGTATCGCGCACCAGCAGAAGTCCCGGTCGTTCCGACGACCGGGACTTTGTCGTTTCCGCGGTGAGTAGCGGTGCTGTGGCAGGACGATGACCGGTACGCGGCGGGCGGCAAAACGCACCGCGGGCCCGGACGCAACGCGCCCGGGCCCGCGGTCAGGCGCTCACCGGGAGCATCCCGCTCAGGACGAGAAGAGCATGTGGCCGAAGCTCTTGTGCCGGTGATGACCGCCGTGGTGCTGCGGGGCGCCCCAGGCGGGCGCCGGGGCGGCCGGGTAGGCCTGCGGGGCGGGCGGCGCGGGCGGAGCCTGCTGCGTCCACTGCGCCTCGATACGGGTCAGGGACTCCAGCTCGCCGTAGTCGAGAAAGATCCCCCGGCAGCCGCTGCACTGTTCGATCTGTATGCCATTGCGGTTGTACGTCTGCATCTGTGCGTGACACTTGGGACACTGCATGGTTCGGCTCACTCCTCGCCGTCGGGTCGCCGTCGCCGGAATGCGTGCCCGCCGACGGTCGGTTCAGCCTACGACGATTGCTCGGCGGCCAACTCGGAAGGGAGAGAGGCAATTCGGGCACAGGCATCGATCATTGCCTGCTCCACCTCATCCGGAGTTCGGCCCTCCGCCGCAGACCTGGCACATGCCAGCGCTGCGGTCTGAATGGTCAGGGCCCTGGCCGGGACGTCCAGTTCGGGCCACGGGTCGCCATCGGCGCGTACGGCAGGTCCACCCGCTGCCCGGTAGGCGTCCAGGAAGCGGAGCCAGACTTCGGGGGACAGCAGTCCGGCCGCGTACCAGGCAGCGGGGCGGGCGAGGTCCCAGGCGGGGTCGCCGAGGCCGGCGTCGTCGACGTCGATGAGCAGCCAGGGGCCGTCCGGGACGGGGTGGCGAACGAGTTGGCCGAGGTGCAGATCGCCGTGGCAGAGAAAGCGTGAACGGTGTGGGGGCGCGGCGGCTTCGTCGCGGGCCCAGGCGGGGAGGCGGTGCCAGGCTTCGTGTACGGGGGTGGTGGCCGGGTCGCCGGGCCGGGCGGCGCGCATCCGGGCAACGGCGAGCGCGGCCTTGGCGGGGCCCCGCATGGGCGGGAGCGCCGGGGTGGGCGGGGGTGGGGTCCTGTGCAGCCTGGCCAGCAGAACGGCGGCCTCTTCCCAGGGGGCGGCGTCGGGGTCGCCCGGGTCGACGGGCTCGCCGTGGGGCCACAGGGTGACGGGGCGGCCGTGGAGGGCGGTGGAGGGCATGGAGGGCCGGGGCCGCAGGGGGGCGAGCAGGACGCCGGTCAGGCGGGGGTCGTTCGCGAGGGTCAGGCGGCTCAGCAGGTCGGGGGTGTCCGTGCCGGAGGCGTGGGCCTTGGCGACAACGCGCCCACTGCGGACCACCGTGCCGTCCGCGCGGTCCGCGAGCACCGCAGGTGGCGGGCAGGCGCAGGCGGCCTCGGGATGTGCGTGGGCGGCCCGGTGGGCAAGGGCGCCCAGCGCACGTACGAATGCGGTGGTCACGGTCTCCCCCGGTGGCGATCAGGTGCGGGCGGCCCGGTCCGTGCCGGGCCCGCCGTCGAGCGTACGCGCGCGCCGCGAAAAGGTCCCGAACAGCGCGATGTCCGGTCAGCTCCCCAGCTGACCGGACAAACGCTGCCGTCCGCCGCACCCCCGTCCCCACGGGGTTGTTGGCCGGATACCCCGGTCCGGACCGCTCTTCCGGACCCGGGGCGCCGCTCAGCGCCCCAGCATCACGCCCACGGACGACGCCTGTGTGACCACTGCGTCCCAGCCGCCGAAGACGACTACGAGCAGGGCCGCCAGAGGAAGAACCATCGCCGTCGCCACCAGCGGGTGGCGCGTTCCGGACGACGGGCGGCCGCCGAACGAGGCCTGGACCTTGCGTCCGCGCATGCGGATCATGGCCCGCGTTGCCGTGTCCGCCATGGTTCCTCTCCTGACTGGATGTGGAGCGGCAGGCGTGTGACCTCGGGGGACGAGTGCTGCGCCCGCCGCTTGACTTCAACATTAGGGAAGCGGAAGGCGTACGACGTCATGCCCGCGTATCGAATACCGGGCCTCCCGGAGGATGAGCCGCGGGTAGCCGATGTACTCCCCAGGGTGGAGATCGGGCGCCTGATCCCGGGGTCATCCCGGAGAGGTACCCGGAATGTTGTGCATCAGGTGGGACGGCCGTGACTTCACTCACTCGCCCGCGTCCCGGCTCCCGGCCGAGGGCCGTCGGTACGTCGCCCCGGTCGCCGCGGTCCCGTCCCCGCCGGGTCCGTGTCGCACACCCCACGGGACGCGTCCGTAGCCCTCATGCTTCCAACCCCTCGTCACCACAACCACTTTGAGATCTCGGCCCCGTTCGGTGCCGGACCGGCTCCGGCCCCACTCCCCGTCATGGGCCGTGCGGCGCACTGACAATCGATCGGCGGGCGAGGGCGCGGCCTCTGAGCACCCCGGGCGCCGGGTACGTAAGCTGTGCCTCGTCAGGCGTACCAGGCAGCGGGGATGGGCAGACATGGCGATGATGCGGCTCCGGCGCGAGGACCCGCGTGTCGTCGGCTCGTTCAGGCTGCACCGGCGGCTCGGGGCGGGCGGCATGGGTGTCGTCTATCTCGGTTCGGACCGGCGGGGTCAGCGTGTGGCGCTGAAGGTGATCCGTCCGGATCTGGCGGAGGATCAGGAGTTCCGCTCGCGATTCGCGCGCGAGGTGTCTGCGGCGCGGCGGATCCGCGGCGGATGTACGGCGCGTCTGGTGGCCGCCGATCTGGAGGCGGACCGTCCCTGGTTCGCGACGCAGTATGTCCCGGGGCCTTCGCTGCACGACAAGGTGGCCGAGGAGGGTCCGCTGTCGGCGGCCGAGGTGGCCTCTATCGGGGCGGCGCTCTCCGAGGGCCTGGTGGCGGTGCACGAGGCCGGTGTCGTCCACCGTGATCTGAAGCCGTCGAACATCCTCCTCTCTCCCAAGGGCCCCCGGATCATCGATTTCGGAATCGCCTGGGCGACCGGTGCCTCGACCCTCACCCATGTCGGCACGGCGGTGGGCTCGCCGGGATTCCTCGCTCCGGAGCAGGTGCGCGGCGCGGCGGTGACACCCGCGACGGACGTGTTCTCGCTCGGTGCCACGCTGGCATACGCGGCGATGGCCGACTCGCCTTTCGGGCACGGCAGTTCCGAGGTGATGCTGTACCGCGTGGTGCACGAGGAACCGCAGTTGTACGACGTGCACGACGCGCTCGCTCCGCTCGTGAGCGCCTGCCTGGCGAAGGACCCCGAGGAGCGGCCGAGCACGCTTCAACTGTCCATGCGGCTCAAGGAGATCGCAGCTCGTGAAGCGCAGGGCCTGCACGAGAGCCGTCCGCCCGTTCCACGTTCGGCACAGGGCCTGAACCGGCCGACCGGCCGTCTCGACGGCCCGTACACCGAGCAGCAGACCCGGCGTACGGCTCCTCCGGCACCCCGTCAGCAGAGCCAGAAGCAGAAGCAACCGCGGAGCGGTCGGCAGGCCACGTCGTCGCGGGCCGGGTCGTCCCGTGCCGGTGGTTCGCGCTCTCAGCAGCATCAGCCGCCGCGCAGCACAACACGGTCCGGCAGGCGCCCGCAGGGTACGAACGGGACGAATGGCCGACCGGGCACGCGACCCGGGGCCCGTAAGACCTTGGCGGGGCGGCGTCCGGCCAATCCGCGGCTGCTGCGGCAGCGGCTCGTCGTCTTCGTCGTGGTGACGCTGCTGGTGGCGCTGGGTATCGCGGCGGCACAGGGATGCCAGGGGCCGCCCCGTGGGCTGGGCGCGAGCCAGAGCGAGACGCAGGGACGGACGCTTGGCCAGACGCAGGACCAGGACCAGAGCCGGAGCCCGCAGCTCAGGTAGCCGGTCAGTTCTGCGGGCGGCCTGACGCCACCGCGTAGAACGCGACCGCGGCGGCCGCTCCCACGTTCAGCGAGTCGACGCCGTGCGCCATCGGGATGCGGACCCATTCGTCGGCGGCGACCAGGGCCTGGGTGGACAGTCCGTCGCCCTCGGCGCCGAGCATCAGCGCCACCTTGTCCATCCGGTGCGGGGCCGCCTCGTCGATGCTGCTGGCCTTTTCGTCCGGGGTCAGCGCAAGGAGTTCGAAGCCCGCTTCCCGTACGGTCTCCAGGGCCTTGGGCCAGGTGTCGAGTCGGGCGTAGGGGACGGAGAAGACCGCACCCATCGAGACCTTGACGGAGCGCCGGTAGAGCGGATCGGCACAGTCAGGGGAGAGCAGCACGGCGTCCATGCCGAGGGCTGCGGCGCTGCGGAAGATCGCCCCACCTATCTTCGCTTTGATTCTACAATCGTGCCCAAACCAGATTGGGGCCGCTGTGGGAGTGCCAGAGACTTTCCGAGCTAACGACCTGGGGATGAATAGTCCCGGTGTTGGTGGGGCCGTGACGTGAGAAGGGCCGCACGGGTTGGGTGAGTTGTGACGCTTACCTGGGCCCGTGCGGCCTGCTCCCATCCTGCCCTGTCCGGGGTCTCTCGCGCACATCTCGGCAAGTGCTCGAAGAGTTGTCGCCGCGTTGGTGGGCCCGGCGTGAGTCGGCGCTCGACCGGCAGCGGGGCTACGAACGGCGCCGGGCGGAGGGGGCCGGGCGCAAGCCGAAGCTGGAGTTCGTCGACCGGCTGCTGG
>NZ_JBVHDS010000018.1:0-127112 GCF_055563255.1 Streptomyces sp. NPDC002958 | reverse complement strand
CCGCGTGGGCCGCGTCGTGATGACGACAGCCGTGGTGGCGGGTACCGGCGTGACGACAGCCGCGGTGGTTCCGGTGGTGGGTTCCGTCGGGACGACAACCGTGGCGGGGGTTACCGCGGGCAGCGGGATGACCGTGGCGGCCGGGGCGGTTACCGCGGGCGTGACGACCGCGGTGGGTACGAGCGGCGGGACGACCGGGATCGCGAGCCCATCAAGCGGCTTCCGATTCCTGACGATGTCACCGGTGACGAGATCGACAAGGATGTCCGACAGGAGCTGATGAGCCTGCCGAAGACCCTGGCCGAGGATGTCGCCAGGAACCTCGTCATGGTGGCGCGGCTGATTGACGAGGACCCCGAGCAGGCGTACGCCTACTCGCGGATCGCGTTGCGGCTGGCCTCGCGGGTCGCTGCGGTGCGTGAGGCGGCCGGGTTCGCCGCGTACGCGACGCAGAAGTACTCGGAGGCGCTGGCGGAGTTCCGGGCGGCCAAGCGGATGACCGGTTCCGTGGAACTGTGGCCCGTCATGGCCGACTGCGAGCGTGGACTCGGACGGCCCGAGCGGGCGATGGCCATGGCCGGCGAGCCCGAGGTGCAGAAGCTGGACAAGGCCGGCCAGGTCGAGATGCGCCTGGTGGCTGCCGGGGCCCGCAGGGACATGGGGCAGATCGATGCCGCCATCGTCACACTGCAGAGCTCCGAGCTCGCCTCGAACGCCATCCACCCGTGGACTCCGCGACTGCGCTACGCGTACGCGGACGCGCTGCTGGCGGCGGGGCGCGAGGACGAGGCGCGTGAGTGGTTCGGAAAGGCGCTGGAGGCCGACAAGGACGGCGCCACCGATGCGTCGGACCGGCTCGCCGAGCTGGATGGTGTCGAGTTCGTCGATGCCCTCGGTGAGGACGAGGACGAGGACGACATCGCTCAGCCGCCGGTTGCGGCCGCGGACGACGACAAGGGCGACGACGAGAGCAAGGACGAGGACGGTACGTCCGAGGCGTAAGGCATGACAGAGGGCGGCACTCCGGAAGGGGTGCCGCCCTCTTTTGTTGTGGGGGTCAGTCGAGGGCGAGGCTCCGCAGAACCAGGCCGGTGGCCGGCTTGGGGCCGAAGGAGGTCGACTTGCGGGGCATGGTGACGCCCTGTCGGGCGAGGTCCCGGACGACTTCCTCGCGTACCGGATGCATCAGGACCGCCGTGGCGTTGTGACGCTCGGCCTGTTCGACGGCGGCCGCGGTGTCGTGGATGTACGCGATGTGTTCCGAGGTGTCGGGGATCTGCCAGACGTGGTCCAGCAGAGACGAGTGCAGCACCGTCGCGTCAAGGGTCTGCCAGGCGGTCGGGCGGCCCGGCGGAATCGTGCGGTGCAGAAGGTCGGCGTCGGGGCGGTCGATGAGGTGGAAGCCGCCGTCACCCGCGAGCAGGAACGCATTGCCTTCGGCGGTCGCCTCGGCGAGTGTGTCCAGGGCCCGGGAAAGCGGGCCCTGAATGTCGCGGATGCGGAACAGGCCGTTCAGTGCCGCGAGTGCGTCGGCGACAGGGAGGCGGTGCAGCAGGCGGTGGATGGCACGGACCCGGAGCGGGTAGCGGGCCGTGTCGACGAGGAGGACCAGGCCGAAGTCCCAGGGGCCGGGAGTGGTGTGTTCCTGCTGGAGCCGGAGATAGGTGGCCCAACGGTGGTGGCCGTCGGCGATCAGGGCCTGGTGGTGGGCGAGATCGCTCTCGATCTCGGACCGGTCGGCCGGGTCGGTGACCGCCCAGAGGCGGTGGCTGAAGCCGTCCTCGGTGGTGGTGGCGAGCAGCGGCGGTCGGTCGAGGGTCCGCTCGATGACGGCGGTTGCGCCCGAGGCGTCGCTGTCGCTGCGGTAGGTGAGCAGCAGTGGTTCGAGGTGGGCGGCCGTGGTGCGCATCAGGTTGGCCCGGTCCTCGACGACATGGGCCATCACGTCCTCGTGCGGAAGCACGATGCCGTCGGCGGGGGCGGAGAGCGCCAGCGCCCCGACGACACCGCGTTGCAGAATCTCGGCGTTGCATTGTTCGTAGATGTACAGCGCGGGCTCGGAATCAGGAGCGAGTATGCCCTCGGCGAGCCAGCGGTTCAGGGTCTCGGCGGCCTGCGCGTGGCGGGCCGCGGCCGTGTCGGCCTGCGGCAGGATCAGCCGGACGATGTTGTACGGATCCGCCGACTCCAGGTGGTGCAACCCGTCGGGGCGTACGACGACGTCGTACGGCGGTGAGGTCACCGCGGCAAGACTGCCGACCCGCTCGGGGACGTATCGCAGTCCACGGAACGGGGTCAGACGCAGTCCCTGCGCGACGGCCGGACCTGATGTGTTCATTTCTGCATGGTATGTGCGCGGCCGGGATGCGCGATGATCGTGACAGAAGCATGGGGTGAGGAGCGCAAAGAATGAGTCAGGTGAGCAGGACCAGGCCGAGCGGCAGCAGTACCGCGTTGAACGAGGCGTACGACACGGCGCTGCTCGATCTCGACGGGGTGGTGTACGCGGGCGGTCATGCGATCGTCCACGCCGTCGAGTCGCTGGTAGCGGCGCGGGACGGCGGGATGCACCTGGCGTATGTGACGAACAATGCCCTGCGGACCCCGGCCGCGGTGGCCGAGCACCTGACCGAACTCGGGGTTCCCGCCGGGCCCGCCGATGTGATCACCTCGGCGCAGGCGGTGGCCCGGTTGATGGCCGATCAGCTGCCTACCAAGGCGCGGGTGCTGGTGGTGGGCGGTGAGGGGCTGCGCGTCGCGCTGCGGGAGCGCGGTTTGGTGCCGGTGGAATCGGCGGACGACGAACCGGTCGCGGTGGCCCAGGGGTACGGCGGGCCCGAAATGACCTGGGGGCGGTTCGCCGAGGCCGCGTACGCGATTGCGCGGGGGGTGCCGTGGTTCGCGTCCAACACGGATCTGACGATTCCGAGTGCCCGGGGGATCGCGCCGGGGAACGGCGCGGCGGTCGAGGTCGTACGGATCGCGACCGGGGCCGAGCCGCAGGTTGCCGGAAAGCCGTTGCCGCCGATGCACCGGGAGACGGTGCTGCGGACCGGGGCCGAGCGCCCGCTGGTGGTCGGGGACCGGCTGGACACGGACATCGAGGGTGCGTTCAACGGCGGTGTGGATTCCTTGCTGGTGCTCACCGGGGTGACGGACGCGGTGCGGCTGGTGGCTGCCGAGCCGAAGCACCGGCCGACCTATGTGGACGCGGATCTGCGGGGGCTGCTGACCGGGCAGCCCGAGGTGACGCGGACGGACGACGGGTTCGGCTGCGGCGGCTGGACGGCGTCGGTGCGCGGTGACGACCTGGTGATCGAAGGGGACGGGGACGTACTCGACGGGCTGCGGGCGCTCTGCGGGGCGGCGTGGTCGGACGCCGGAGACGGTTCCTGTGGGCTGGACGCGGGGAAGGCGGTCGCCAGGCTGGGGCTGTAGGCGGCGGCTCCCGGCGTCTGATCGTCGGTCCCAACGCCTGCGGCAAGTTCACCCTGTTGCGCGCGCTCTCGCGCATGCTGAAGCCGAACAGCGGGCGGGTGCTCCTGGACGGGCAGACGGTCCACGGATGCCGACGAAGAAGGTCGCCAAGATGCTGGGGCTGCTGGCGCGGTCCTTTATCGCGCCGGGCGGCATCACCGTCGCCGACCTCGTCGGGTGCGGCCGGTATCCGCATCAAGGGCTGCTGCGTCAGTGGTCGCGATGCGGGAGGGCGAGGTGATCGCCGAGGGTGCACCGGGCGAGGTCGTCACCGCGGAGCTGTGGAGTGGGCCTTCGGGCTGCGCTGCCAGGTCATCGACGATCCGGAGACCGGGACGCCGCCGGTGGTGCCGGCCGCACGCAAGCCGCGGAGTGGCGAGGTGGGCGTGCAGGGCAAGGAGTCCGCCGGGGTGTCGGCGGGGGCTGACCGAACGGGCGGGGCGCGCGGGCTGCTCCCAGCCGTAGGACGGGCCGGGGAAGCGGGTCGGCCCCGTGGCTACAGCAGCGATCTGAGTCTCAGCAGGTCGCGGAAACCGGCCTCCAGGCGGACACGACCCGTCCCCCACGCCTTGGCGAAGTTCAGCTCGCCGTTCACCATGGCCACCAGGTCGTCGCCGGTCATCGCGAGCCGGATCTCGGCCTTCTCCCTGGGCGGGCCGTCGACCGTGTCCAGGACCTGGATCCGGCCATTGGCCAGCCGGCCGGTGAAAGTGATGTCGAGGTCCTTGATGTGGCAGCTCAGCGACCGGTCGAGGGCGGCCGCGCTGCGCACGTCGTCGTCGGCCTCCGCGAGGTTGCCCGAAAGTTCGTCGAGTGCGCTGCGGCACTCCGCCATTGTCGCCATTGTGATCGACGGTACCGCAGCCCTTCGCGGTAGCGTTTCCCGCATGAGCGACTTGATGCCCGGGCCCGGGACGGCAGCCGGAACAGCGCCCGGAGCGACGCCCGGGGACAGGGGGGAAGGTCCGTCCGGCGAGGGCCCGGCCCCGGCCGCCGCACTCCCTGCCGTCCCCGCCGCGCCCGAACCCCTCGACGTCGGGCGCACCCCCACCGGCAACGCCGAGGTCGACGCACGGCTGGAGCGTCTGGCCGATGCGGACCACCTCCCGGCGGACGGACACATCGAGGTGTACGAGGATGTACACGGTGGGCTGCGCGACGCGCTGACCGCGCTGGACGCCAGGCCCGCACCCGCACCGGTACCCGCACCGATGCCCTCGTACAACAACAGGAGCTGAACCGAACGTGGCAGGAGTGGCACGTCGCCGCCTCGACGCCGAGCTGGTACGCCGTAAGCTCGCCCGCTCTCGCGAGCATGCGAGCCAACTGATCGCCGCAGGGCGGGTGACCGTCGGCGGCAACACCGCGACCAAACCCGCCACTCAGGTCGAGACCAGCGCCGCCGTCGTCGTGATCAAGGACGACAGCGACCCCGAGTACGTCTCGCGCGGCGGGCACAAGCTCGCCGGCGCCCTCGCCGCTTTCGTACCCCTCGGGCTGAAGGTCGAGGGACGGCGGGCGCTGGACGCCGGGGCGTCGACCGGCGGCTTCACCGACGTACTGCTGCGGGCCGGCGCCGGTCATGTCGTCGCCGTCGATGTCGGCTACGGGCAGCTCGCCTGGTCGCTCCAGTCCGATGAGCGCGTCACCGTCAAGGACCGCACCAACGTACGGGAGCTGACGCCGGAGGCGATCGACGGGAAGCCGGTGGACCTGGTGGTCGGCGATCTGTCGTTCATCCCGCTGGGACTGGTCCTGCCCGCCCTGGCGCGCTGCGCCGCCCCCGACGCCGACCTGGTCCTCATGGTCAAGCCGCAGTTCGAGGTGGGCAAGGAGCGGCTCGGCAGCGGTGGCGTGGTGCGCAGCCCCGAGCTGCGGGCCGAAGCGGTACGGGAGGTGGCGCGCCGGGCCTGGGCGCTGGGCCTCGGAGTGCGGGGGGTGACTGCAAGCCCGTTGCCGGGGCCCTCGGGAAATGTCGAGTACTTTCTGTGGCTGCGGGCCGGAGCGCCTGAGCTGGATCCCGCGGATGTCGACCGTGCAGTGGCGGAGGGGCCTCGTTGACGACTCATGCGGCACGAACTGTCTTTCTTTTGGCACACACCGGCCGCCCGGCCGCGATCCGTAGCGCCGAGCTGGTCGTACAGGGACTGCTGCGCAGCGGCCTCGGCGTAAGGGTGCTGGCCACCGAGGCGGCCGATCTGCCGCTGCCGCCGTCCGTCGAGACGGTCACCGACGTCACGCCCGCGGCCGTGGACGGCTGTGAGCTGCTGATCGTGCTCGGCGGGGACGGGACGCTGCTGCGCGGCGCCGAATTCTCCCGCGCCTCCGGGGTGCCGATGCTCGGCGTCAATCTCGGCCGGGTCGGTTTTCTCGCCGAGGCCGAGCGGGACGACCTGGACAAGGTGGTCGACCGGGTCGTCACCCGGGCGTACCAGGTCGAGGAACGCATGACGATCGACGTCCTCGTGCACAGCAACGGGGATCTCGTCCACACCGACTGGGCGCTCAACGAAGCAGCCGTGCAGAAGGTGTCGCCCGAGCGGATGCTGGAGGTCGTCCTGGAGATCGACGGCCGGCCGGTGACCGGGTTCGGCTGCGACGGGATCGTCTGCGCGACCCCGACCGGATCGACCGCCTACGCCTTCTCGGCGGGCGGTCCCGTCGTCTGGCCCGAGGTCGAGGCGCTGCTGATGGTGCCGATCAGCGCCCACGCGCTGTTCGCCAAGCCGCTGGTGACCTCACCGACGTCGGTGCTCGCCGTCGAGGTCCAGCAGCACACCCCGCACGGGGTGCTGTGGTGCGACGGGCGCAGGACCATGGAGCTGCCCGCGGGCGCGCGGGTCGAGGTGCGGCGCGGCGCGGTGCCCGTACGCCTCGCGCGGCTGCACCACGCCTCGTTCACGGACCGGCTGGTGGCGAAGTTCGCACTGCCCGTCTCGGGGTGGCGGGGCGCGCCGCACTGACCGGCGGACATTCCCCGGCGGCGGTGCGAATGCTGCAAAAGCACACGGGAGAGTGAACACCGGGGGGCGGGGTCCGTCGCACATCGGGGCCCGGACCTCGTAAGGTCATGTCCGTGTTGGAGGAGATGCGGATACGGTCGCTCGGAGTCATCGACGACGCGGTGGTCGAGCTGTCACCCGGTTTCACCGCGGTGACGGGTGAGACCGGCGCGGGCAAGACCATGGTCGTCACCAGTCTGGCGCTGCTGCTCGGCGGACGTGCCGACCCCGCCCTGGTACGGATCGGGGCCAAGGCCGCGGTCGTCGAGGGGCGGATCACGGTGTCCGACGGCGATGCCGTGGCCCTGCGGGCCGAGGAGGCCGGGGCCGAATTCGACGACGGCGCGCTGCTGATCAGCCGTACCGTTTCCGCGGAGGGGCGTTCCCGGGCGCATCTCGGCGGCAGATCCGTGCCGGTGGGGGTGCTCGCCGAACTCGCCGACGAACTCGTCGCCGTACACGGCCAGACCGACCAGCAGGGACTGCTCAAGCCGGCGCGGCAGCGGCAGGCCCTCGACCGGTACGCGGGCGACGATGTCGCCGTGCCGCACGCGGAGTACGCGGCGGCCTACCGACGGCTGCGGGCCGTCGTCACGGAGCTCGACGAGCTGACGACACGCGCCCGCGAACGCGCCCAGGAAGCGGATCTGCTGCGCTTCGGGCTGGGCGAGATCGCCGCGGTCGAACCACTGCCGGGCGAGGACGGCGACTTGGCCGCCCAGGCCGAGCGCCTCGGCCATGCCGAAGCGCTCGCCTCCGCGGCGGCCCTCGCGCACACGGCGCTCGCGGGCAACCCGGAGGACCCGGAGGGCGTCGACGCGACGACCGTGGTCGCGTCCGCCGGACGGTCGCTGGACGCCGTACGCGCCCACGATCCGGCGCTTGCCGCGCTCGCCGACCGGATCGGCGAGATCTCGATCCTGCTCGCCGATGTGGCGGGCGAACTGGCCGGGTACGCCGACCAGCTGGACGCCGATCCGCTGCGGCTCGCCGCGGTGGAGGAGCGGCGCGCCGTACTCACCGGACTCACCCGCAAGTACGGAGAGGACATCACCGCCGTACTCGCCTGGGCCGAGGAAGGGGCCGCCCGCCTCACCGAGCTGGAGGGCGACGACGACCGCATCGGCGAGCTCACGGCGGAGCGGGACGCGCTGCGGTCCGAACTCTCCAGCCTCGGACAGACGTTGACCGATGCGCGTACGGGGGCGGCGGAGCGCTTCGCCGAAGCGGTGACCGCGGAGTTGGCATCCCTCGCCATGCCGCACGCCCGGGTCTCCTTCGACATCCGGCAGGCCGAGGCGGCCGACGAGGCGTCCGGCATCGAGATCGGCGGGCGGAGCGTGGTCTACGGGCCGTCCGGCGCCGACGAGGTCGAGCTTCTGCTGGCCCCGCACCCCGGCGCCCAGCCGCGACCGATCGCCAAGGGCGCGTCGGGCGGCGAGCTGTCCCGGGTGATGCTTGCCGTCGAGGTGGTCTTCGCCGGCTCCGATCCCGTACCCACGTACCTTTTCGACGAGGTCGACGCGGGCGTCGGCGGCAAGGCGGCCGTCGAGGTCGGGCGGCGGCTCGCGAAGCTCGCCAGGTCCGCACAGGTCGTCGTCGTCACGCACCTGCCGCAGGTGGCGGCCTTCGCCGACCGGCAGCTGCTGGTCGAGAAGACGGTCGACGGGTCGGTCACCAGCAGCGGGGTCACGGTCCTTGAGGGCGAGGACCGGGTACGGGAGCTGTCCCGGATGCTCGCGGGCCAGGAGGACTCGCAGACGGCACGGGCCCATGCCGAGGAGCTGCTGGCCGCGGCGCGGACGCGCGGTTAGGGCTTCGCGGCTGCCGGGCGGGCGTTTGTGCTCGATTGCCGGGCGGGCCTGTCCTTCGGGTCCGTCCGGCAGTCTGTGGACTGAACGACCGCCGGACAGTCGCGCCGGGCCGGTGCGTAACCTGGCCCGTATGGGAGCAACGTTCAGCAGGGCCGCAGTGTCCGGTGCCGTCGCCGCCACCGTCGCGGGGGGTGTGTACCGGGCGCTGCGGGCCCGGCCGCGCAAGCGCTGGCAGCGCACCAACTACGCGGGCCGTACCGTCGATCTGTACGCGGGCCCGGCCGTCGCCCTCGGCGTCGCTGCCGGAACCGCCGTGCTCCCGCTGCCGGCCCGTACCCGGTACGCCGCCGCGCTCGCCGTACTCGCGGCCGGTGGCTGCGGCGCGTACGACGACCTCGTCGGTGCGGACGATCCGCGCCGCGGGTTCCGTGCCCATCTGGATGCGCTGCGGGACGGCGTGGTGACCAGCGGCGCCGTGAAACTCTTCGGGATCGGGGCCGCCGGGCTCACGGCCGGTGCGCTGCTCAAGGAGCGGCCCGTGGACCGGGTCCTCGCCGGGATCGTGATCGCCGCGACCGCGCACCTCGTCAATCTGACGGACGTACGGCCCGCAGCGGCCGCCGTCACCGTGCTCGCCCTCGGGGCCCCCGGCCTGCCGGGGGGCGCACTCGCCGCCGCGCCGATGGGGGCCGTGGCAGCCCTCGTCGCAGACGACCTGGGGGAGCGCACCATGATCGGGGACACCGGGGCCCATGCCCTGGGCGCCGCACTCGGTGTCGCCATCGTCGCGGGCCGGGGCCGGGTGGGGCTCGTCGCCCATGCGGCGGGGCTTGTCGCGGCGACGGTGTATGGGGACCGGGTCAGCCGGCTCGCCCAGCTGCTGTCGGACCGCTGATAGGGGAAGCCGGGCACACGGTCGCGGCAACATCGCGCCAACTTTTCACCCGTGCGAGTGGTACGCCGCGGCCGGTTGCTGTTGTATGCAGCGGGACAGTGGCTGGACTGTGCCGGAACGTGCGTACGGACTGGCATCCTTGGCGATGCCATTACCGCCGACTCGGGAGCCCCGGGAGCCATTAAACGTGTCACAGCTGCGTACGGTCCAAGTCCTGGGCGGCGGCAGCGCGAGCAGCAGTGCCCACGTCAGCTCGCTGACCGCGGGGCTGGTGGCGAGAGGCGTGCACGTCACCGTCTGCGCCCCGGCCGAACTGGACCACGCCTACGACTTCTCCGGTGCGGGGGCCCGGTTCGCCCCCGTACCGCGGCGCAGTGATCCCGTGGCCGTCGCCGCCCTGCGTACCGCCTGCCTGACGGCGGACGTGGTCCACGCGCACGGTCTGCACGCCGCCGTGCGCGCCGCCCTCGCGCTCGGCGGCCGGCGTACCCCGCTGGTCGTCACCTGGCACGCCCGCGCCCACGCCGAAGGCGCCCGCAGTCGGCTGCTTCATCTGATGGAGCGAAGGGCCGCCCGCGCGGCGGCAGTTGTGCTCGGTACGACATCGGACCTGGTCGACCGGGCGCGGCACCGAGGAGCGCGCGATGCCCGGCTCTCGCCGGTCGCCGCCCCCGCGCCGCGCTTGCCCGTCGGTGTCCACAAAGGCAAAAAACGGGCCGAACTCGGTGTGGTGGAAAGGCCGTTGATCATCTCGTACGGGAGTCTCGTACCGCATCACGGGTACGACATGCTGCTCGACGCCGCACGGGTGTGGCGCGAACTCGACCCCGTGCCACTGCTGATCATCGTGGGGGAGGGGCGTGAACGGGCCGCTCTGCAGCGCCGGATCAGGAACGAGGACCTGCCCGTCCGGCTCATCGGCAGCCGTGACGACATTGCCGAACTTCTTGCCGTCGCCGATCTGGCCGTGCTGTCCAGCCGGTGGGAGGAACGCTCGGTGCCGGCCCAGGAGGCGCTGCGGCTCGGCGTTCCGCTGGTCGCCACCGCGGTCGGAGGGGTTCCCGAACTCGTGGGGGAGGGGGCGGAGCTCGTACCGTACGGAAACGCGGAGGCGCTCGCACGGGCGGTGGTCAGATTGCTCGGTGATCCGGCACGGCGCGAGCAGCTGGCGGCCGCAGGGCTCGCGCAGGCCGCGAGTTGGCCGACGGAGGACGACACGATCGCTCAAGTGCTCAGCATCTACGACGAGTTGACGCATCCGTTGGTGGTGGCGCGGACCCGGTGAGCGGCTGCTCGTCGGACGAGCCCGAGCTACGGCGTGTGGCGGCGGGCGCGAAGCGCCAGGCTCAGGGCCAGGACCGCCTGGGGGTCGTCCAGGTCGGTGCCGAGCAGTTCGCCGATGCGGGCCAGCCGGTTGTACAGCGTCTGACGGTTCAGATGCAGTTCGCGTGCCGTCTCCGCCTTGCGGCCGGCATGGGCCAGATACGTCTCCAGCGTCGGCAGCAGTGGAGGGCGCGAGGTGCGGTCGTGTTCGCGCAGAGGACCGATCGCCCGGTCCACGAACGCCGCCAGATCCGGATGGTCCCGCAGCCGCCACAGCAGCAGATCGATGTCCAGGCGCCGGGCGTCGTACCAGGGCCGGTCGCCGAGGCCGTGCGCGGCTGTCGCGGTCTCCGCGGCGTGCCGCAGCCCCGCACCGGCCGTCGCCCAGCCGCCGGCCACGCCCACCACCACGACCGGCGGATGCGATCCCGTACGCTCCAGACCGGCCCGCTCCACACCGGCCCGCAGCGCCGCCGCGACCCGGTCCGCGACCGCCGTGCGCTCCGTCTCGGACCGCAGCCCCAACAGCACCGGAACCCGGCCCTCCACGGGCCTCACACCGAGCAGCACCGGCACCCCCACCGACGAGAGCTCCTCCAGCACCGCCCGCGCCAGCAGTGCCCAGTTCCCTGACGCGGCCAGCTCGGGGGCCAGCCGCATCACCACCGGCAGCAGCGGCATCTCACCCGGCTTGAAGCCCAGTACGCGGGCCTGCGCAGGCGCGTCCTCCGGCGCGATCCGGCCCTCCGCGAGATCGGTCAGGAAGTCGCCCCGGCCGCGCGCGGCGAGCTCCTCCTCCTGGCGGGCCTGCATCAGCACGACGGCAAGGATGCCGGCCGCCCGTTCCGCCGCCATCCGGTGCACCGTCACCAGCGGGCCGACCACGGCCAGCAGCACCAGCCTGGCCCGTACCGAACCGGTTCCGGGGCCGCCGCCCGGCACATCCACCAGCACCGAACCGGTGGGCGGTGTCTCACGGGCCGCCCGGTCGCCGCGCATTCCGTCCCACACCTGGAGCGGATCGGCGGACACCGGGCCGGAACCGGGGCCCGCCGCGTACAGCAGCTGGCCGCCCGCCGTCTCCAGGAAGACCGGGTTGGCCGTGAAATCCGCCAGGATGCCCAGCACCTGGGGCACCCCACCGCCACCGAGCAGCGCCTCCGTACACCGCCGGTGCACGTCCTCGGCCTGCCGCAGCAGCGCGTAGTGGCCGTTGACGATTTCGGTGTGGATCTCCTCGGTCACCGTCACGAACGGCACCTCGCGGTGCAGCTGCACGAGCGGCAGACCGGCGGTGCGTGCGGCGTCCACGATCGATGCGGGCAGCCTGCTGAAGCGCGGCCCGAGCTCCACCACCAGGGCGGCGATCTGGCGGTCGGCGAGCCTGCGGACGAAGGCGCGCTGCTCGGCGGGGCGGGTGCCGAGCCCCAGACCGGTGGTGAGCAGCAGCTCGCCGCCCTTGAGCAGCGAAGCGATGTTCGGGACCTCGCCCGCGTGCACCCAGCGCACCGTACGGTTCAGCCGGTCCGCGCCGGCCACCACCTCCGGGAGCCCGCTGCGCAGCCCCGGCAGCTCAAGGGCGCGCTGCACGGTGATTCCGCCTTGGGTCTCCACTGGCTCCGGCCTCGCGTTTCCACTCGGGTCGAACGGGCAGTCGCCCTGATTCAGGAAGGTACCGGCCCCAGGCGCCGGAGGCGTCGTCGGGGAGCCGTCGGGGGAGTCCGCCGTCCGGGGGCAGCGGTATTGATCAGCCGCTTTCGGCATGCCCGGGGCATGAAACCGCTGTTGACACGGGTCGAGGGCCGCTGCGACCTTGTGACCGCCGCGCGGTTCGGGCCGAGCGGCCCTCATACCCGGACCTGGACCTGGAGCAGACGTGGGCGACTACATATCGGCGTACTCAGGCCGGGAAGGCCTTGCGGGCCCCCTTCCCGGCCCGCTGGTCGGGGCCGACTGGCTCGCGGCGCGGCTCGGCGAGGGCGGGCCGGTGGTCCTCGATGCCTCGGTGGGCGCGCACCGGGGCTCCGGGCAGCGGATTCCGGGAGCGCGGCCCTTCGACATCGACGGGGCGCTTTCCGACCACTCCGGACCACTGCCCCACACGCTGCCCGACGCCGACCGGTTCACCGAGGAGCTGCGCTCCCTCGGCATCGACGACACCGACACCGTCGTCGTCTACGACGCTGCGGGTATCTACTCCAGTGCGCGTGCCTGGTGGATGCTGCGAGCGATGGGCTTCGACCGGGCCGCGGTGCTCGACGGTGGCCTGCCCGCCTGGACCGATGCCGGACTGCCGCTGGAGAACGCCGGGCCCGCGCCCGCCGTGGCGCGCGGCGACTTCACGGCTCGGCCGCGCGCGGGGCTGGTCGTCGGCAGCGACGAGGTGGTTGCGGCCCTGGCCGACCCCACCGCTGCCGTCTTCGACGCCCGCTCCAGGGAGCGGTTTTCCGGCGCGGTCGCCGAGCCACGACCGGGGCTGCGCGCCGGCCATATGCCGGGGGCGGTCAATCTGCCCTTCGGCGAGGTCCAGCGCGACGGCCGGATGCGCCCGGTGGAGGAGCTGCGCGCCGCGTTCGCCGCCCTCGCCGGGGAGCGGGAGCGGCTCTTCTTCAGTTGCGGCTCGGGCGTCACCGCCTGCGTGCTGACGCTGGGGGCCGAGCTGGCGGGGTACCGCGAGCTGGCCGTGTACGACGGGTCCTGGAGCGAGTGGGGGCTGCCTTCGGGGCTGCCCGTCGTGACCGGAGCGGAGAGCAGGGGGCCGCTGCGGTGATGCCGCTCGCCGCAGGGGGCGGGCCCGGCATACGCCGCCCGCCCCTTCCCCGAGGTCAGCCGACGTACGCCCCGCTCGCCGTCAGGCGCAGTGCCGTGTCGATCAGCGGCACATGGCTGAACGCCTGGGGGAAGTTCCCCACCTGGCGCTGCAGCCGTGGGTCCCACTCCTCCGCGAGCAGGCCCAGATCGTTGCGCAGGGACAGCAGCCGCTCGAAGAGCTGGCGTGCCTCGTCGACCCGGCCGATCATCGCCAGGTCGTCCGCCAGCCAGAACGAGCAGGCCAGGAACGCTCCCTCGTCGCCCTCCAGACCGTCGACGCCCGCGTCCTCGCCCCTGGTGGGGTAGCGCAGCACGAAGCCGTCCTCCGTGGACAGCTCACGCTGGATCGCCTCGATCGTGCCGATCACGCGCTTGTCGTCCGGTGGCAGGAAGCCCATCTGCGGGATCAGCAGGAGGGAGGCGTCCAGCTCCTTCGATCCGTAGGACTGCGTGAAGGTGTTGCGTTCCTTGTCGTAGCCCCGGTCGCAGACAACGCGGTGGATTTCGTCGCGCAGTCCGCGCAGCCGCTCCAGCGGCCCTTCCGCGTCCCCGGACTCGATCAGCTTGATGGTGCGGTCGACGGCGACCCAGGCCATCACCTTGGAGTGGACGAAGTGGCGGCGCGGGCCGCGCACCTCCCAGATGCCCTCGTCCGGCTCGTCCCAGTGCTTCTCCAGGTACTCGATCAGCTTGAGCTGGAGGCCGGTGGCGTAGTCGTTGCGGGTCAGGCCCGTCATGTGGGCGAGGTGAAGTGCCTCGGTGACCTCGCCGTACACATCCAGCTGGAGCTGGCCCGCGGCGCCGTTGCCGACCCGGACCGGGCTGGAGTTCTCGTAACCGGGCAGCCAGTCCAGTTCGGCCTCGCCCAGCTCGCGCTCGCCCGCGATGCCGTACATGATCTGCAGGTTCTCCGGGTCGCCGGCGACCGCCCGCAGCAGCCACTCGCGCCAGGCGCGGGCCTCCTCGCGGTAGCCGGTGCGCAGCAGCGAGGAGAGGGTGATCGCGGCGTCGCGCAGCCAGGTGTAGCGGTAGTCCCAGTTCCGGGAGCCGCCGATGTCCTCGGGCAGGGAGGTGGTCGGTGCGGCGACGATGCCGCCGGTCGGCGCGTACGTCAGGGCCTTGAGGGTGATCAGGGAGCGGACCACGGCCTCGCGGTAGGGCCCGTGGTACGTGCACTGCTCGACCCATTCACGCCAGAAGTCCGCCGTCGCGTCCAGCGAACCCTCCGGGTCCGGCAGACCGGGCGGCTCGTGGTGCGAGGGCTGCCAGCTGATCGTGAACGCGATCCGGTCACCCGGCGCGACCGTGAAGTCGGAGTACGTCGTCAGGTTCTCGCCGAAGGTGTCGGCGGGGGTGTCCAGCCAGACGGAGTCCGGGCCGGCGACGGCGACCGTACGGCCGTCGACCTTGTGCACCCACGGCGTCACCCGCCCGTAGCTGAACCGCATACGCAGCTCGGAGCGCATCGGCACCCGGCCGCTGATCCCCTCCACGATCCGGATCACCTGCGGTGCACCGTCACGCGGTGGCATGAAATCGGTCACTCTGACCGTTCCGCGCGGTGTGTCCCACTCCGATTCCAGGATGAGGGAGTCCCCGCGGTAGCGGCGGCGGTCCGCGGACGGCGGCTCCGCCCCGTCATCGCGCGCCGGTCCCAGGCGCCAGAAGCCGTGCTCCTCGGTACCCAGCAGTCCCGCGAAAACGGCGTGCGAATCGAAGCGGGGAAGGCACAGCCAGTCGACTGTGCCGTCCCGGCAGACCAGGGCGGCGGTCTGCATGTCTCCGATGAGTGCGTAATCCTCGATGCGCCCGGCCACGTGCATCTCCAGTCGAACGGCCATGTCGCCCCGTAGGGCATTACTGCGGGTAAAGAGGTCGTCGCAAGGGGGCGTTGTGGGGGAACCTACGAGCTCGGTACCTCGCCCGGAGCGAGTGGTCCGAGCAGGATACGACGCACCGGGATGATCTGCGCGACCGTCTCAGCAAAGCCTCTCAGCCGAACGGGTGGGCGCGCGGGGCTTGCGGTGTTCGCGTGCAATGAGCGTGCGGTGAGCGTGCGGGGCTTGCGGTGTTCACGTGCGGTGAGCGTCCGGGGGCGTGGCCGGAAGCAGGCCCCCCTTTGTCGCTGATACCCTGGTAGCCCGTGGACCGGTGGTCGTCCGCAACAGCAGACGAGGCCCCCGAACCGCAGCGACGGCACCTCCGGAATCTCCGGACGGCAACGCCGGTACGCACCTCACGATCGCGACCACGGGAGCCCCCTTTGGCTATGCAGCCCACATCCACGACGACCAAGCACATCTTCGTCACCGGGGGTGTCGCCTCTTCCCTCGGCAAGGGTCTGACTGCTTCCAGCCTCGGTGCCCTGCTCAAGGCGCGCGGCCTTCGGGTCACCATGCAGAAGCTCGACCCGTATCTGAACGTCGACCCGGGCACGATGAACCCCTTCCAGCACGGTGAGGTGTTCGTCACCAACGACGGCGCCGAGACCGACCTGGACATCGGCCACTACGAGCGTTTCCTCGACGTCGACCTCGACGGCTCCGCCAACGTCACCACCGGCCAGGTCTACTCGCAGGTGATCGCCAAGGAGCGGCGCGGCGAGTACCTCGGTGACACCGTGCAGGTCATCCCGCACATCACCAACGAGATCAAGCACCGCATCCGCCGCATGGCCACCGACGACGTCGATGTCGTCATCACCGAGGTCGGCGGCACGGTCGGTGACATCGAGTCGCTGCCGTTCCTGGAGACCGTCCGCCAGGTCCGCCACGAGGTCGGCCGGGACAACGTCTTCGTCGTGCACATCTCGCTGCTGCCCTACATCGGCCCGTCCGGCGAGCTCAAGACCAAGCCGACCCAGCACTCCGTCGCAGCGCTGCGCAACATCGGTATCCAGCCCGACGCCATCGTGCTGCGCGCCGACCGTGACGTACCGACCGCCATCAAGCGCAAGATCTCGCTGATGTGCGACGTGGACGAGGCCGCCGTGGTGGCCTGCGTGGACGCCAAGTCGATCTACGACATCCCGAAGGTGCTGCACACCGAGGGCCTGGACGCCTACGTGGTGCGCAAGCTCGATCTGCCGTTCCGCGACGTCGACTGGACCACGTGGGACGACCTGCTGGACCGCGTCCACAACCCCGACCACGAGGTCGCCGTCGCGCTCGTCGGCAAGTACATCGACCTGCCCGACGCCTATCTCTCGGTCACCGAGGCCATCCGGGCCGGCGGCTTCGCGAACAAGGCCCGGGTCAAGGTCAAGTGGGTCGCCTCCGACGACTGCAAGACCCCGGCCGGTGCCGCCAAGCAGCTCTCCGACGTCGACGCGATCTGCGTCCCCGGCGGCTTCGGCGACCGCGGTGTCAACGGCAAGATCGGCGCCATCCGGTACGCCCGTGAGAACAAGGTGCCGCTGCTCGGCCTCTGCCTCGGCCTGCAGTGCATTGTGATCGAGGCGGCGCGCAACCTGGCCGAGATCCCCGACGCCAACTCCACCGAGTTCGACGCCGCCACCTCGCACCCCGTCATCTCGACCATGGAGGAGCAGCTGGCATACGTCGAGGGCGCGGGCGACCTGGGCGGCACCATGCGGCTCGGCCTGTACCCGGCGAAGCTCGCCGAGGGCTCGCTGGTCCGTGAGGCGTACGACGACCAGCCGTACGTGGAGGAGCGTCACCGCCACCGCTACGAGGTCAACAACGCCTACCGCGCCGAGCTGGAGAAGAAGGCCGGTCTGGTCTTCTCCGGGACCTCCCCGGACAACAAACTCGTCGAGTACGTCGAGTACCCGCGTGAGATCCACCCCTACCTGGTCGCCACCCAGGCGCACCCGGAGCTGCGCTCCCGCCCGACCCGCCCGCACCCGCTCTTCGCGGGCCTGGTCAAGGCGGCCGTCGAGCGCAAGACGGGCGTCAAGGCCGCCGGCAAGCAGGGCACCACGCCGGGCAAGTAGTCCGGCGGTACGCAGGCATTAACGTTGACCGGGGTACGGATCCACTGAGGGTGCGTGCCCCGGTTTCGGTTTTTCTGTGGGAGGACGTAGATGGGTTTCCAGGACACGCCCGAGGAATGGCAGGTCACCGCGACCGAGACGCCCTTCACGGGCAACAAGACCAGCGTCCGCACCGATGAAGTGGTGATGCCCGACGGCACGATCGTACGCCGCGACTACCAGGTCCACCCGGGCTCGGTAGCCGTGCTCGCGCTCGACGAGGAGGGCCGGGTCGTCGTACTGCGGCAGTACCGCCACCCGGTGCGCCACAAGCTCTGGGAGATCCCGGCCGGACTGCTCGACGTCCCCGGTGAGAACCCGCTGCACGCGGCCCAGCGCGAGCTCTACGAAGAGGCGCACGTCAAGGCCGAGGACTGGCGGGTGCTGACCGACGTCTACACCACACCGGGCGGCTGCGACGAGGCCGTACGGATCTTCCTGGCCCGGAATCTCTCCGAGGCCGACGGGGAGCGCTTCGTGGTCTCCGAGGAGGAGGCCGACATGGAGCTGGCCCGGGTGCCGCTCCAGGAGCTGGTACGGGGAGTGCTCGCCGGGGATCTGCACAACAACTGCCTCGTGGTGGGCGTCCTCTCGCTCGCGACGGTGCTCGCCGGTGACGGAATCGAGTCGCTGCGTCCGGCCGAGGCGCCGTGGCCGGCCCGCCCGTTCGATGTCTGACGGTTCGTAAGGATCGTTCGAGGTCCGTGGTTCGTTCCGTAAGGGCCGTTCGAGGTCCGGGGGTTCGTGGGGGATCGTCCGAGGTTCGTGCGGATCGTCCGTGGTTCGTGGGGATCGTTCGAGGGCTTCGTGGGGATCGTTGGAGGTCCACGTCCTCGCAGAGGCCGCTGGACGGACGATCGACGTCCCCGATCGGAATAGATGCTGATCCGATCGGGGGACCTCTGCGCCACGCTCCACGAAATTCGTCCACACGCCTGAACTACGCTCGGAATGCCCTGACCGGAGTCCCGGCGGGCAACGCGTGCAGCGAAGTGGAGCGTGGCCTGTGACGGATCAGGCGGTGGACACCAGCGGCCCGGCCAAGGCAGCGGGAACCGAGGAGCCGTCCGGCGCCGCTCCACCCCAATTCTTCGGCCGCGACCGCGAGTTGAAGGCGCTGCGAGCCGACATCGAGCGGGCCGGACTGGACACCCTGGCCGGTCGCAAGGCCGCCCGCGCCCGGGTCCTGCTGATCGCCGGACGCCCCGGCTCCGGACGCACCGCACTCGCCGGCGAACTCACCCGCCGACTGCTCTCCACCGGTGACCACCCCGACGGTCTGCTCCGGGCCCGGCTCACCGACTCCGGCGGCGCACCGGTCCCCACCGAGCGCACCGCCCGCGAGCTGCTCGACCAGCTGGGGGTGACGGGGCCGCCCGGCGCGGACGCGGACGAACTCTCCGAGATGGTCCGCGAGGCCCTCGCCCAACGTCGCGCCCTGCTGCTCCTCGACGACGCGGTGGACGCGGAACAGGTCGACCCGCTGCTGCCGGACAACCCCGACTGCCTGGTCGTCGCCACCTCCGAGGGTCCGCTGACCGGTATCCCGGGCGTGCGCCCCTGCACCATCGGCGGTCTGGACTCGGGCTCCGCCGTCCGGCTGCTTGCCCGCCTCATCGGGCAGGTCAGGATCACCGTCGACCCGCGGACCGCCGAGGCCCTCGCCGAGGAGTGCGGTGGACTGCCGGCCGCCCTGGTGATGGTCGGCGGCTGGCTCGCCGCCCACCCCACGGCGTCGGTCGCCGATGTCACCAAGCAACTGCGCCAGCTGCCTCACGACACGGAGCAGTCCACCGGCGCACGCCCGCTGGCCCGCGCCTTCCGGCTGGCCCACGACTCCCTGTCGCCGACCGCCGCCCGGATACTGCGGTTGCTCGCCCTCGCCCCCGCCGGACTCGCCGACGCCCACACCGCCTCCGCCCTGGCCGGCTGCTCCGTCTCCGCAGCCCGGACGACCCTCGAGGACTTCGTGGCCCTGGGGCTGCTGCGTACCAATGGGGCGGATCAACCGCGTTACGAGGTGCCCGGCTGCCTCGCCCCGCTGCTGCGGGCGCTGCTGGAGGCCACGGACCGGCCGGCGGAGATCCAGCTCGCCAGGGCCAGGATGCTGGAGCGGACCGTACGGCTGCTGCAGTCCTGCCGGGCGGTCACCGATCCCGAGGGTTCCCCGGCCCGCCGCAAGCTCGCCGGGCTGCCGCGCTCGCTCCGTTTCCCGAACCCCGATGCGGCCGCCGAATGGTTGCGGATCCACCGGCCCGCCCTGCTGGCCTCGGCGGCCGTCGCCGTCGAGGATGGTGAACTCGACACTCTGGCAAGGCGGTTGGTGTCCGCTCTGGTGCGGGCGCTGGCCGTGCACCAGGGCACCGAGGCCGCCGCGCCCGAGCTGTACGGACTGCACGGTCTGGTGCTGGCCGTCGCCGAGCGGCGCGAGCTGCCGCGCGAGCGGGCCGCCGCGCTGCTCAACCTCGCCGACCTCGATGCCAGGACCGGCCGTACGCGGGAGGCGCTGGCCCGGTACCGGGCCGCGCTGGACGCCGGACGGGCCGCGAAGGACCCGTACGCCACCGGCCGCGCGATGGAATCCGTAGGCGGCGCCTACGTTGAGCTGGGGGACTTCCAGCGGGCCTCCGACTGGTACGGCCGGGCGTTGGCGCAGCGGCTCACCCAGGGGGAGCGGGCCGACGAGGCGCGGCTGTACGGGCGGCTCGGCGCCGTACACACCTATGCCGGCCGGTACGGCGAGGCGCTGCGGAACTGGCGAGCCGCCGCGGCCGGGTACCGCAGGCTCGGTGATGTGCCGGCCCAGGCGCGGGCGCTGAGCGAGGCGGCGCGGGTGCAGGAGTACGCGGGCCGTCCGCGCGAGGCGCTGCACACCTGCCAGGAGGCCGTCCAGTGGGCCAGGCGGGCCGGGGACGTACGGCTGCAGGCGGCGCTGGAGCTGCGCCTGGCCGACACGCTCGAACGGCTCGGCGACCCGGCCGCGGCCCGGCTGCACCGGGGCCTGGCCGACAAGTTGATGGGGCAGGAAGGTGCAGCCTGCGAAATCCGTAGTGCAGTGACCGAAAATTAATGCTTTATAAGGCTAGACAGCACGAAACCCTTCATTAGACTGGCTCTGCCGCGTGTGTTCGCGGTGTCTCCATTTACGCATCGTCTATCCGGGTATGTGTAGCTATGTCCGGGTAACCCTCTGAGTCAAGGACCGTGATCGACGTGAAGGTCGGCATCCCCCGCGAAGTCAAGAACAACGAGTTCCGCGTGGCGATCACGCCTGCCGGTGTGCACGAGCTCGTCCGCCACGGCCACCAGGTCGTCGTCGAGGAGAACGCCGGTGCCGGCTCCTCCATCACGGACGAGGAGTACGTCGCCGCCGGGGCGCAGATCCTCCCCACCGCCGACGAGGTCTGGGCCACCGCCGACCTGCTGCTCAAGGTCAAGGAGCCGGTCGCCGAGGAGTACCACCGCCTCCGCAAGGACCAGACGCTCTTCACCTACCTGCACCTCGCCGCCTCCCGCGAGTGCACGGACGCGCTGCTGGCATCCGGCACCACCGCCATCGCGTACGAGACCGTCGAGACCGCGAACCGCGCGCTGCCGCTGCTCGCCCCGATGTCCGAGGTCGCGGGCCGGCTGGCCCCGCAGGTCGGCGCCTACCACCTGATGCGCTCGGTCGGTGGCCGCGGCGTGCTGCCGGGCGGCGTTCCCGGTACGGCTCCCGGCGAGGCCGTCGTCATCGGCGGCGGTGTCTCCGGCTGGAACGCCACGCAGATCGCTGTCGGTCTCGGCTTCCATGTCACGCTGCTCGACAAGGACATCAACAAGCTGCGCGAGGCCGACAAGGTCTTCGGCACCAAGGTCAAGACCGTCGTCTCCAACGCCTTCGAGCTGGAGAAGGCCGTCATCGAGGCCGACCTCGTCGTCGGCGCCGTGCTGGTCCCCGGTGCGAAGGCCCCGAAGCTGGTCACCAACGAGCTCGTCGCCAAGATGAAGCCCGGAAGTGTACTTGTCGACATTGCAATCGATCAGGGTGGCTGCTTCGAGGACTCCCACCCGACGACGCACGCCGAGCCGACCTTCATGGTCCACAACTCGGTCTTCTACTGCGTCGCGAACATGCCGGGCGCGGTGCCGAACACCTCCACGTACGCCCTCACCAACGCCACGCTGCCGTACATCGTCGAGCTCGCCAACCGCGGCTGGGTCGAGGCGCTGCGCCGTGACGCCGCTCTCGCCAAGGGCCTCAACACCCATGACGGGCAGGTTGTTTACCGCGAGGTGGCCGAGGCGCACGGCCTGGAGCACGTCGAGCTGAGCTCGCTTCTCGGCTGACGGTCCTCCGCAGCCTGAAGGGCGCCCCTTCATTTCCCGTCAATCTCATGCGTCCGGCCGGACCTTGCTCAGCAAGGTCCGGCCGGACGCATGTCGGGGCGCCTGCGAGGTACCCGTTCAACTCGTCTCGAACGTAACCCTTTAACCGATTCGTGCACCCGTTAAAAGTGCGCCCGGTGGCCGCGTGCCCTTGACAGGGAGGTGTTCGATTGCCGACACATCGGGCCGGGTCCGGCGGATTGTGTTGCTGCGGACCGGTGACACGCCATAGAGTCGCCAATCGTCGGCATGGTGCCACGCTGACCTATCGATAAGTTTCCTGGTCACGTCCAAGGAGGTAAGACGACTTGTGAATGAGTCGACATTTACTCCCGGGGGTGTTCAACCAGGGATGCCTGCACGGGGCCAGAGCCCGCACGGGCTGGAGGCTGTCGGCTCCGTCGCTGTCCGCACCTTCGCCACCCACCAGCACATGACGACAGCCCCCCAGATGATGGACGGCCTACACGTGAACGCCATGGCCGGCAACGAGAGTGGCCGAGAGACCGCCCACTTCGCCGACTTCGACGAGGTGCCCCAGGGGCACTTCTACGACCCCGACGCCGAGTACGAGCCCGATCCGGAGTACGCGGCCACCCTCGCGCCCGACGCTGCCCGCCAGCGCCGTGAGCGGATCGGCCCGACCGGTCGGCCCCTGCCCTACTTCCCGATCCCGGGTCCGCTGACCGATCACGGTCCCGCGAAGATCATCGCGATGTGCAACCAGAAGGGCGGCGTCGGCAAAACCACGTCGACCATCAACCTGGGTGCCGCGCTCGCGGAGTATGGGCGTCGTGTCCTGCTCGTCGACTTCGACCCGCAGGGAGCCCTGTCGGTCGGGCTCGGCGTCAACCCGATGGAGCTCGACCTCACGGTCTACAACCTGCTCATGGAGCGGGGCATGTCGGCCGACGAGGTCCTGCTGAAGACCGCGGTCCCGAACATGGACCTGCTGCCCAGCAACATCGACCTGTCGGCTGCCGAGGTGCAGCTGGTGAGCGAGGTGGCCCGGGAGTCCACGCTGCAGCGTGCCCTGAAGCCGCTGATGGCCGACTACGACTACATCGTGATCGACTGTCAGCCCTCGCTGGGCCTGCTCACCGTGAACGCCCTGACGGCGGCCCACAAGGTGATAGTGCCGCTCGAGTGCGAGTTCTTCGCGCTGCGAGGTGTTGCGTTGCTCACCGAGACCATCGAGAAGGTCCAGGAGCGGCTCAACCCGGACCTGGAGCTCGACGGCATCCTCGCCACCATGTACGACTCCCGTACGGTGCACAGCCGCGAGGTCCTCGCGCGCGTCGTCGAGGCCTTCGACGACCACGTCTACCACACGGTCATCGGGCGCACCGTGCGCTTCCCGGAGACCACGGTCGCCGGTGAGCCCATCACCACGTACGCCTCCAACTCGGTCGGTGCCGCCGCCTATCGCCAGCTCGCCAGGGAGGTGCTCGCCCGGTGTCACGCCGAGTGAGTCTGCCCGGGGCCGACGAACTGTTCCGTACCACCGGGGGGATGGGGCTGCAGGCCTCGTCCCCCGCGGACCGGCGGCGCAAGGCGAACGCCGAGGCCCGGGTGCCCGGCCCGGCCGGGGAGAGCGATCCGGCGGCTGACGGGTCCGGGACGGGTGCGCCGGAGACCGTCGTCGGCACCGCGGCCCCTTCGCGGGAGGAGCACTCCGCGGCGGACGCCGACGCGGGGGAATCGCGTAGCCGTGGCGGTGACCGGGTCGCCGCGGCCGGACAGCCGGGGCGCAGGCCTCAGCAGTCCTCGCCGTCCACGCAGCGGTCCGCGTCGTCCGCGCAGGAGGCGGTTGCCGCTCCTGCCGTTCAGCAGCAGCGCAGGCGCGGGGCGAACCGGCGGCCCAGCGGCCGTGAGCGCCACGACGAGAAGATCACCGTCTATGTCTCGGCCGAGGAACTGATGGACCTCGAACACGCCCGTCTCGTGCTCCGCGGGGAGCACGGGCTCGCGGTCGACCGTGGGCGGATCGTCCGCGAGGCGGTCGCGGTCGTTCTCGCGGACCTGGAGTCGCGGGGCGACGCGAGCATCCTCGTACGGCGGCTGCGCGGCCGCTGACCGGTCGGGCGCCGGTAGCCTGCCCGGAGAGCCGACGCCGGCCGGGCGGTCCGGCTCCTCGCTGTACGGGCCACTGCCCGCCGCCCGTATCCCGCTTGCCCCTGGACCTTCATGCCGACGACCGACGAGCCCGCCCGTACCCCTCGCCGTCCCTTGGGCGGCCCGGGCGGTCGGCCTGCGCAGGGGCCGGTGGAGGGCGTGGACGCCGACGGCGACTTTGCCACCGCGCCACTTCACGAAGCCGGGGGCGCGTCCCCGGACCTGTCGGTGGCCGGTGCGGCAGCATCCGCCGGGCCCGCCGCCCCCGACGCGCCCGTGACACCCCCCGAGCCCGCTGTGCCGACAACACCCGGCCCGTCCCCCGAATCCGCCGACGACGGGCGGTTCACTGTTCGCCTGGCGAACTTCGAGGGGCCGTTCGATCTGCTTCTGCAGCTCATCTCCAAGCACAAGCTGGATGTGACCGAAGTCGCACTGTCGAAGGTCACCGACGAGTTCATGGCGCACATCCGCGCCATGGGGCCGGACTGGGATCTGGATCAGACCACCGAGTTCCTCGTCGTCGCCGCGACTCTGCTCGATCTGAAAGCGGCCAGACTGCTGCCCGCTGCCGAGGTGGAGGACGAGGCGGATCTGGCGCTGCTCGAAGCGCGGGACCTGCTCTTCGCCCGGCTGCTCCAGTACCGCGCATACAAACGCATCGCGGAGATCTTCAGCGAGCGACTGGAGTCGGAGGGCCGGCGCTTTCCGCGGACCGTGGGGCTGGAGCCGCACCACGCCGAGCTGCTGCCCGAGGTCGTCATCAGCATCGGGGCCGAGGGGTTCGCCAGGCTGGCCGTGAAGGCGATGCAGCCGAAGCCCGAGCCGCAGGTGTACGTCGACCACATCCACGCACCGCTGGTCAGCGTGCGGGAACAGGCCGAGATCGTGGTGGCGCGGCTGAGGGAGGCAGGGGAGATCAGTTTCCAGGTGCTCACCGAGGACGCCCAGGACACCCTCACCGTCGTCGCCCGGTTTCTCGCGCTGCTGGAGCTGTACCGGGAGAAGGCCGTCGCGCTCGACCAGGACGAGGCGCTCGGGGAGCTCCTGGTGCGCTGGGCCGGGGGAGAGGTGGCCGAGCCCGTCGTGACGGACGAGTTCGACACCGAGGTGCAGGACGTCTCCGAGGATGTGAAGGCATGAGTGAGCAGGACACCACCGGCTCCACCGTCGCGGACCTTGACCTCAAGCCCGCCCTGGAGGCCGTCCTCATGGTCGTCGACGAGCCCGCCACCGAGGAGCACCTGGCCAAGGTGCTGGAGCGGCCCCGCAGAGCCGTCGCCGACGCGCTGCGCGAGCTGGCCGACGAGTACACCGTGCAGCACCGCGGTTTCGATCTGAGGCTGGTCGCGGGCGGCTGGCGCTTCTACACCCGCCCGGAGTACGCGGCAGCCGTCGAGGGCTTCGTTCTGGACGGGCAGCAGGCCCGTCTCACACAGGCCGCCCTGGAGACCCTCGCGGTCGTCGCGTACCGCCAGCCGGTCAGCCGGTCGAGGGTCTCCGCGGTCCGCGGTGTGAACTGTGACGGGGTCATGCGGACCCTGCTGCAGAGGGGCCTCGTCGAGGAGGCGGGCGCGGAACCCGAAACAGGTGCGATCCTGTACAGGACGACGAACTACTTTCTGGAGCGGATGGGCCTGCGTGGCCTGGATGAGCTCCCGGAGCTCGCGCCCTTCCTCCCCGAGGCGGACGCGATCGAGGCTGAGACGCTAGAGGGTGTGCCGTCGTTCGATCCGGACGCACCGGACACCCCGGATACTCACGCAGACGACAAGACGGAATTTTGATGCGAAGCAGTGGCAGGAACAGCGGAAGCGGCAGCGGCAAGAGCGGCGGCAACCGGAATCCCCGGGGTGCCGGCGCCGGGCGCGACGGCAAGCAGGAGCAGCGTTCCCGCAGGCCCCGGCCCGAGGAGCGCCGCTACGACGTGGGCTCCACCGGAGAGAAGAGCGGCGACGGCCCCCGCAAGGGCCGCGGCGCGGCGGCCCGCGGTGGCGCCAAGGGCGGCCCGAAGGCCGCGCAGGCCGGCAGCGGCAGGAGCGGCGGCCCGCGCCGCCAGGGCGCCCCGTCCCGTCCGCGTGAGCTCGACGCCAAGATCGAGCAGCGCAACCGGGACAGGTACGCGGGCAAGCCCGACATCAGGACGCCCAAGACCCACCCGGGCGCCGAGCAGGAGGGCGAGCGGCTGCAGAAGGTCCTCGCCCGGGCCGGCATGGGCTCGCGCCGCGCCTGCGAGGAGCTGATCGAGCAGGCCCGCGTCGAGGTCAACGGCGAGATCGTCATCGAGCAGGGCATGCGCGTCGATGTGCACAAGGACGAGATCAAGGTCGACGGTCTGACCGTCGCCGCCCAGTCGTACCTCTTCTTCGCGCTGAACAAGCCCGCCGGTGTCGTCTCCTCCATGGAGGACCCGGACGGCCGCCAGTGCCTCGGAGACTACGTCACCAACCGTGAGACGCGGCTCTTCCACGTCGGACGGCTGGACACCGAGACCGAGGGCATCATCATGCTCACCAACCACGGCGAGCTGGCCCACCGCCTGACCCATCCCAAGTACGGGGTGAAGAAGACCTACCTGGCCGCCATCCAGGGACCGCTCCCGCGCGACCTGGGCAAGCGGCTCAAGGACGGCATCCAGCTGGAGGACGGGTACGCCCGCGCCGACCACTTCCGCGTCGTCGAGAACACCGGCAAGAACTACCTGGTCGAGGTGACCCTCCACGAGGGCCGCAAGCACATCGTCCGCCGGATGCTGGCCGAGGCCGGTTTCCCGGTCGAGCGGCTCGTACGGACGTCCTTCGGACCGATCCCGCTGGGCGACCAGAAGTCCGGCTGGCTGCGCCGCCTCACCAACACCGAGGTGGGCATGCTGATGCGCGAGGTCGGTCTGTAGCCCGACTCCGTCCGCTCCACGGCCCGCGGCCGGTTCCTGCTCTCGTTTGTCGAACAGGAATCGGCCGCGGGCCTTTTGCTGCGGCCGTCCTGCCTTTATAGTCAGTGTGACTATTAAGGAGGCGGGAGTGAGTCTCGCGGATTTCCTCGATCCCCTGCAGCAACCCCTGGTGACGGTCCTGGGCACCCCGGTCAGCTGGACCGAGGTGCTCGGCTTCGGCAGCGGAGCGCTGTGCGTCTGGCTCGTGGCCCGCCAGCACCTCGCCAACTGGCCGATCGGCATCGCCAACAACCTCTTCTTCATCCTGCTGTTCAGCCAGTCCGGTCTGTACGCCGACGCAGGCCTCCAGATCGTCTTCATCGCCCTTGCCGCGTACGGCTGGTGGACCTGGACCCACGGGGGTGGACCAGGAACACCGGACCTGCCGGTGCGGCGCACCACGCGCACCGAATGGGTCTGGCTGCTCGCGGCAGGGGCGGTGGGGGCATTCGCCCTCACCGTCCTGCTCGACCGCGCCACCGACTCGACCGTGCCCTTCTGGGACGCCCTGACGACCGCGCTGTCCCTGACGGCGACGTACGGGCAGTGCAGGAAGCTCGTCGAGTCGTGGTGGCTCTGGATCGCCGCCGATGTGGTGTACATCCCGCTGTACGCGCACAAGGAGCTCTATCTGACCTCCCTGCTGTACATCGGCTTCCTGACGCTGTGCCTGATCGGCCTGCGCAACTGGCGGCGCGATCTCGTCGTACAGCAGCGGCAGCCGGTGGAGGTGACGGCATGAGGCGCTTCGAGCACGGGCTCGTCCTCGGCAAGTTCTACCCGCCGCACGCCGGCCACCACCACCTGGTCCGCACCGCGCAGGACCGCTGTGAGCGGCTGACCGTCCTGGTCTGTGCAGCATCCGTCGAGTCCGTACCGCTTGCCGACCGGGTGGCCTGGATGCGGGAGGTGCACCCGGACGTACGGGTCGTGGGCGCTGTCGACGACATCCGCATGGATCTCCACGACCCGGTGATCTGGGACGCGCACATGGCCGTCTTCACCGGGGCCGTGCCCGAGCCGGTGGACGCCGTCTTCACCTCGGAGCCGTACGGGGACGAACTGGCCCGCCGGTTCGGCGCCGAATCCATCTGCGTCGACCCCGACCGCACGGTCTTCCCGGTCTCCGGCACCGCCGTCCGCAAGGACCCGGTCGGCTGCTGGGACTTCCTCGAACCGCCCGTAAGGGCCGCGCTCACCCGCCGGATCGTCGTCCTCGGCGCGGAATCCACCGGCACCACGACGATGGCCCGCGCCCTCACCGACCACTACCGGCGGCGCGGCGACGTCTGGGCGCAGACCCGTTACGTCGCCGAGTACGGACGGGAGTTCAGCGAACAGAAGCTGGCCGCGCTGCGCGCCCGGTGGCCCGGGGCCCAGTGGGAGGACGTCGTCTTCACCACCGACGACTTCCCGCTGATCGCACAGGCGCAGAACGACAAGGAGGAGGCGGCCGCGCGCGCCGGGTCGCCGGTGCTCTTCTGCGACACCGACTCCTTCGCCACCACCGTCTGGCACGAGCGGTACGTCGGCGGTCGCAACCCGCTCGTCGAGGAGACCGCCGACCGGGTCGCCCACCATCTGTGGCTGCTCACCGACCACGAGGGCGTCGCCTTCGAAGACGACGGACTGCGTGACGGCGAGGAGCTGCGACCCTGGATGACCGACCGCTTCCGGGCCGAACTCATCCGTACGGGAAGGAAGTTCATCGAGCTCACCGGAACCCATCAGGAACGCCTGGCCACCGCGGTCGACGCCGTCGACACCCTGCTCGCCGACGGCTGGAACTTCGCCGCACCCCTCCCGGAGCACCGATGAGCGCCGGTGTCCCCGAGGGCTACGACCCGTACGCCTTCGAACCCTTCGCGGTCACCGTCGACCTCGCCGTCTTCACGGTCCGCGACACCCGGCTGCACGTCCTGCTCGTCGAACGGGGCGAGGACCCGTACAAGGGCCACTGGGCGCTGCCCGGCGGCTTCGTCCTGCCCCGCGAGTCCGCCGAGGACGCCGCCCGCCGGGAGCTCGCCGAGGAGACCGGCCTGACCGAAGGCACCGTCTCCGCCCTCCACCTGGAGCAGCTGCGCACCTACAGCGCACCGGACCGCGACCCGAGGATGCGCGTCGTCTCCGTCGCCTACGCCGCACTCGTACCCGACCTGCCCGAACCGCGCGGCGGCGGCGACGCGGCCATCGCCCAGTGGTGGGACGCCGGCGCCACCGGACCGCTCGCCTTCGACCACGACCGCATCCTCGCCGACGCACACGACCGGATCGGCGCCAAACTCGAATACAGCTGCCTGGCCACCGCCTTCTGCCCACCCGAATTCACCCTGGGGGAACTCCAGCAGGTGTACGAGACGGTCTGGGGCGTCGAGCTGGACCGGCCCAACTTCCGGCGCAAGGTCCTCACCACGCCCGGCTTCGTCCAAGCCGTGGAGGGATCACCGCGCCGCACCGGCGGACGGGGGAAACCGGCCGCTCTCTACCGGGCGGGTGCCGCTACCGCCCTGCACCCTCCACTGCTGAGACCGGAAGGAAGAACCACGTGATCGTGACCAGGACCATCACCAAACAGGCCGCCACCGGCGCACTGACCGGGCTCGCGCTCGGCGATGCACTGGGCTTCCCGACCGAGTTCAACAACGTGCCGTCGATCCTCGCCAAGTGTGGGCCGTGGCGCCAGATGCGGCTGCCGAAGCCGGCGATCGTCACCGACGACACCCAGATGACGCTGGCCCTGGGGCGGGGCATCCGTACCGCCATGGACCGAGGGCTGCTCACCCCGCTGCGGCTGGTCCGCCCGGTGCGCGAGGAGTTCGTCGACTGGTACCACTCGCCCGACAACAACCGTGCCCCCGGCCGTACCTGCATGACCGCCTGCCGCCTGCTCGACAGCGACCGGCTCTGGCAGGAGGCCAGCCAGACCGGCTCCAAGGGCTGCGGCGCCAATATGCGGGTCGCGCCCATCGGGCTCGTGCCCGGGCTGAGCGACGAACAGCGCTCCGGCGCCGCCCAGTTGCAGGCTGCCCTCACCCACGGGCACCCGACGGCGCTCGCCGCGTCCGACCTGATGGCCCGCGCGGTGTACCTGCTGGCGCAGGGTGCGGAGCCGACGGGGCTGATCGGGCAGCTGCGCAGTTACGCGTACGAGAACAGCAGCCGCTACCTCACGCGCTGGCTCGGCGACCTCTGGCGGTACGCCGGCGACGCCTCGCCGGAGCAGTACATCCAGCGCGGCTGGGACGAATGCCTCACCGCCCTGGCCCGCGTCCAGGACGCCCTGCGCGACCCGTCCCCGGAGACCGACCCCTGCGAGACAACCGGCGACGGCTGGATCGCCGAGGAGGCCCTCGCCACGGCCCTGCACTGCTTCCTGCTCTTCCCCGAAGAACCCGTCACCGCCCTCCGCCGCGCCACCTGCACCCGTGGCGACTCGGACTCCCTCGGCTGCCTGACCGGAGCGCTCGCCGGGGCGCACCTGGGGGCGGGGGCCTGGCCCAAGGAGTGGTCGGAGCGGATCGAGTACCGGAGCGATCTGCTGTCGCTGGGGGCGCTCTGGGACGCTTGATCAATGCGTAAAGAAACGATGCACCTCCAGGAGGCCGGGCTGCCGGTCATGGACTTCGGCCCGGTGCTCGCCGAGGAAAGCCACCCGCTGCTGTTCGCCACGGTCTCCGGGGCGCATCTGTACGGGTTCCCGTCCAGGGATTCGGATGTGGACCTTCGGGGGGTCCATCTCCTGCCCGCCGACGATCTACTCGGGCTGCGCAAGCCCGAGGAGACGCGCTCGCGGATGTGGGACAGGGACGGGGTCGAGATGGACCTGGTCACCCATGATCTGCGGAAGTTCGTCCAGTTGTTGCTGAGGCCGAACGGCTACGTGCTGGAACAGTTGCTGTCTCCGCTCGTTGTGCACACGAGTGAGTTGCACGCGGAACTGGTGGATCTGGCGCCCGATGTGCTCACCCGCAATCACGCGCACCACTACCGGGGCTTCGCCAACACCCAGTGGCGGCTCTTCGAGAAGACGGGCGAACTGAAGCCGCTGCTGTACACGTTCCGCGCGCTGCTCACCGGTATCCATCTGATGCGCAGCGGTGAGGTGCGGGCGCATCTGCCGACGCTCCTCGGGGAGGTGGCCGCTCCGGCGTACCTGCCCGAGCTGATCGCCGCCAAGGCCGAGGCCGAGCACAAGGGAGCGGAGGATAGAGGCGACTCAGTGGTGTCCCGGGACGTCGAGGCGCTGCACGGGGTGCTTGACGAGGCGCAGACGCAATCCAGGCTTCCCGAGGTGGCCGGTGGGTTCGACGCACTGCACGATCTTGTGGTGCGTGCGCGGTTGACGGGGTGGGCGTCGTTGTCCTCAATCGCCGGACGGGCTTGAACGTCCGCCCGACCAGGGAGGGAACGGTCCGCCCCCGCCGGTGGGCGGACCGTTCACCCCGGATCGGGCAGCAGCGCGGACGACCGGCGGGTGCGGATCAAGAAGTCCTCCACGCGAGCCCGGTCCGGCCGTGGGGGGAGCGGGGAGCAGTCGGCCTCGTCGTTCTCCTCGGCCAGGCGGGTCATGCGGCGTTCGACCTCCGGCCACGGCACCTCGCCGCGCTTCACCGCCAGCAGCTCTTCCCGGGCCGACCCCACCTCGATCACGAGCTCGCCCGTGCGCAGCAGATCCCGGCCGCTGGCCAGCAGCCGCAGCAGATGCATGGCGTGCTTCCAGCGCGGCGCCCCGTACTGACGTACGTCCGCCTCCAGCTTCCTGCGCTGGCCCAACGCGTACCGGACGAAAGTCTGATGGGCCAGCCGCGACAGGAACGCCCCGCGCAGGGAGAGGAGTTCACGGCCCACCGCGTCGACGTGTTCCACCAGCGGCGAGTGCAGGCACTCCAGCACATTGGGGTTGGCGCGCAGAGCAAGCTCGCAGAAGCGTTCCAGCTCCCAGGAGAACTGCTCCTCCGCCGGGCCGTCGACATGCGTCGGTGGCTTGTCGAACCCCCAGAACAGCGGGGTCGGTGCGAGGAAGACGCCGCGCCGGTCGGTGTCGCTGCCGTCCGTGGCGAGCCCGAAGGCGCGTGAGCCCATCACACAGGAGTAGACCGTGTGGTCGCGTACGAGAGCCTCGGGGGCAGGGGTGATCATGCCGGTGAGGGTACGTGAGCCCGAATGTGTTGCACCGGGAGATCTGCGGTGCCACCGTCACCGCCACGACGATGATCGGAAGGGCTGGCCGCGCCACCCTCTGGTGAGCGCGACGACGACACCTCCGTACCCCAGAGAAGAAGCAACCGCTCTGCACACCTGGTTCGAACGCCTGCCGTACCCGGTCCGTACGCGGGCCATCGTCGAACACACCCGCTCCCTGGACGACACCGCCTACCGCGCCGCGCACACGGCCCTGGACGCCGGGAACCCCGATGAACGCCGGCTGGCACCGTTGCTCGCCGCCGTCCGCCGCGACCTTGACGCCGTCGCCCGGGCACTCGAAGGTCGGCCGACGGGCTCACCCACTGGCGGGGCGAACTCGGCGGTGTCGCCTCCCTCGCTCCTGCCGACCGGGCAGAGATCGCCACACGCTGGCTGAACGGGCGGGCCGGTTGCCGCACATACCCTGGCGGCTATCGGCACGGTGGTGGCTGCGCTGCGGGCGCGGGGGTCTGCCGTTGCGGGGCTGGCCGCGGTGGAGCTGGTGGTCCGGGCGGGCGGTAGCACCCGGTGGACGGATCCATGGCCGGGCCAGTTGGCCGCGCTGCGGGACAGCGAGCATCCGGATGTCGCGGAGGCAGCGCTTCTGGCCGATGTCCGCCGGGCCGGTCCGGCGACCGCTGTGTGACGGCGGACCCGCCCCGCTCAAGTGGCAGAAGCCCGGGTTCTGATCGACATTGTCGATAAATCATCCCCTCCGGAAAGGCAGAACCATGGCGGGAAACGACCTCGGTAGCCTGCTGGGCAGTTTGCTGGGCGGTGGCGGCCAGGGCAGCGGCTCCGGCGGTGCCGGGAACATACTTGGCGCGCTGCTGGGCGCACTGGGTGGCGGCCAAGGCGGTACGGGCGGCAGCGGCAACGCGCTCGAAGGGCTGATCGGGATGCTCACCAAGTCAGGCCTCGTCGACCAGGCGCAGTCCTGGGTCGGCACCGGTGAGAACCAGGCGGTCAGCGGCGCCCAGATCGCCGAGGCACTGCCGAACGAGACCCTGCAGAGGGTCGCCCAGGAGACCGGGGTCTCCGCGGAACAGGCAGCCGACGAGATCGCCCGGTCGCTGCCGACGGCCGTCGACAAACTGACTCCGTCGGGCGAGGTACCGGAGGGCCGCTCGATCGAGGACCTGGTCCGGGAGCAGCAGCTCTGAGCCAGGGGGCGGCCGGAAGGGCCGTTCACTGTGCGGAAGGAGGTGTTCCTTCGGAACACCCCACGCGGCCGGAGGGTCTTCGCCATCACGGGCGGAGCCCTCCGGCCGAAGCGCTCCGCCCGTGCGATCCCGCCATGTGATCCGGCCGTGTGATCCCGTCCGTGCGGTCCCGCCGTGTGATCCGTGATCCCGCACGTGTGATTCCGCTGTGTGATCCCGTCCGCGCGTGCCACCGCCCGTCTCACGGAGAGAGCACTCCGGCCGCCCGTCGCGCCGCCCCTCTAGGCTGGTCGTCCAGTGATCACGCAGGCGGACAGCAGGCGCGACACGTACGAAGAAGCGAGGAGCACGACGTGGCGGTACGAGCAGTCCGTGGAGCCGTCCAGCTGGAGCAGGACGAGGCCGGACACATGGATGAGCGGGTCAGCGCTCTGCTCACCGCCGTCCTGGAGCGCAACAACCTCGTCGCCGACGACCTGATCAGCGTCTGGTTCACGGCCACCCCCGATCTGCACAGCGACTTCCCGGCCGCCGCGGCACGCGGGCTCGGTATCGTCGACGTACCGCTGATCTGCGCCCAGGAGCTGGACATCGTGGGGGCCATGCCCCGCGTGGTGCGGATCCTCGCGCACGTCGAGACGTACCTTCCCAAGTCCGAGATCGCGCACGTGTACCTCGGCGCCACCGCTGCCCTCCGCAAGGACATCGCCCAGTGAGAACCGCCCTCGTCATCGGAACGGGCCTCGTCGGCACCTCCGCAGCCCTTGCCCTCGCCGGGCGCGGCATCCATGTCCACCTCGTCGACCACGACACCGAATCGGCCCGCACCGCGGCCGCACTCGGCGCCGGTACGGACGAGGCACCCGAGGGCCGCGTCGACCTGGCGATCATCGCCGTGCCGCCCGCCCACGTGGCATCGGTGCTGGCCACCGCCATGCGGGACGGCGTGGCCCGCGGCTACCTCGACGTCGCCAGCGTCAAGGGCGGCCCGCGTCGCGAGCTGGAGGCCCGCGGCGTCGACCTCACGCCGTACATCGGTACGCACCCCATGGCGGGCAAGGAGCGGTCGGGCCCCCTCGCCGCCACCGCGGACCTCTTCGAGGGCCGCCCCTGGGTCCTCACTCCGACCCGTGACACCGACACCGAGGTCCTCAACCTCGCCCTGGAACTGGTCGCGCTCTGCCGCGCCGTACCGGTCGTCATGGACGCCGACGCGCACGACCGGGCCGTCGCCCTGGTCTCCCACACCCCGCAGTTGATCTCGTCGATGGTCGCCGCCCGCCTGGAGGAGGCCGACGAGACCGCCGTACGTCTCTGCGGTCAGGGCATCAGGGACGTCACCCGGATCGCCGCCTCCGACCCCCGGATGTGGGTGGAGATCCTCTCCGCCAACCCCGGCCCGGTCGCCGACGTGCTCGCCGGGGTCGCCGCCGACCTGGACGAGACGGTACGGGCGCTGCGCGGTCTGCAGTCCGGTGACGACGACAAGCGCCGCGAAGGCACCGAACGCATCGAGGACGTCCTGCGCCGCGGCAACGCGGGCCGGGTCCGGGTACCCGGCAAGCACGGGACGGCCCCCACCTCGTACGAGACCGTGTCCGTGCTCATCAGCGACCGGCCGGGCGAACTGGCCGGGATCTTCGCCGACGCCGGACGGGCCGGGGTCAACGTCGAGGACGTCCGTATCGAGCACGCCACCGGGCAGCAGGCGGGCCTGGTCCAGCTGATGGTCGAGCCGAGCGCGGTCGCCGAACTGAGTGCGGCACTGCGCGAGCGGGGCTGGTCGCTACGCCAGTAGGCCCGGGGCGACGGGAGCGGGAGGTGGTTGTCCACAGGGGTGCAGAGGACCGCTCCGACACTCGGTAACCTTGTGCGGGGCGGGTTCGCGCGCCCTCGTCCCGCTCACCCCGTGTACCAGGAAGGGTGTCCACCACCGTGGAAACCGCAAGCGCCGCCGCCCGGACGGCCCCGGCCGCAGTGATCGTCGCCATCGACGGGCCCTCCGGCACCGGCAAGTCGAGCACGTCCAAGGCCGTCGCCGCCCAGCTCGGCCTGAGCTACCTGGACACCGGCGCCCAGTACCGGGCGATCACCTGGTGGATGCTGAACAACGGCATCGACGTGCAGGACGCGATGGAGGTGGCGACCGCCGCCGCCAAGCCGGTCATCGTCTCCGGTACGGACCCGGCCGCCCCGACGATCACCGTCGACGGTGAGGACGCCTCGGGCCCGATCCGTACCCAGGAAGTCACCTCCAACGTCAGCGCCGTCAGCGCGGTCCCCGAGGTGCGCACCCGGATCACCGAGCTGCAGCGGACCATCGCCGCCGCCGCCGAGCGGGGCATAGTCGTCGAGGGCCGCGACATCGGCACCACGGTGCTGCCCGACGCCGACCTGAAGATCTTCCTCACCGCATCGCCGGAGGCGCGCGCCGCCCGCCGCAGCGGAGAGGTCAAGGGCTCCGATCTCGCCGCCACCAAGGAGGCGCTGATCAAGCGGGACACGGCCGACTCCGGCCGCAAGACCTCCCCGCTGGCCAAGGCGGACGACGCCGTCGAGGTGGACACCACCGAGCTGACCCTCCCGCAGGTCATCGAGTGCGTCGTCACCCTCGTCGAGGAGAAGCGGGCCGCGAAGTGACCCGAGCCACGGGCTCGCCCACGCTGCGCGGCGCAGCGGTCGGGCGCGGGATCGGCATCGGGCTGATGTACGGGCTGTGGAAGCCCCGCGTCCTCGGTGCGTGGCGGGTTCCCGCCTCCGGACCCGTCATACTCGCGGTGAACCACTCCCACAACATCGACGGTCCGATGCTGATGGGCACCGCGCCCCGGCCCGTCCACTTCCTGATCAAGAAAGAGGCGTTCGTCGGCCCGCTCGACCCGTTCCTGCGCGGAATCGGTCAGCTGAAGGTGGACCGCACGATCGCCGACCGCACCGCCATCACGCACGCCCTCGGCGTGCTGGAGGACGGCGGGGTGCTCGGGATCTTCCCCGAGGGCACCAGGGGCGAGGGCGACTTCGCCTCCCTGCGTGCCGGGCTCGCATACTTCGCGGTACGCAGCGGGGCGCCGATCGTGCCCGTGGCCGTACTGGGAAGCACGGAGCGCCGCGGACGGTTGATATCGGCACTGCCGCCTTTGCGCAGCCGGGTCGATGTCGTCTTCGGTGATGCCTTCGACGCGCAAGAGGGGGCGCGCAGCTCGGACAAGGGTGGTGGCGGTCGGCGCACGCGCAGGGCGCTGGACGAGGCGACGGTACGGATCCAGGGGCGGCTGACCGCCCATCTGGACGAGGCCAGACGTTTCACCGGGCGCTAGGTAAGACTTGAGTAGTGGGCCGCGTGGTCGTGACCCATCGATGATGATGCAAAGAGGAACGGACTTCATGAACGACCAGATTCACTCCGATGGCTCGGACCACGAGCACGGAGCGCTTGGCGACGCCGAGTACGCGGAGTTCATGGAGCTCGCCGCGGAGGAGGGCTTCGACGCCGAAGAGGTCGAGGGCGCGATCGGTGAGGCCGGTCACGGGCCGCTTCCCGTGCTCGCCGTCGTCGGCCGGCCCAATGTCGGCAAGTCGACGCTGGTGAACCGGATCATCGGCCGCCGTGAGGCGGTCGTCGAGGACAAGCCGGGCGTCACCCGCGACCGCGTGACCTACGAGGCCGAGTGGGCGGGCCGCCGCTTCAAGGTCGTCGACACCGGTGGCTGGGAGCAGGACGTGCTGGGCATCGACGCCTCCGTCGCCGCCCAGGCCGAGTACGCGATCGAGGCCGCCGACGCGGTCGTCTTCGTGGTCGACTCGACCGTCGGCGCGACCGACACCGACGAAGCCGTCGTCAAGCTGCTGCGCAAGGCCGGCAAGCCCGTCGTGCTGTGCGCCAACAAGGTCGACGGACAGAGCGGCGAGGCGGACGCCACCGCTCTCTGGTCGCTGGGCCTCGGCGAGCCGCACCCGGTCTCCTCGCTGCATGGCCGCGGCACCGGTGACCTGCTCGACGCCGTACTCGAAGCGCTTCCCGAGGCCCCGGCGCAGCGCTTCGGCACCGCGATCGGCGGACCGCGACGGATCGCGCTCATCGGCCGTCCGAATGTCGGCAAGTCCTCGCTGCTGAACAAGGTGGCGAATGAGGACCGCGTGGTCGTCAACGAACTCGCGGGTACCACCCGCGACCCGGTCGACGAGTTGATCGAGCTCGGCGGCATCACCTGGAAGTTCATCGACACGGCCGGTATCCGCCGCCGGGTCCACCTCCAGGAGGGTGCGGACTACTACGCCTCGCTGCGCACCGCAGCTGCCGTGGAGAAGGCCGAGGTCGCCGTCGTCCTGATCGACGCCAGCGAGTCCATCAGCGTCCAGGACCAGCGCATCATCACCATGGCCGTGGAGGCCGGGCGCGCCCTGGTGATCGCGTACAACAAGTGGGACACCCTCGACGAGGAGCGTCGCTACTACCTGGAGCGCGAAATCGAGACGGAGCTCGCGCAGATCGCGTGGGCCCCGCGGGTCAACGTCTCCGCCGTCACCGGCCGTCACATGGAGAAGCTGGTCCCGGCCATCGAGACCGCCCTCGCCGGCTGGGAGACCCGCGTCCCCACCGGCCGGCTGAACGCCTTCCTCGGTGAGGTCGTCGCCTCCCACCCGCACCCCGTCCGCGGTGGTAAGCAGCCGAGGATCCTCTTCGGCACCCAGGCGGGCACCAAGCCGCCGCGCTTCGTGCTGTTCGCCTCGGGCTTCCTGGAGCACGGCTACCGACGCTTCGTCGAGCGTCGGCTGCGCGAGGAGTTCGGCTTCGAGGGCACCCCGATCCACATCTCGGTGCGGGTCCGCGAGAAGCGCGGCCGTAACAAGTAGCACGCAAGGCCCCATGACTGTGCCCCGGACCGTTTCGGATACGAGACGGTCCGGGGCACAGTCATGGGGTCAGGTTCCTCGCGACCCCGATCCCGGGGGCAGAGCCGCAGGCTGGGTGCGCCCGGAGTGCCGTCCCACCCGCTGCCAGGAGCCGAGGCTGCCGGTGTGTGTGCTCGGGCCGCTGCCGTGTCCGGTGGCTCCGCTGTGTCCGGAAAGTCCGGTGGAGAGACTGGTGGAGTGGCCGGAGTGGCTGCTGAGTGGGAGGCGGCTGCCGAAGAGCCCGGTACCGAAGGCCACGAAGCCGAGATTCTCCTCGCCGCTCCGATCACCCGGCAGCGCCCGGAACGACCGGCGGTACTCGGAGTACAGCGCGTCGTAGATCGGGGTGTGGGACTGACCGCCCGATGGGTCCTGCGAGGGGCGCATGGCAGGGATCGGGCTCGGGCGCTGGTGGGAGGAGTCGTATGGGTGCACGTATGTGCCAACGACCCCAGTGTCCGTCGGATGCGGGCCCGGCGGAGAAATAGCTGTTCGCCGCAGGTGCGAGGAGCCGACGGACATGATCAGGTCCCGGCCAGCGGCATCGCCGCGGCCACCAGGAGCCCGCCGCCGGCGGCCCTGTCCAGAGCGTCGCGCAGCAGGTCCTCGCGGGGCTGCTGGCCGATCGCCCCGGCCGGGGCGGCGAAGACGAGCACGGTCTGCGACTTGTTGGCCGCGGTCCGCCAGCCCTCGGTGACCTGGAGCGGTGCATGTGCCTGCCACCAGGCGACCGGGGCGCCGCCGCCGACGCCCGGCTGGAGCACGGCGTGCAGCTGGCCCATGGCGAGCAGGATCGACCAGCCGTGCAGCACCGCGGGCATCCGGTCCATCCGGTGAACCGGGTGGAAGCCCTGCTCCAGCAGCAGCTGGAGGAATTCGTCGCCCCGGCTGCCGTCCGTGCCCGGGCGGGCGATCGCACCGGTCGGCTCGACGACGAGGGCCGGGTGGAGTTCGTCGTCGATCAGGACGAGGCCGCTGGTGACCCCGAGGACGGCCTGGTCGGGGTTGAGGTGCTCCGGATGCTCGGAGTGCTCCGCGTCGTTGCTGGTGATGCTGCGCACGGCGCCCTGCAGCTGCTCCTCGGCGACGTGGACGACCTGCGAGGGGATGCAGGTCGCGTGGGCGAACGCGAGGACGGCGGTTTCGTCACCGACGAAGAGCACCGTGCTGGTGCGTTCCTGCTCGGAGTCGCCGGGGGTGCGGCAGGAGGTGCAGTCGTAACTGCCCGGGGTGTTGTCGCCGACGAGCAGCCGGTCGGCTTCGGCGTCGCCGATCTCGGCACGTACGTCCTCGCTGACGTCGAGCATGCGCGGCACGGGTGGCTCCTCGAACTCGGTGCGTGCGCCGGGCGGTTCCCGGCTCATGAAGAAGACAACGGGCGATCCGTGGCCGGGGTCACGCGAGAAAGGGAACGTAATCGAACCATCCGACGCGGAGGGTGAATCTCACGATACGAGGGGCCGATTACAGCCTGTTTCTCCCGATTGGTTGCGCGGTGATGTGATCGACTTGGCCATGGGCCGGTTCACCGATACATCGACAAATCAGGAAAACAGGTGAGCATGTGGCTGGCCGGAACTCGCCGGTGCCCGGAGTGAACCCCCGACCGGTCTGTACCGTCATGCCAAGTGCAGCCGCCGCTGATCAGTCGAACGGGAGATATGGCGTTTCATGCACATTTCTTTCCTGCTCCACAACGCTTATGGGGTCGGGGGCACGATCCGTACGACGTTCAATCTCGCCGGGGCGCTGGCCGGGCACCATGACATCGAGATCGTGTCCGTCTTCCGGCACCGCGACTTCCCCGCCCTGGGAGCCCCCGAAGGCGTGCGCATGAGCCACCTCGTCGACCTGCGGAAGAAGAGCCCGGCATACGACGGCGACGCGGCCGAATACGCCCGTCCCGCAAGCGTGTTCCCGCGCGGCGACAGCAGGTACCGGCAGTACAGTAGACTGACCGACGCGCGGGTGGCGGACCATTTGCGTTCCCTGGACGCGGACGTCGTGGTCGGAACCCGGCCGGGGCTCAACGTGCAGATCAGCAGGCAGACCCGGCGCGGTCCGGTCCGGATCGCGCAGGAGCACCTCACCTTCGACAGCCACAGCTACCGGCTGCGCCGCGAGATCGGGCATCGCTACGCCCTGCTCGACGCGATCACCACCGTCACCGAAGCCGATGCCCGCGCCTACCGGACCGGGCTCAAGCTGCCCGGTGTACGGATCGAGTCCATTCCCAACAGCGTGCCCGCGCCGGGGATCGCGCCCGCCGACGGCGACAGCAAGTGGGTGATCGCCGCAGGTCGGTTACACAAGGTCAAGCGGTACGACCTGCTCGTCCGGGCGTTCGCCGACGTGGTCGCCGTCCGTCCGGACTGGCGGCTGCGGATCTACGGCGGCGGCGACGCGACCGGGAACGAACGCCAGGCGCTGCTCGCACTCATCGGCGAACTCGGCCTGCACAACCATGTGTTTCTGATGGGTTCGGTCAACCCGCTGGAGGCCGAGTGGCCCAAGGGGGCGATCGCCGCGGTCACTTCGGACCGCGAGTCCTTCGGCATGACCATCGTCGAGGCGATGCGCTGCGGCCTGCCGGTCGTCGCCACCGACTGCCCGCACGGCCCCCGCGAGATCATCGACGACGGCACCGACGGACGGCTGGTGCCGGTCGGTGACACGGCAGCGGTGACGGATGCCCTCCTCGGTCTGATCGACGACGACGAAGCGCGGCACCGCTCGGGACGCGCCGCACTGGCCGCCTCGCAGCGCTTCGACCCGTCGCGGATCGCCGAACGCCATGAGCGGCTCTTCACCGAACTCGCCTCCCGAGCCCCGCGCGAGCGCTCGCACGGCGCACTGAGCACCACACTGCACCGCGCCCGCGGCACCGTGCTGGACGGGGCGTACGCCCTGCGCTACAAGGCCGCCGATGCCATCCGCAAGGGGAAGTCCGCATGACCGTCTCCGCAGAGCGCCAGAAGCCACGAGTCGACTGCACCGCAGGTCCCGACGGAGGGATCGTCTTCGACCTCGACCTCGATCGCCGCGAGGAGGGGGAGGCGCCCGAGCTGCTTCTCCGGCTGCGCGGCACCAAGGGCGCGGGCGGCGACGGCGACACCGTACGGCTGCCCCTGAGCCCGCTCGGCGAGGGACGGCGGCTGCGAGCGGTGCTGCCGGGTGCTGTCGAGCCGGCCGAAGGCCGCTGGGACGTCTATATGCGCCAGCCGGGCGCGGACGACGGGGAGGTGGCCGTCGAGCCCGGAATCAGGGATGTGCGGCTCCTCATGGACCGCACACCGGAGACCGGGCGGATCGCGGTCCGTATCCCGTACCCGACCCTCGACGGCCGGCTCGCCGTGCGCTGCTGGATCCGTTCACCGCACGCCGAGGCCGGGCCGGTCACCTTCGACCGCGGCGGAATGACCGTCGAGGGCGCTCTGTACGGGACCGGCCTCGGCAACGACGCCCGTGTCGAGGCGCGGCCGGCCGACGCCCCCGACCGCGCCTGCCGGGTGCCGGTCACCGGGAACGAAGGCACGTTCTCCTTCACGCTTCCCCTCGACCGGCTGGGCGCCGGGCGGGTCACCGAGCAGCAGCTGTGGACACTTCGCCTGTTCCCCGGGACGGGCGCCGGGGAGCCGGCCGACGGCGTACGGATCTCCCGCATCCTCGATGACGTCTGGGACCGCAAGAAGATCTTCGTCTACCCGGGCCGTAGCGTCGGGGAGGGTGTCCGTGCCACGCCCTGCTACTCGGCCGACAACGACCTCTGCGTACGGCTCGAACCGGATCCGGCGCAGGCCCGGTAGACCCTCGGAAGCCGTTGCGGACGAAACCCGTCCGCAACGGTCGGCGGACTCGCCCCATGTTGGAGACCTGGGCACGACTGCTGCGCATGCTCTCACTCCTCCAGACGCACCGGGACTGGTCGGGCAGGGATCTCGCCGAACGGCTCGGAGTCACCCCACGGACCGTCCGGCGCGACGTCGACAAGCTGCGCGAGCTCGGCTACCCGGTCACTGCCGGTTCCGGTACCGGCGGCGGATACCAGCTCGGCGCCGGTGCCCAGCTGCCGCCGCTGCTCCTCGACGACGAGGAGGCCGTCGCCGTCGCCGTCGGGCTGCGCACCGCGGCGGGCAACGGCGTCGAGGGCGTCGGCGAGACCTCCGTACGCGCCCTGGAAACAGGTGCTGCCGGACCGGCTCCGGCGCCGGGTGAACGCGCTGAACACCTTCACCGTGCCGTTGCTCCGCGCGCCCGGCGCGTCCACCGCCGAGCCGGGGCCTCACCGAACTGGCCGGAGCCTGCCGGGACAGCGAGCGACTGCGCTTCGAGTACCGGGACCACTCCGGCTCCGTATCGCGCCGGAGTGTCGAACCGCACCGGCTGGTGTGTACCGAGCGCCGCTGGTATCTCGTCGCCTGGGACCTGGACCGCGCGGGCCGGCGTGCGTTCCGTGCGGACCGGATCACCCCACACCCCCGCACGGCCGCTTCCACCGGCGTCCTCATACGGGACGGTTCGGGTTGTCCGCTATACGGGCGGCAGTGGGCGGCTGCCCGCGGCCGGCGGTGCGGATTTTGTGACCAGAAGATAAGGCTGCCATAAGGAAGCGTGAAGTCCCGGTGGCATGCGCATTTACGCAGGTTATTCAACGCGGAAATTCCAGTCACTCGATACGGGATATACCGTTTGGTTTTCGGGCTTTGCGTGTGACCGTTTCCCGGCCTGTGTGATTACTGTGCGTCCGGTCGTGGACCGCATGTTCGGGTGGCGTGATTCGAAGCGTCACGCGTGTCGTGATCCTGTGACACAAGCGTGACCGGCAAGGGACGTGAGGATGCCGTGCGGCGGTCGGTGCCCCGGCTTCCGTCGCGATCCGCAGCCGCCTACGGTGAGAGGTATGGCACCCATACCGACCCCTCCCGCCCAGCCCGACGACACACCCGGTGCGTATGTCGGCCTCGCCCTCGACGCGGCCGAACAGCGGGCCCGCAGGCATGGCTGGAGCACTGTCAGATCCCTGCCGCCGGGCACGATCATCACCATGGAGTTCCGAAGCGGACGGATCAACTTTGAGGTCGTCGATGCCGTTGTTACCCGCTGCTGGGTGGGCTGAGGACCCCCGCAACCCGCGACCGGTGATCGGCGACCCGGGCTCCGGACATGAGTGAAGGCCCCGACCGAAGTCGGGGCCTTCACTGTGCGGGGGGAGCGGCTGTGCGTACCGGCCCCGCGACTCCTGGGGGGTGTTCAGCCGCCGCTCATCGGGCGGGACGACGTCGTGCCGCCGCGTGGCGTACGGTCCGCGTGCGGCGGGCGGCGGCTGCCGGCCGGGGTGACCGGGGTCCGCTCCGAGCGCACCAGGTGCGCCGGATGTGACGGGGGTGCCGGGTGTGCGCGCGAGCGGGTGCCCGTGACCGAGCCCGTAGTGGTCGCCGTGTGTCCTCCCGCGGCGACCGGCTCCAGCACCGGGTCCTCCGCCACGGCGTCGCCGCCGTCCAGCTGCGGGGGTAGCACGGCCCGGGGTCCTCCGGCCGCGACGGGCACGGAAGGAACGGGACGGCCGCGTCCCCGCAGGGCCTCGCGCTGGGCGAAGATCCAGGCCTCGGTCCGGGCGATCAGCGGTTCGACCCAGGGCAGGCCCAGCAGGATCAGCAGCCCCGCTGCCCAGCCCAGCAGCACATCGCTGAGCCAGTGCGTGCCGAGGTAGACGGTGGTGAGTCCGACGCCGAGCGAGACGATTGCCGATACGGCCGACAGATAGCGCCTGGCGCGCGGGGTGGTGGCCAGATAGGCCAGGATTCCCCAGGTCACGACGGCGTTGGCGGTGTGGCCCGACGGAAATATATCGCCACCGGAGAAGAGCTCCGCGGAGCCGATCTGGGTCGCGTAGTGCGGACCGAGCCGCCCCAGGCCGATCTTGACCGCGCCGACCGTCGCATTGAGCAGCAGCAGCGAGGCGCCGAGCATCAGCAGGGGCCGTAGCGTGTGCTGCCGCCAGGAGCGCCAGCCGAGCCAGCAGGCGACCATGGTGGCGGTGGGGCCGCGCTGGCCGAGTACGACGTAGTAGTCGAGGAACGCATGGATTTCCGGCCACTGCTCATACGGCCGGAAGAGCATGACCTTCCAGTCCAGGGTCACCAACCAGGAAGAGGTCAGCACGGCAACGACGATGGCCAGATAGAACGCCAACGTCCCGCAGAAGAGAGCGATGCGGTGACGGCTCATCCGCGGTGGCTCTATCTTCGGCGGTTCCGGCTCCCGGTCCAAGCGGGCAAAGATGTCGGTACGCACCCAATCGACGTTACAGCGAGTTAGTGCGAGACCGGGTCGATCCGGCCTCTTTGTGATGACGATGTGATGTGGACTATGTCTCAGTCGGGCCTTAATTCCTGACCCGAAGAAGCGCGGCGGCGGGTCTCTGCGCTATTGATTTCGCACTCATTTCGGAAGGGTCTTTGGGTGCGGGCAGAAAAGCGCAGGAGGTGTCGGTATGAATTTCTCCGGCGCCCCGGAAAGTGGAACGGAGAGTGTCCGTCCGGTCACCGACCGCTTGCGGCGTGGGCCCGGCGAGTGCTCCGGTGATCACTCCTAGTACCTTCTGTGCCGGGTTCGGAGGTCGTCCGTACAGGTCCGAGAGGGGGGACGAGCGGCGGCTCGGCGTGGCGTACGCCACACTCCACGGCCCGGCGAGGTATGAGGTGGGCCACTGTGAGCGCTCCGAACTCGCGTACGCTGACGGATCACTCGCCCGTCGATGCCGGGCCCCGAGGGGCAGCGAACCGCTGCATCCCCGGTTGGCCTGCCGAGCGCGAGGGACCTTTTGGGAGGTACATGCATGTCCGGGACGACCACAGCCCGAATCCGGCTGCGCTCGGCCGCCGACGGTGCCAATCGATGGGTCGTCCTGGTCGTCCTCTGCCTCAGTCTGCTGCTCGTCGCACTCGATGCGACCGTGCTCCATGTCGCCGTCCCCGCCGTCACCGAGGACCTGCGGCCCAGCGCCGTCGGCCTGCTCTGGATCGTGGACGCCTATCCACTGGTCTGCGCCTCGCTGCTGATCCTCTTCGGCACCCTCGGCGACCGGGTCGGCCGACGCCGCATTCTGCTGCTCGGCTATGCCCTGTTCGGTGTCGCTTCCGCGATCGCCGCGATGGCCGACAGTCCCGGCGTACTGATAGTGGCGCGTGCCCTGCTCGGTGTCGGTGGGGCGATGATCATGCCGGCGACGCTGTCGATCCTCCGGCAGGTCTTCCCCGACCGGCGCGAACGGTCCGTGGCGATCGGCGTCTGGAGCGCGGTCGCCGCCGTCGGCGCCGCCACCGGTCCCGTCATAGGCGGCTTCCTCGTCGAGCATTTCTGGTGGGGTTCGGTCTTCCTGATCAACATCCCGCTGATGGCTCTGGTCCTGCCGATCGGCCGCCTGCTGCTGCCCGAGTCGCGTGGCAGCAACGACGGCCCGTGGGATGTGCTGGGTGCGCTGATGGCGGCGGCCGGAGTGCTCGGTGTGGTTCTCGGAGTGAAGCGGGTAGGCACCGGCGAGGGGCTGCTGAGTCCGGCCGCACTGGCCCCGTTGCTGATCGGGGCCGTACTGCTCATCGCCTTCGTGCGTCGTCAGAAGCGGCGTACGCATCCGCTGATCGACATCGGGATGTTCGCCAGGCCCGCCTTCGCCACCGCGGTGGGCTGCATCATCCTCGCCATGCTGGCCCTGGTCGGGCTGGAGTTGATTGCCGTGCAGTACCTTCAGCTCGTCCTCGGCCTGAGCCCGCTCCAGACGGGTCTGCGGTTGTTGCCGCTCACCTTCGCGGCCATGGCCGCGGGCGCCACCGGCTCGTACACCCTGCGCCGCATCGGGCCTCGCCGGATGGTCGGCTGGGGCTTCGTGCTCACGGCCGCCTCGGTGCTGATCCTGACCGCGATGGGTCAGCACGACCGGCCCGTCCTGCTGACCGCGGCCTTCGTCGCACTCGGCTTCGGGCTGCAGTCCACGCTCTTCGGGGCGTACGAATCCATGCTCAGCGACGCCCCCGCCGACCGGGCGGGCGGTGCGGCGGCGATCGGTGAGACCTCGTACCAGCTGGGCGCGGGCATGGGCATCGCCCTGCTCGGCAGCGTGATGAACGCCGCCTACGCCTCCGGACTCGCGAACCTGCCCGAGCAGGGCGTTTCCGCCCAGGACGGTGCGGCCGCCACCCACTCGCTGGGGGAGGCCTACCAGGTGGCGGACCGGTTGGGCGGTCCGCTGGGCGAGGTGCTGCGCTCCACGGCCCGCCACTCCTTCGTCACCGGGCTGCATGTCACGCTGCTGGTCAGCGCGGCTCTGCTGCTGCTGGGGGCGCTCGCCGCGCTGCGGCTGCCGCGGGTGATGGAGTGTCCGTCACCGGAACTCGGCGGACATCAAGAGGCCGACGATGCCCGTGAGTCCCGGGAGCGGAACGAGGTGCGGGGATTCCACGGTCCGCACGAGGCGCCCGCCGCGGGCCGTACGAAGAGGCCGCTGTCCATGCCCGCCCGGCGCCGACCCGCCGAGGCAACGGGCTCTGGACGGGCGGCACGCTGAGCCGTAACGTCGGTACGACGCCATAACTAACACTGCTAGTTTTAGCATCGTGCGAGCCGCCGGAGGCACCCTCATGTCCACCACTGCGTCCTCGAAGCTCCCGCCCTTCGACCCCGCCGACCCGATCGGGATCGACGATCTGCTCAGCACCGAGGACCTCGCGATCCGCGACACCGTCCGCGACTGGGCCACCGACCGCGTCCTGCCGCACATCGCCCAGTGGTACGAGAACGGTGAGCTGCCCGGCATCCGTGAGCTGGCCCGCGAACTCGGTTCGCTCGGCGCCCTCGGCATGCCGCTGCAGGGATACGGCTGCGCGGGCGCCACCGCCGTCCAGTACGGGCTGGCCTGTCTGGAGCTCGAAGCGGCGGACTCGGGGATCCGCTCGCTCGTCTCCGTACAGGGCTCGCTCGCCATGTACGCCATCCACCGCTTCGGCTCCGAGGAGCAGCGGCAGCAGTGGCTGCCGGGCATGGCGGCCGGCGAGATCATCGGCTGCTTCGGCCTCACCGAGCCGGACCACGGCTCCGACCCGGCCGGGATGCGGACCCACGCCAAGCGCGACGGCGAAGACTGGGTGCTCACCGGCCGCAAGATGTGGATCACCAACGGCTCGGTCGCTGGTGTCGCCGTCGTCTGGGCGCAGACCGACGAGGGCGGCGCCGGCGGAATCCGCGGATTTGTCGTGCCGACCGACGCCCCGGGCTTCTCGGCGCCCGAGATCAAGCACAAGTGGTCCCTGCGCGCCTCGGTCACCAGCGAGCTGGTCCTCGACGAGGTGCGGTTGCCGGCCGATGCCGTGCTTCCCGGGGTGCACGGTCTGCGCGGCCCGCTCAGCTGTCTCAGTCATGCCCGCTACGGCATCGTCTGGGGAGCCATGGGCGCGGCGCGCGCCAGCTTCGAGTCGGCCCTCGACTATGCGAGGACCCGCGAGCAGTTCGGCAGGCCGATCGGTGGCTTCCAGCTCACCCAGGCCAAGCTCGCGGACATGGCCGTGGAACTGCACAAGGGCATCCTGCTCGCCCACCATCTGGGCCGGCGGATGGACGCGGGCAGGCTCCGTCCGGAACAAGTCAGTTTCGGAAAGCTCAACAATGTGCGGGAGGCGATCGAGATCTGCCGTACCTCGCGCACGATCCTCGGCGCCAACGGGATCTCACTGGAGTACCCGGTGATGCGCCATGCGACGAATCTGGAGTCGGTGCTCACCTACGAAGGAACCGTGGAGATGCACCAGCTGGTGCTGGGCAAGGCGCTCACCGGCCTCGACGCGTTCCGGTAGACCGTCCGGCGAGCGCCCTGCTCAGCTCTGGTTGAAGAAGCCGTCGACCGGCCGGCCGGCGGCTTCGCCGCTGACCACCCGGGTGTCGGCCGGGGTCAGCAGGAAGACCCGGGTGGCGACGCGCTCGATCGAGCCGCGCAGTCCGAAGGTCAGCCCCGCGGCGAAGTCCACGACGCGCTTGGCGTCGGTGGGGTCCATGGTCGTGAGGTTGACGATCACCGGGACGCCGTCCCGGAAGAGCTCGCCGATGGCTCGGGCGTCGCGGAAGCTGTCCGGGGTGACGGTGGCGATCCGACGGCCCGTCTCCTCGGCCGTCTCGGAGGCCACCTGCACCCGGGGATCGGTCACCCAGGCCTGACCGGTCCCGGTCTGCGGACCCTCGGCGTACTCGTCGTCGTAGTACCGCTCGTCGTTGTCCTCCACGAGGCCCAGCCAGGCACTCGCCTTGCGCACCGATCCCATGGACGCCTCCTCTCACCGCGGTTCCGTGGTGTTCCGCATCTCTTTCGTATCCCTATGGTCGTCCATGATGCGGATCGTGCGCCAAGTGGATAGTCGGCGCGCAGGGGATTCGTGACGGTACTGGTGCAGAAAATATGGCGGTTCGTCAAGGTTCCTCCCGCATCAGGGACCTGGAAGAAAGAAAATACGATGTGCCGGTCCGTACGGGTGATATGGGGGACGTACGGGTGAAGGAAACGCTCGATACGATGCACGTCGCGCATGTGCGCGAGCTCGACGTACAGGTGAACGACTCTCGGGGGATCGTCGTGTTCGGAATCGTCAGGCCCTGCACCCATCGATTGTCCGAGGGGCTCAGGACCGAGTGGATGGCCCATCTCTGTGGGCTCTGCCTCGCGCTCCGCTCCGATCACGGGCAATTTGCTCGAATCGTCACGAACTATGACGGTCTGATCGTCTCGGTCCTGACGGAGGCTCAGTCGAAACGCACCACCGGATGGCGACGCACTGCGGGACCCTGTCCGCTGCGCGCCATGCGGACCGCCCCGGTCGCCCGCGGCGAGGGGGCCAGGCTGGCGGCCGCCGTCTCCCTGGTGCTGGCATCGGCGAAGATACGGGACCATGTCGCCGATCGGGACGGCCTGTTGAAACGTCGCCCGGTCGCCGCCGCGGCACGCCGGATCGCCGCGGGCTGGGACCGGGCCGGCGCGCGCACCGGCGCACAGCTCGGCTTCGACACCGCGCTGCTCGTCGACGCCGTCGACCGGCAGACCGGCATCGAGCTGCTCGCCGGGCCCGGCACCCAGCTGCTCGTGGTCACCGAGCCCACCGAGACCGCCACCGCGGCCGCCTTCGCCCACACCGCGATACTTGCGGGCAAACCGCAGAACGCGGAGCCGCTGGCCGAGGCGGGCCGCCTCTTCGGGCGCCTGGCGCATCTGCTGGATGCCGTGGAGGACCAGGAGGCTGACGCCGCGTCGGGAGCCTGGAACCCGCTCACCGCGACCGGCACCTCGCGGGCCGAGGCCCGGCGGCTGTGCGACGACGCGCTGCGCGGCGTACGGCTGGCGCTGCGCGACGCGGAATTCGCCGACGACAAGCTGGCCCATGTGTTGCTGGTGCACGAACTGCGACAGTCGGTGGATCGGGCGTTCGGTACCACGGCGTGCTCGCACCAGGCGGGCGGGACAGCCCCGGACGGAGCTGTCCCGCCGTCAGGCGCCCGGCAGAACGGTTCCTTCGGGCCGCCGCCCGGCAACCCGTACGCACCGAGCCCCGACAGCCCCGTCGGCCCGCCGCAGCCCCCGCCCGAGCCCCCGCGCGACCGACGCGGGCTGATCGCGGGCTGCCTGGTGTGGGCGGGGCTGGCCTGCACCTGCCAGATGTGCTGCGGTACCTTCAACGACCCGTGGACCCATGAGCGCCGTGGGGGACTGTGCAGTAAGTGCGACTGCGGCAGCTGCGGCGACGCCTGCGACTGCTGCTGCAACTGCGGGGACTGCTGCGAATCGTGCGACTGCTGCGGGTGTGACTGCAACTGCTGAGCCGGGCCGCCCGGTCGGCCGGCTCGATCAGTTGATCTCGGGCGGCGAGATCTGCGAGGTCTTGATCGCCGAGGCGCCCGCGACGGCAGCCCGCACCCGCGCCGCTTCGCGCTCGGTCCGTTCACTGCCCCGCGCCGACCGGGCGTTCACTCGGCCGCGCACCGGCGGCCCGGTTTTCCGGCAGAACGACGCCACCGCGCGCACCTTCCTGAGCGACCTCTCCTGTAGCGACGGTCGCCTCGGCGCCGCACCGGAGAGGTGACTGTCGTTCTCGGCCGTCCGGTTCCGGCAAGTCCACGCTCCTGCGCACCATCAACCACCCGGAGAAGGCCGACAACAGCTGGATCAGCATCGACGGCACCCTGGCCGGCTACCGCAGGGACGGCAACAAGCTGTACGAGCGTGCGGCGCGACAAGTTCAGGCCAGAGGGCCCTCTTGCGCCAGAAGTTGACTCCTTGAATACTCCCGAGCAGCGCTTGTCAGGGACACGGCACATCCGCTCTGCGGGCACGCTGCCGTGCGAACGACTGCGCCTCACGGGTCCGACCACCCCACAGGTGGACCCCCGACTTCCCCTCGGGAGGAATGAGAAGTGAGGATCAAGCGCACCACCCCCCTCAGCGGCACCGCGAGACGCGGCAAGGCTGTCGCCATCGCCGCAGGCCTTGTCGCCGTTGCCGCACTCGCCGTCCCCACCGCCCAGGCCGACACCGCCACCACCTTCAGCGCCCAGCAGCTCTCCGCCGCGAGCGACGCCGTTCTCGGCGCCGATGTGGCGGGAACCGCCTGGAACATCGACCCGGCGACCGGCACCCTCGTGGTCACCGCGGACAGCACGGTCTCGCAGGCCGAGATCAGGCAGATCAAGCAGTCCGCCGGAGCCAACGCGGGCGCCCTGCGCATTGAGCGCACCCCCGGAAAGCTCAGCAAACTGCTCTCCGGCGGCGACGCGATCTACGCCCCCGGCTGGCGCTGCTCCCTCGGCTTCAACGTCCGCAGCGGCAGCACCTACTACTTCCTGACCGCCGGTCACTGCACCGACGGCAACCCGCCCTGGTACACCAACTCCTCCAAATCGACCAGCATCGGCCCGACGGTCGGATCCAGCTTCCCGACCAATGACTACGGCCTGGTGCGCTACGACAACACCTCGCTCGCCCATCCGGGCGCCGTCGGCAGTGTCGACATCACCAGCGCGGCCAATGCCACGGTCGGAATGTCCGTCACCCGCCGCGGTTCCACCACCGGCATCCACAGCGGCACCGTCACGGGGCTCAACGCCACGGTCAACTACGGCGGTGGGGACATCGTCTACGGCATGATCCGGACCAATGTCTGTGCGGAGCCCGGCGACTCCGGCGGTCCGCTCTACTCCGGCTCCAGGGCGATCGGTCTGACCTCGGGCGGCAGCGGTAACTGCTCCTTCGGCGGTACGACCTTCTTCCAGCCGGTCACCGAGGCGCTCAGCGCGTACGGGGTCAGCGTCTACTGACGCCCCGGCACCCCGGTCCGACCCTCGAACAAGCAGTCGACCGACACCTGGTCCCCGCCCGAATCCTGGGCGGGGACTCCCTTTCTCCCCGCGGCTTTTGAGAGGATGTGGGGCAGGTCGGTCGCGCAGGAACAAACGGGGGCGGATGCTGTGCCTCCTGGAGGGATGCCCTCCGGGAACCCCCGGTAGACACCTCAGGGGGTTCCAGGTCCGTGAAACGCATCGGAGTGACCGGCCATCGCAGCATTCCGCAGGAAGCCCATGCCCATGTGCTGGCCGGGTTACGGGCGGCGCTGTGCGGCTTCGAAGGCTCCCTGGAGGCCCTCTCCAGCCTGGCGGTGGGAGCGGACCAGCTCTTCGCCGACCTCGCCCTGGACCGCGGTGCGGATCTGACTGTGGTCATCCCCAGTGGCGACTACGAATCCTGCTTCGCCGACGCGGCCGAACTCGCCCGTTACCGGGCCCTCAAGAACCGGGCGGTCCGCGAGGTCCGGCTGGACTACCCGCACTCCACCGACGAGGCGTACTACGCCGCGGGCGCGTACATCGCAGACCACTGCGACCGGCTGCTCGCCGTGTGGGACGGAAGGCCGGCTCGCGGCTTCGGAGGCACGGGCGACATCGTGAGGTACGCCCGCAGCCTGGGCCGTCCGGTCACCGTGATCTGGCGCGAGGGCGTGGAGCGCACCTGACGCGTTCGTGCGGCCGTCTTCGCATGCGGCCGCGCTCGCGTCATCGGTGTGCTGTGATGCTGCGTCACATCTGGTGTCGTGCAAGCCAGTCGGTGTGTTGCGGAGAGACGATGCGCTCAGTCTCGAATACTGCCCGCGGCCACTGGCGCTCGGTCAGTGTGGTCTCCATCGCCACTTGCATCGCCTCCAGGTCCTGCTCCACCAGCGAGTGGGCCGAGATCAACGGGTGGTGGCGGCGCATCTCGTTCCATGCCAGACAGGCCGCCGCAGCGGCCGACAGCACCCCCGTCAGGGCGAAGGACTGGGTGACGGAGAACGTCCTCAACAGCGCGAACACCAGGGCGAGCGCCGTCAGTACGGCAATGGTGCTCGACCAGACCAGCGTGGCCCGCCGGGAAACCTCCTGACGCCTGCGGTACCAACTGCGCTGCTCGATCAGCCGGTCCCGTACATACGTCTCCTTGCGTACGGTGAACGCCTTGTTCCGTAGCTCCCGCATGGAGTCCGTGATCAGCCCGCCCGAATCCGCTGTCAGGTCGCGGGGGTCGGTCCACCCCACCTTCCGGAGCTCCTGAAGGCCCTCTTCGAGGCGGTTCGCGAACACCGCTTCGGGATGGTTGGTGTGGGTGTCGAAGGGCGAGCCGTGCACCGAGTATCGCCAGCACATCGACTTGATGAACTCTGCTGCCGAGCGGTTGAGTTGCCATTGCGACTTTGCTTTGCGCTGTGCGGTCAGGTATATCGTGATCAGGACACCTGTATAAGCCAACACGCCGATGGCGTCGGTGAGTTGGAACGTGCCACCTATCTCCAGGTGCCAGGGCACCGCGGCCGGCATCGTGCCCATGACCAGGAGAAACAGCTGGACACGGGTGGTGTTCACGGCCTCCCGCTGGCTTGCGATGGCGATCGCGTCCGTGTGATGGAAGAGCGCCGGCAGGTCGGCGTTCCTGAACACCATGCTCTGCAGCGGTCCGGGAATCGCCGTCATGTTCACTCCCGTCTGCGGTTATGTCGTCACCTCAATGGCGGAATCGGTGGTTCCGTTCGATCCGGGACGGTCCCACGTGACGCTCTTGTTCCAAGGGGGCGTCCTCAGTTGCCAACCGAGGCCATGAGAGTAAAGTCGTGCCGCCGGACACTGCAATGGTGAAGATACCGTTGCAGCATTCCTGTCCGGAACCATTCCATCGGAACAAACCCCTCAAGGACGGCCGTGAAGACCTCTGAATCCTCCCTCTCCTTCGCCGTTGCGAAGAACCGTGTGCCGCTCGCCGAGATCGATGTCCGCGGCACTGCTGCTGCCCGGAAGCTCGGTCGTGTGCATGCCGCGTCAGCCGGTCGCCCCACTCAGGCATCGACCTTCAACTCGGCACTCTGAACCAACGCCCGAGCACCCCTTCGGGCTGGCTAGACTGGTGGAATGACAGGACCCTTGGTCCCTTTCCGCGAAGTCGTTCTCAAGGTTCACAGCAGGTGCGATCTTGCTTGTGACCACTGCTATGTCTATGAACATGCAGATCAGAGCTGGCGAACCCGGCCGAAAACAATCTCTGATGATGTCATTTTCCGGACTGCTCAACGCTTGGCCGAGCATGCCAAGACACATGCACTGCCCTCCGTGTCAGTGATCCTGCACGGAGGGGAGCCTCTACTGGCGGGGCCCGCCCGACTGCGGCGTGTCTGCGAAGAGCTCACCTCCGCCTTCGAAGGCACCGCGGAGCTCGACCTCCGTATCCACACCAACGGACTCCAGCTCAGCCCGCGCTATCTCGACCTCTTCGACGAGTACGACGTCAAGGTCGGCATCTCCCTCGACGGCGACCGGGCCGCCAACGACCGGCACCGCCGCTACGCCGACGGACGCAGCAGCCACCCCCTGGTCCTCAAGGCCGTCGAGCTGCTCCGGCAGGAGCGCTACCGCCACCTCAACCTCGGGCTCCTGTGCACCGTCGACATCGAGAACGACCCGCGCGCGGTCCTCGACGCACTCACCGAGCTCGACCCGCCGCTCATCGACTTCCTCCTTCCGCATGCCACCTGGGACGAGCCGCCGCCCCGCCCCGACGGATCACCCACGGCCTACGCCGACTGGCTTCTCGCGGTCTTCGACCGCTGGCAGGAGCAGGGGCGACCGGTGCCGGTACGGCTCTTCTCCTCGGTGCTGTCCACGCTGAGCGGCGGCCCCAGCCTCACCGAGTCCCTGGGACTCGCCCCCACCGACCTCGTCGTCGTCGAGACCGACGGTCAGCTGGAGCAGGTCGACTCGCTCAAGAGCGCCTACGAAGGCGCGGCGGCCACCGGCTTCGATGTCTTCACCCACACCTTCGACGAGGTCGCGGCCCATCCCGGGGTGCGGGCCCGTCAGCTCGGACTGGCCGGTGTCAGCGAGACCTGCCGCCGGTGCCCTGTCGTACGTTCCTGCGGCGGCGGCCTCTACACCCACCGGTACCGCTCCACAGGGCCGTCCGGCGCATTCGACAACCCGTCCGTGTACTGCGCCGATCTGGAGGCCCTGGTGCGCGGCGTCGAGGCGCGTACGGCAGCGGCCCTCGTCGCACCCGCGGTGGCCGAGCCCGTCGAGCTGCTCGCCGCCCAGCAGGACCTCACCCGCACCCTGCTCGCCCGGCTGAACGCCGACATCGGACGGCGCGGCGGCGAGCGGTGGGCGGCCGTCTGGGAACTGGCCGCCACCATCGAGGCGTCCGAGGAGGGGGCCCGCGGTCTGGACGAGGTGCTGGCCCACCCGTACACCCGCAGCTGGCTGCTCCACGCGCTGGAGCTGGTCCACGAGCGGCCCGGGGCCGTACAGGTGGCGCGCCGGATGCCGGCGTATCTCGCGGCCGCCGTCGTACGGGCCGGTCTCGATCTGCCCGTACGGGTGACCTTCTCGGACGGCAGGATCGTCCTGCCGGGCCTCGGCGAGTTGCGGATCGCGGACGCGGGGGAGCACGGCACGGCAATGGTGCGGGCCACCGAGGACGGCTTCCTGGTCCGGCGGGAGGGGAGCGACCCGGACGAGCGGCGGGTCGTCCAGCCGGAGAAAGCCGGTCCCGGATGGCGTCCGTTGCGCCGGCTCACCACGCCCGGTTCGCCGCCCGGTCTCGTGATCGACGACCTCGACCCGTACCGCGACTGCTTTGTTGTGCCCGCCGCAAACGCCCTCGACGACCGAGCCGCCGCCGGCCTGGAGGTCAGGATCGGCGAGGCCTGGACGCTGATCGGGACGAAGGCACCCGGACGTACCGGGGAGATGGCCGACTGCCTCACCACCCTCACACCGCTGACCGGCCTGGCCCCAACGGAGCCCTCCGTCGGGCGGCACGGATACGGCGCGCTGGGGATCGCTCCGGACGGCAGCGCCGAGGAGTTGGCGTTCGCGTTGCTACGGGGCTTCCGGCGGGCCGAATTGCGGGCGCTTTGCGACGTCACGGATCTTTACGCGGCAGACGGCTCCTGGGAACATCGGATGCCTTGGCGGGAAGAGCCAGTTCCGTTTTCCCGGTTGCTGGCCGACACCTATGAGCGGACGGCGTTGGGGGCATTCGATCCGCGCTATTTGGAGGGCGTACCGCAGGCCCTCGACACGCTGGAGGGTGCCGCCGAACTGACCGTCAATGGGAAACGGCTGCTGGATCTGATGCGAAAAGAGATCTGATGCTTGCATTCCGGTTCAGCCGGGGGTGCCGGCACACACAGGACAACTGGGAGGAACGGTCGCAGACCGAATTCGATCAAGGAAATGATCGATTGAACTTGGGAACGTATGACTGAAAACTGGCGTTGAATGACCGAACGCCATGGGGGTGGAGCAACGTCCGCTCCGGAATGATGAATTCGCTCGCATTCACTTCACTCCTCGGGTGCGGGTGCTCACACAGGACGGGGGTCGTGTGCACGCAACAACGCAGCAGCGAGCGGCGGACCATCGGCCGTACTTCTTCTTGAGTTATGCACATACACCGGGGTACGGCGGTGGAACGGACCCCGATATGTGGGTCGAGCGGCTCTTCCAGGATCTCTGTGGCCATGTGATGGCCATGACCGATCTGCCCGCGGGCGCGCCCGCCGGGTTCATCGACCGCGAGATACGCTCCGGCGAGGGCTGGTCGGAGCGACTCGGCGAGGTGCTCGCCACCTGTCGGGTGTTCGTTCCGCTGTTCTCGCCGCGCTACTTCGCCAGCGAGATGTGTGGCAAGGAGTGGTACGCCTTCGCCCAGCGCGCCATTCACTACCGGGCCCGCTCCAACCAGCCTGCCGAGGCCATCGTCCCGGCGCTCTGGGTGCCGGTACCGCCAAGTCAACTCCCGGGCCCCGCCGAGCGATTACAGTTCAACCACCGCGACTTCGGGGACCGTTACGTCAGCGACGGACTCTATGGACTGATCAAACTCAGGCTCTTCGCCGAGGAGTACGAGCGCGCGGTGTACGAACTCGCCAAGCGCATCGTCAATGTCGCGGACACCATACGGATCGGCACCGGCCGCCCCGTCGACTACCGGCTGGCCCCCAGCGCCTTCGGCCCGCCGAACAGCGGAGTCGGCGGTCCCCGCCCCATGCAGGTGACCATCGCCGCCCCTACCCGGCACGACCTGCCCGAGGGACGCAACGCCGAGTATTACGGCGACAACCCGCAGGACTGGAACCCCTACCACCCGGCCGCCGCCCGCCCCCTGGCCTATGTGGCCGAGGACCTGGTGCGCTCCCTCAACTACCAGGCCACCATCTCCTCCTTCGACGAGGAGGCCGGGCACCCGGAGGGCAAACAGCCGCCCAGCAGACCGGAGATCCTGCTCGTCGACCGCTGGGCCCTGCAGGACGAGGACCGGCGCCGGCGGCTCGCCGCCTTCGACGCAGAGAACCGCCCCTGGGTGACGATGGTCGTGCCATGGAACCGCGAGGACCAGGAGAGCAGGGCGGCCGAGGCCGAGCTGACCGAGAAACTCGAACAGACCATGCCGACCAAGATGCGCCAGGGGCGGGCCTACTGCCGTGCCGCGGCCAAGGGCGTACCCAGCATGGACGCCTTCGGGCAGATCCTGCCGCAGGTGGTCGAGGCGGCAGCCCAGCAGTACCTGAGACATGCGGCGGTCTACCCACCCGCCACCGGCGGCGGACACACCGAACGGACACGGTTGATGGGGCCGATGGCGCAGACGCACTACATCCCCGAGACACATGACCCTGCGACGGATGCGGAGGACACGGATGACGGCCAGTCGTGACGGGCGCATCGTCACCTTCTACTCGTACAAGGGCGGCACCGGGCGCACCATGGCCCTGGCCAACACCGCCTGGATACTCGCCGCCAACGGAAGGCGGGTACTGGCCGTCGACTGGGACCTGGAGGCACCGGGGCTCCACCGGTTCTTCCACCCGTTCCTCGACCCGTCGACACTCGGTGCCACCACCGGCGTCATCGATCTGATCACCGAGTACGCGTGGGCCGCGACCAGCCCCGTCCAGCGCGCCGACGACTGGCACCGCGACTACGCCCGTATCCAGCCGCACGCCGTCTCCCTCACACCCGAGGCGCTCGGCTGGGAGTTCCCGCACGGCGGCACCCTCGACTTCGTCTCCGCCGGACGGCAGAACCGCGAATACTCCGCGACCGTTTCCACCTTCGACTGGGACAACTTCTACGACCGGCTCGGCGGCGGCCATTTCTTCGACGCCCTGCGCGACGACATGAAGGCCAACTACGACTACGTCCTCATCGACAGCCGGACCGGCCTCAGCGATATCGCCGACATCTGCACCGTCCACCTGCCCGACGTCCTCGTCGACTGCTTCACGCTCAGCGACCAGTCCATCGACGGCGCCGCCTCCGTCGCCCGGCAGATCTCCGAGCGCTACACCGGCCGCCCCATCTCCATCTTCCCCGTCCCGATGCGCATCGACGAGGGCGAGAAGGAGAAGGCCGATGCCGGACGGGCGCTGGCCCGGCTGAAGTTCGACCGGCTGCCGCGCGATCTGTCCGGTGATGAACTCACCGCCTACTGGGGTGCGGTGGAGATTCCGTACCGCCCCTACTACGCGTACGAGGAGACCCTCGCCACCTTCGGCGACGAGGCCGGCCTCACCAACTCACTGCTCTCCGCCTTCGAACGGCTCACCTCCGTCATCACCGAGCAGCAGATCACCTCGATGCCGCCGGTCGGCGAAGAGGTACGGCTGCGCATCCGTGACGCATTCACCCGGCGCAGGCCCGCACTGCCTGCCGATCTCTTCCTCAGCTATGTGGCGGAGAACCGGATGTGGGCCGACTGGATCGAATCCGTGCTCACCCGGGCCGGGTTCCGTGTCGTGCCGCGCGATGTGTCCGCCGAGCGGGAGACCCCCGAACCGGCGACCGCCGCCGAGAACGCGGTCCGTACCGTGGTGCTGCTCTCCAGCGCCTACCTCAAGTCGCAGCGTGCGGTGAACCTCTGGGACCGGGCCGTGGCGGAGGACCCCGGTGGTGGCCGGCGTCATCTGCTGCCGCTCAGGGTCGGTGACGTACGGCTGTCCGCGCCCTACATCGACCGCAACCCCGTCGATCTCTTCCGGCTCGACGAGGTGCATGCCACCGCCGCCCTGCTGCGCGCCCTGGACCGGCCCGTGCAGCTCACCGACGGTATGTCGCCCGGACCGCGCTTCCCCGGCACCGTCCCCAGGATCTGGAACGCGCCGCCGCGCAACCCCGGCTTCACCGGCCGCTCCCTGGTCCTGGAGCGGATGCGCGACCAGCTCGGCGGGGGCATGGCCGTGGTACTGCCCCAGCCGCAGACCCTGTACGGACTCGGCGGCGTCGGCAAGACCCAGGTCGCCCTGGAGTACGTACACCGATTCATGGCCGACTACGACCTGGTCTGGTGGATATCGTCCGAGCAGACCGACGACGTGGTGGCCGGGCTCGCCGAGCTCGCCGTCCGGCTCGGCGCCCAGGGCGGCGACGACATGGCGGCCGCCTCGCAGGAGGCCGTGGACCTGCTGCGACGGGGCGTGCCCTCGGACCGCTGGCTGCTGGTCTTCGACAACGCCGACGACCCCGAACGGCTCAGGCGTTACTTCCCGCAGGGCGGCTCCGGCCACATACTCGTCACCTCCCGGAACCAGGCCTGGTCCCAGCACGGCGACGCACTGCCCGTCGACGTCTTCCTGCGCGAGGAGTCCATCGAACACCTTCAGCGCCGGGCCCCGGGGCTGAGCGACGAGGACGCCGCCCAGGTGGCCACCGCGGTCGGTGACCTGCCGCTCGCCGTCGAACAGGCGGCGGCCTGGATCGCGGAGACCGCCACCCCGATCGACACCTATCTGGAGCAGCTGGCGCAGCAGGCCCCCGAGGTGCTGGCGCTCAACCAGCCGGCCGGTTACCCGGAGCCGGTTGCCGCGACCTGGAACATCTCCATCGAACGGCTCAAGGAGCGCTCGCCCGCCGCGGTGCGGCTGCTCCAGCTCTGCGCCTTCTTCGCCCCGGAGCCGATCTCGGGGAACCTCCTGTACAGCAAGGAGATGATCGAGGCACTGAAGCCGTACGACGCCTCGCTCCAGGAGAAGCTGGTGCTGGGCCGGGTCATCCGGGAGATCGGCCGGTTCGCCCTCGCCAAGGTCGACCAGGTCTCCAACTCCATCCAGGTGCACCGTCTCGTCCAGGCCGTCATCCGGGCGCAGCTCAGCGAGGAGGAGCAGCAGGACGCCCGGCATGCTGTCCACCGCATTCTGGCGGGCGCCCGGCCCGATGACGACGAGCCGATCGACAACCCTTCGACCTGGCCGCAGTTCGCCACCATCTGGCCGCACCTCGGCCCGTCCGACGCGCGCAACTGCAAGGAGCCCGAGGCCCGCAGGCTGCTGATCGACCGGGTTCGCTACCTCTGGAAGCGAGGCGATTTCAGGACCGCCGCCTCCGTCTGCGAGGAGTTGCGCGCCATCTGGAAGGAGTCACTGGGGGAGCGGGACATCCAGTACCTCTACCTCTGCTTCCACCTCTCCAACATCTACCGTTCGCGCGGCCGTTATGTGGAGGCGAGGGAACTCGACGAGACCACCCTGGCGATGCAGCGGGAGGTCCTGGGCCCGGAGCATCCGCACACGTACATGAGCACCAGCAGCCTGGCGACGGACCTCGGCACGCTCGGTGAGTACACCAGGGCGATCGAGCTGGCGACCGAAGCCACCGACGGGTTCAACCAGATCTTCCACGATTCGCACCCGAGGACCCTGGCAGCGGCCAACAACCTGGCGTTCACCCTGCGGTCCATCGGGCAGTACGCCAAGGCCAGGGAGATCGACCAGGACGTCTTCGACCGGCGGGTCGAGGTGCTCGGTGCGGAACATCCGTACAGCCTTTCCTCGGCCATGAACCTGGCCCGCGACCTGCGTGACGTCGGGCGGTACGAGGACTCCGTCGGCATCCTCAGCCGCACGTACGACAGTTACAAGGCGACGCTCGGCCGTGCCTTCCCCGGCACGCTGAGCGCGGCGAAGAGCCTGGCGGTGTCGCTGCGCAGGGCGGGCAGACTGGAGGACGCCCGCAGGCTCACGGTGGCCACCCGTGCCCGGTACCGGGCCAAGTACACCGCCGCCAACCCGGAATGGCTTGCCTGTGACCTCAATCTGGCGGCCGACCTGTTCGCGGCGGGCGAGGCGACCGAGGCCAGGGACACCGCACAGGAGGTTGTCGACCAGTACATGAAGGTGCCGGGGGAGAAGCACCCGTACACCCTGGCCGCCCTGAACAACCTCGGCGTCTACCTGTTGGGGTCCGGCGCGGTGGAGGAGTCGGAGGGGGTGCTGACCAGGGTGGTCGCGTCGATGCGGGAGGTGTACGGGCACGAGCACCCCAACACCCTTTTCTGCGTCATGAATCTGGCCAACGCGACATCCGCACGGGGCGACCTCGAACTCGTGCTGGCGACCGAACGGAAGGTGGCGGGACAGCTCAAGCACGTCCTCGGGGCACACCATCCGGAGACCCTGGCCATGATGTCGAACATGGCGGTCACGCTCGATGCGATGGGGCGCAAGGACGAGGCACTGCGGCTGCGGGCGGAGACGGTCGAGGAGCTGTCCCGGCAGCTCGGTGACGACCATCCGATGACCCGGATCGCCCGGGACGAGCGCCGGTTCGTGCGTGAGCTGGAACCGACGGCGGTATGAGCCGAGGGAGCGTCCGGCCGCCACCGGACGCTCCCTGTCTCTCCCTGCCTCTTCCTGTCCCTCTCGGGTCCGTTCCTCAGCAGGCAGCCGGTTCGAGCAGCCAGTTGAGGATCGTGGGCAAGGCGTGCAGCGCGTCGAAGTGCGCGGCCGCCGGTTCCACCACGACGGTGGAGTTCGGGATGCGCTCGGCCAGCCAGCGGGAGTGGCCCACCGGTGAGAACACATCCTTCTCGCCGTGCCACAGCATCACCGGACCCGTGATGTCCGCGGGATCGAACCCCCATGGACGGCTGAAAGCGATGGCGTCGTCGATCCAGCCCCATGCCGAAGTGCGCAGCCCTTCCCGGTAGTTGCGCAGCAGCATGGTGCGGACCCCGGCGTCGTTGACCACCACCCGGTCGGATTCGGTCAGCTCCCGGCGCAGATCGTCGATGAGTCTGACCGGGTTCTTCCTGATCACCGCGGACCGCGAGATGAACGACTCCGCGAGCCCGTCCGGATCGGCCGCGGCGGTGGAGTACGCCAGGACATTGGAGGCGGCCATCCCGTCGAACCAGTCGAGGCCGTCGGCACCCCAGGGGGCCAGTCCGACCAGCGCGGCGGTACGTGTCACCCGCTCCGGCATCAGCGCGGCGCAGGCCAGGGCGTGCGGGGCGCCACCGGAGCGGCCCACCACGGCGAACCGCTCCAGCCCGAGGTGGTCGGCGATGGCCTGTACGTCCTGGACAGCATCGGCGACACAGCGGCCCGGCAGCCGGTCGGAGTCGCCGTAACCCGGCCGGTCGTAGGTGATGAGCTGTGTCTTGCGCTGGTAGAGCACCATTCCACGCGGAGCCGGACCGAGCCTGCTGCCGGGCATTCCGTGCAGCAGAAAGACCGGTCTGCCACGGGGATCACCCAGACGTTCCACCACCAGATGCCGCCCGTCCGTTGCGCGCACCCGACTACGCACTCCGCGCCTCCTCCGTATGGTGCGGGCACCGCGTGCCCAAAATTTCCCGCCCGATCCGATGATGGCCCATCAGAGCACTTACCGGCACCGCGTGTTGGGAAACCGTGGAGGCGTTCGGGGGCGCGACAGTTCTTCCGGCCGGTGCCGGATCGATGTCGATCAGCCTTTGTGTGCGGTGGTGAGGCCGCCTGCGGCAACCCGGTCGCCGACGTCGTTCAACAAACCTTTGCCGAGGTCGTCCGCCCGCTTCAGCAGTCTCTCGAAATCTGTGAGGCGGCGGAAGGTGTCGGCGTAGGCGGCCTGCTCCTCCAGGGGGAGTTGGAGCACCTGAAGCCGTCTGATGTCGACGCGGGACGAGCTGGAGGCGTGCGTGCCGGCCCGGCGCCCGTTGGCCGGCGCGCGCAGGCATCCGGCGAGGAAATGGGCATCCAGCATCCCCGGGTCCACGCGCAGGGCGTACAGCTGGGGGCCCAGGGCGATCGGCGGACCTTCGTGGACCCACGCCCTGAACGCCCGAACGACCCCGGCGACCACTACGTCACCCTTTTCGGCCACGGCCTGGGCGGCGCCGGGGGTCAGTAGCCTGCTCGGGATGCCGTCCATCAGCAGGTCGGGGACGGTGAGCAGCGGTGTACCGGAGTCACCGGGTGGCGCTGTGGCGCCCGGCGGTTGCTGACCCGCCTGCAGAGTCAGGGCTCCGGCCTTGACGAGATCTCCCACGGTCGTATGGGTCCGCGGCTCCGAGTCTGCGAGGCCGAGCTTCGACAGGTGCTTCACCAAGTGGGTCAGTTCACCCAACGAGCCGGTCAACTCCTGCCATGAGGCGTCGAGTTCGACGCCGGACGGCTCGCTGCCCGATGTGGTGTAGCGGCCCGGGGTGACGTCGACCTCGTCGTCCAGCAGGTCGAGAAGGGATACTCGTACGGCGTCTTCGGGCAGTTCTCGATCCGGCCTGTCGAGCTGCGACACGGCGGAGAGCACGAAGGCGGTCAGAGCCTCCCAGTCGGGTCCCTGCTCGCGTGTGCCGGGCTTTCCGGCCCGTGTCGCGTCGATCAGGAGCGCGTCCTGGGCGCCCGGACTCGCGAGGGGGCCATCGGGGGCCGTCCGCAGAACCCACAGTTGAAGCGAGACGCTGTGGGGCTGTGCGCAGCCCGGCGGCAGCGCCACCACTGCCCTGAGCAGTCCCGTGCGCAGCAGGGACCCGCGGATGCGGCGGCCCGCCTTGCGGGAGGCGACGGCCGGAGGGAGCACGATCACGGCGGTGCCGCCGGGCCTGAGGTGTGCTGTCAGGTGCTGGACCCAGGCCAGCTCCGGCTCGGTCCGGGGCGGCAGACCGTGTGTCCAGCGCTGGTCGGTGGCCAGTTCCTCGTAACCCCAGTCGCGTTCGTTGAACGGTGGGTTGCACAGGGCGATGTCGGCTCGCAGGCCGGCGAACGGGTCGGCGCGCAGCGCGTCGGCGGCGGCGATCTCCGCACGGACGTCCCGGCCCTCGGTTGCGAAGCCGAGGCGGGCGGAGGCGAGGGCGGCGAGAGCGGGCTCGAGCTCGCAGCCCAGCAGGGCCAGACCCGGACCGTCGTATGCGTGCACCGCCGCCGTTGCCAGGTGCCCCGTGCCACACGCCGGATCGAATACGGTGAGTCCGTCCTCACCGTCGGCGATCCGGGTGTCGAGCGCGATCCGGGCCATCAGCGCGGCCAGTTGAGGAGGCGTGGTACTGAGCTGTCGTACGTGGGTGTCCAGCCACCGCTGCAGCAGGAACTCGAACGTCTCGCGCGGTCCTTCGCTCCGCCCCAGCCGCGCAGCCTCGCCGACCAGATCCCTTGCTTCGGTGGAGAGTTTCGACGCTGCGGCACGAGCCCGGGGCGCACGCATCCGGCGGGCCGCCTCGGCAATGGCGAGCCCCGACTCGTCCCGGCTGCCGAGCGCCTCGAACCGCGGCCACAGGAATTCGCGGCCCCCGGCGGTCGTCAGCTTTCCGTTGTCGCGCAGCCACCGTTCGACTTCGGACAGCGAGAACTGCGGACTGACATCCGTGCCACCGATGCGTGCGGGGAACGAGTCGTGGCGGCGGCGCCAATTGCTCACGGCCGCCCGACCCACACCCGCGAGCCGGGCGATCTCGGCCAGGCTGACCGGTACGGGGTTTGATGTGCTCATCGAGGGGTCTCCGGGATCCTTGGCGGGCTGGGCGGGTCGGCGTCCCGGTGGCCGCAGTACATTGCAGGCTACTACGGTCATTGACTTTGTTCACAGTCTCGACTTGTGCTGTCGGTGTGTGAATCGCGTGGAGGGCGGAAGGCATGCAGGCGCTTGTGCCGGGAATAACGCCGTGTGGCCGATACCCGGACCGAGATCATCGACCTGCTGCGCCAGTTGAACCTCCAGGCGTACGCCGACGAGGTTCACTTCGGCCTGCACAAGAAGCCGGCCAAGCACCCGGACATGCCGAAGCCGTCCGCCGACGCCGTCAGGAAGTGCCAGGAGCTGCTGGCGGCGCGAGGTGGTTCGGATTTCGGTGAGGGCGCCGAGAGTGTCCTGTTCTGAGCCTTCCGCATGACAGCGGGCTCGCCTGCATCACCTCAATTCATTTGGGAGGGTTTGCTGTTCGCGGCCTCGGCGACGCTGATGTTGTAGACATGGCGCCCCAGCCTCCGTCCGTGATGGCCGAGGCCGGGGCTTGATCGATTTGTTCGCTCGTGCCGAAGGCGCGAGAGCCCCGCTTCAGGTCGTGTACTCAAGCTCCGTTACGGCGGCCTGGCGCACTGCCGTGGCCAACCGGGCCACGTCGAGACAACAGCTTGTAAGAGACGCAACGACATGATGGGGGTCTCCTTGAGTACAGGTTCACGAGGGTGGGAGTGGGCAGGAGATTTCCGGATGGAAGTGGTTCGGGCAGCACACGATGGAGAGTGACACCATGTTCTGAGACTTGGTGTAGTGCACCCAACTCACATCGACGCCGCGAGGAAGTACATCGGCGGCGTACTCCAGCTTGTTGTCCAGTGCGCAGTAGGCGGCCTTGCCATCTTCGCGCTCGAACGGGGGATTCTCCTGGTAGTGCTTTGTCAGCCATGCCAGTACGACATCAGCGTCGGACCATGTGCGGTCGGCTGCACTCCGGTTGCGCTTGAGCAGCCAATGACCAGTCATCAAGGGCGGCAGGCTGGATGTCTGGAACTCCGCGGCGGCTTCGCGGTACCGGCTCCTGTCCTCCTCTTTGGCCTCAGGGGAAGGGCCGTCCGGGAACGCCGGCCGACGGTTGCCCTCACGCGCGTACGCGGTGGGGCTTCCTGTCCACGAGTACCCATGCCAGTGGCCTGACCAGCTCATTGATGCCTCTCCAAGACGTACTCGGCCGCCCCGTCTGCGCAGGGCGGCCCGCCTCGTGCGGGGTGGGGAAGGGGCCAGACTAGAGCGCCAGGCCCTGCTTCTTGGCCCAGCCGAGCGCGAAGTCGTTCAGGTCGGCCTCGGTGAACCTCAGTTCGAGGCCGACCCCTTCGGGCTTGGTATCGCGAACCGCGAAGCCGGAGGCCGCGCCGGGGATGGCCCCGACCTCGACACACGACTCGTGCTCGCCGCCGAGGTTGCCGCCGCAGAAGTTCTCGAACTCGGTGCCTTCGACAGGAAGGCGGTAGAGGTCCTTCATGGGATAGTCCTCCTGGTGCTTGTGCTGTGCGGAGATTCGGTCTCCGCGCCGTCGTGCACTTACAACCCGCCCCCGGACGGTCTTGTCGGACATCGCCGGGGGCGGGACCTTGCCCGGACCGACATGCAGCACGGGGTGGGCTACGCGCCGGTCCGGTGAATCGGGGCCTCCTGGGTCTTCTCGAAGACATCCAGGAAGCGTTGGGTCAAACCCGCCGTCTCACCGAGGTACGTGAACGCCTCGAACACGGGCGTTCCTTCGTCTGGGCGTCGGCCGAGGTCGAGCAGGTTGTAGGCCAGCCGGAACATAGTGCGTACGTCGGCGTCGGAGTCGTAGCCCAATTCCTCGCCCAACAAGAGGTTGAGGTGCCCCCAGACCTGTCGAACACTTGCGTTGATGTCCTCGCGGGTCGTGGTGGCCAGCGGCAGCGTGAGCGCGTGGGCCAATCCGTCTCGGATCGTTTCCACGTCGACGGGCATCTTGGCGGCACTGACGACGATGATTGGGGTTCCGTCTTCTCTTGTCACGCTGGTCACCACATGTTTCCCTTCGGTGCCGCTCGGCGGCGGTGCATACAGAGCTAACCGCGCAGAGTGCTGGGGCGGGTACCTTGGAAGGGAGGGCAAAGTATGAATCCCATGAATGCGCGAGGAGTTGACGTGGCTACAGCGTCCGAAAAGCAGCGCAACACCGGGCTGAAGAAACTCCTTGGCCAGGCGCAATGGTCTGAGACGCAACTGGCTCAGGCCGTGAATCGCCTCGGTACCGAGGCCGGAATGAGCCTCACCTACAGCCAGTCCACGGTGGCGCAATGCATCAGGGGATCGCAGCCGAACGAGCGAGTCAGGCCGCTGATCGGCGTAACGCCTCCTCCCCGATGATGAACGACAGCTCCGCCAGCGGGTCCCGTGTCAGCAGCTTCTGCCTGCTCAGCCGCGCTTCCGTGTGCTGGTCGATGATGTCCTCGCTGAACGGCGGGCAGTGGCCGCCGAACACGGCTCGCGCGTATGCCTCCGTCTGCAACAGGCCCGGCACCAGCATCGGGTCGTATGAGAAGCGGCTCAGTACCTCCGCCTCGATGAGTGCGAAATTGCGGAAGAACCGGGGGAGCTTCGCCCGGTCCACCTCGCCCTGGAGCACTTCCAGGACGCCGCCCGCCGCCAGCACCCGCTCCGCGGCGACCGTGAACGCCTCCTTCGCGGGTCGCCGTCCCTGCTCGACCGAGGCAACCTGCTCCAACGAGTATCCGATGGCTGCCCCCAGCGCCTGCTGGCTCAACTCGGCTCGCCTGCGTAGATGCTGGAGGAGCGTGCCGTAGGCCACCCACACTCCCGGCAGTTCGCTGTCCTCCTTCGTTTTCGCCGCCTGGCCGTTCCGCGTATCCCGCATGGCCCTCACGCCCTTCCGCTCACCCCACTGCGACTGGGCATGGTTCAACAGGAAGACGCATTCCCGGGACACGGCCCCGGACCCGTACAACGCCCGTACAAGCCCCCTACAACCAAGGTCGGCACCCGCACCCCACCCCGTACGACCATTACCGCGTACGGCCATCACACCTGGTCAGCGCCACATGTACCCACCCACGATGGCACGGTGAAGCACCAGGCAATCACCCCCGAACCCCGCCCGACCGTAACGGAGTTCAGCCTCCGCCTCAGCAGCACCAGACGAGGCGCCCGGCTGGCCCGCACGCTCGCCGTGCAGCAGCTCACCGAGTGCTGCGGCATCCCGTACGACTCCGACTCGGCCCGGACAGTTGCCCTGGTCACGGCCGAGCTGGCCTCCAACGCGATCACCCACGGCCACCTACCCGGCCGCGACTTCCGGCTGACGCTGCTGCTCCTGCCCATGCCCTGCGTATCGAGGTAACGGACGCCCGACCCGACCGACTTCTGCCGAACCCGCCCCCCACTCCCACCGATGCCACTTCTGGCCGCGGCCTCCTGCTCATTGACGCCTACGCGAACGGCTGGGGCTGCACAGTCCGCGACGCCTATACCAAGACGGTCTGGGCGGAGGTGACGACGCTAGAGGCGGCGCCGGCTCCATAGGAAAACGGCCCGGATCAGGAGGCCTTCGACTCCAGGTGGTAGGTCGTGTCGACCCAGAAGCCGTTCGTGGCCCTGGCCTTGATCTCCAGTACGTACTGGCCGGGAATCAACGACGCGATGCCACACCAGATGCCCCACGCGTAGCGCTGGGTCAGCCCTGTCCTGAACGATGCGGAGAACTCCTGTAGCGGCAACGGAATGCCGTTGAGCGATGCCGTGGCCTCTGCCACCGTCAGGGACCGAGGGACCCTCGAGTATGCCCTGGTGTGCTGCATATTGAGCACTGGGAAGAAGAGCGGCCGGTCCGAAGGGATCGCGCAGCGCCGCACCACGCGACCGCCGTAGGTGCCGGCCAGGAACCAGAGGTCGTCCGGCTGCTTCCAGGCGGCGTGCTCGCCGGTTGTGTCCTTGACCGGGCTGAGGTCGTCAGGGGCGGACAGGGCCCACTTCCACCACCGGCCCGCGAGTGCCCCGCCCTCCTCGTGGCTCGGCTTCCACGTACTGTCGACCGATTCCGTACCACTCATGACAGCCCTCCCACGTGCAGCCCCTGGTCCGGGGCTCGTTTCGAACAAGCTGACAGTAGCCAGGGTCCGGCTGGGCGCTGCCTCTCAATAGGGCAGCGTCCAGCGGCGTCACCGTGTGCGGCAAGGTGTTGCCGTGCCGCAGGGTGACTACCAGGTCCGCCTCTCAGCGTGATCGTGCTCTCCGGGCCGAAGAGCCGTGTGCGACGGCGGCCGCACGGTGGTCCGGGTCGGCCGGAGATGAGTCTGTCCGGGCCGATGGCATTGCCCAGCGGTGAGCGCAAACCTTCGGGCGGGCGGCCTCCGAAGGCCGCCCGCCCGAAGGGGCAGGAGGCATGAGGCTTCAACCGAGGTCGAGCCCCGCCGTGGGGAGCCGGTCAAGCAGGCCACCCAGTCCCGGAAGTGACGGCAGACCGAGAAGCCACTCCGAAATCGATCACCGTCACACCCACCGACAGCGGCTTCGGCTCCTCGGCAGTGCTCCCGCAGTTGACTCCGGAAGCGCTCGGCCGCCTCGGTATCCCCGCCCTCCGGCAGGGGCCCGGCCGGTCGACGTGATCCGGCGGGTCAGCCGGCCCAGACCTCGGCATCGTCGGCCGGGACGGTGGTGGCGAGCTTCAACTCCTTGCGGGCGGCGACCGTCTTGCCCGGGTCGATACCGGTGAAGGCCCGGTCGTAGGCGATGTAGAAGGCGTCTGTGTCGCCGGCCGAGGCGGCCTTTTTCCACGCGTCGGCGGTCTCCTTCAGCTGTGCACGGAGCTTGACGGTCTCCGGGAGCTGAATGCTCTTCAGGGCCGTGAGGTGAGTGTCGAGGGCGGCGGCAACGGCTTTGGCCTGCTTCTTGTAACCGGCCAAGTCGTCCTCGACCTGCTCTGCTTCGGGCTGGTTCGTCCACAGGGCCTCGTAGACGGCGTTCGAACCCTTCAGGTACGCGAGCTGGTCGGAGTTCAGGGACTTGCTCTTCAACGAACCGGAGAACGTGCCCGATTCCTTGGCGTACGTGCAGCTCACGGCCCGATCGCCCGTCGCCCAGCTCTCCTTGGTGGGGTAGTAGTAGTAGACGTCGACGCCCTTGGGCAGCGCCCAGTCGTCGGGGGTGAACTTCTGAGCCTGGGCCGGGCATCGTTCATCGGCGATCTGTGCGGTTTTGTCCTCGCCGGGGTACGCCGACTGCCCGTCGATCGTGAACTCACCGACGACCTGGGCCTCGTGCGGTTCCTTGCAGGGCACGACCTCGACGCTGAGCTCCTCGCCCTCGGGCGCCCCACTGTTCGGGTTGTAGCAGTCGCCGGTCGCGAGCGAGAAGACCGATCGCTGGCGAACCACTTTCTTGGCGCCGGCCTTTGCGTCGTCGAGGACTTCGGAGCACCCCACCGCTCCGACCGAGATCAGGGCTACGACAGCGGATATAGAGCGCAGGGAACGGGACGTGACACCGAGGGACATGACGTGAGCATCCTCAAACGGAAGGGGTGTGAACAGGTGTGCGCATCGTATGGCATGTCAGTGACAGTTCCGTGCGCAGGCACTTCGTTGCGTCGGCGGTGGTTGTGCAGGCGATATCCGGACGAGTTGTCGTTCGGTGCTCACGAGTGGCCGAGAAGTGCCGGATAAAAGTAGTGAACTCAGTCAATGACTGACATGCTTGAGGTGGTGGCGGCTTCAGGAGGGTGCTGCGTTCGCGACTGTCGCCGCGCAGGAGGCCGGTCCCCGCGTGACTTGACCCGCGTTCAACAGGGGACGGACGGAAGCCCGGCTCGGCAGCAAGGCTCCGACTCGCCGTGATGAAAAGGACCTTGATGGCCATTCAGTGTGGCGCGGATGTATACCCGGAGCGGCGTTCCGCCGGACGGCGCCAGGGAGGGACAGCAGATGAACACCATCGCTCGTAACCAGGTCATCGCAGAGGAGCAGAAGGCCGTCGACCGGGCGTACGACTGCTATACCGCGCGCCTTGCCGAGATGACCGGGACGTCGGCGGCCCAGGCCGCGGCCAGCGGCAAGGACGGTATCGCCAACCGGCTCGACGTCGTGAGGAAGGCCGAGGCGTACGGGGGACTGGGCGAGGAGTCGCTGGTGATCGCCCGTGTCGACGCGCCGGAAGATCCGGGCGAGGAGCCCCGCCCCTGGTACGTAGGCCGCCGTGCCGTATCCGATGTCCGGACCCGCGACACCGTCGTCGTGCTGTGGACCAGCCCGCTGGCCACGAAGTGGTTCGAGGCGCAGCCGCACACGCCGGGCGATGTCGTCCTGCGGCGGCAACTACGCTGCGCACAGCAGGTCGTTGAGGACTACTTCGACGACATCGCCTCGGCGACTCCCGTGCCCGTCGCCCCTGTGCTGGAAACCGTCCCGGAACCGCGGCCCGCCGGGGACGACGCGATCACGGCGGAGCCCGCCACCGCCGACGAGGCCGGGGCGGAAGCACCGCCCCGAGCCGCGAAGCAGCCGGAATCCGGCGAGCACGGAAAACGTACATCGGCCCACACGCCCGCCGACGTGGCCCGGTTCCAGCGCCGCAAGCCCCTGCAACCGGACGACTTCCTGCTCCGCGAGCTCCAGCGCTCGCGCAGCGGCCGCATGCGGGACATCGTCGAGACCATCCGTCGCGACCAGTTGGACCTGGTCACTGGTTCCCCGTCCGACATCCTCGTCGTGCAGGGCGGCCCGGGCACGGGCAAGTCCGCCGTGGGTCTGCACCGCGTGACCTGGCTCGTCAACAACGACCACTTCAAGGCCCAGGACATCCTCGTCATCGGCCCGCACCAGCGGTTTCTCGACTACGTCGGCCAGGTCCTGCCCACTCTCGGTACCCGCGAGGTCAACGCCGTTCAGCTCTCCCGCCTGTGGGACGGCGAGATCCTCGGCACCGACACTCCGCGGGCGCGGCTGGTGAAGTCCGACGAGCGTATGGCGGCCGTCCTGCGGCGCCGCGTCGAGCACGAGTGTCGCCCCGAGGCCCTCGACGGCCACCTCACCCCACCCTCCTTCGAGGACGACGAACCGGCGTTCACCGTCACCGCCGGCAGCACGACCCTGCGCGTCCCGCGCTCGGAGGTCCGCGCGCTCTTCGATGAGGTGCGCGGCGGTGATGGCGCCCACCGCGAGCGCCGCGACCGCTTCCGCAGCCTGCTCGTCGACCGGCTGCTGCGGGAACTCGTCGCCCTCGCCCCGCGTCGCGGCGCGGACGGCACGATCCGCCGCAGTCTGGAACGCAACCGCCGGGTGGAGCGCCTCCTCGAACGTGTCTGGCCCTCGCCGGGCGCCCGGGAGGCCCTGCGCAGCCTCTACGACTCGCCCGACCTCCTGCGCGCTTGTGCCGACGGCCTCCTCGACGAGGAGGAGCAGGCTGCTCTGCACCGTTCTCGGGCCGACAAGGCCGAGGACGAGCTGTGGACCCTGGACGACCGTGTCTGCCTGGAAGAACTCCGCTACCTCATCACGGGCGAGACGACGCGGCGCTACGGCCACATCGTCGTCGACGAGGCCCAGGACCTCACCCCCATGCAGGCCCGCGCCCTGCGCCGTCGCGTCGCGAGGGGCGGCTCGATGACCGTCCTCGGTGACCTCGCCCAGGCCACCGGCCCTTATCCGTACGCCGGGTGGGACCGCCTGGGCACGCTCCTGTCCGACCACGGTGACTGGCGCGTGGAAGAGCTGACCACCAGCTACCGCGTACCCGCCGAGATCATGGAGTTCGTCGCCCCCCTGGCCCATGCGGTCGCCCCCTCGCTGCCCTACCCGCGGGCCGTGCGCGAGGCCGGTGGGGAGGCGGTACGCACGATCGCGACCGAGCCGTGGAAGCTGCTCGGCGACACCGTTTCCCAGGCTGTCCGCCTCGTCGGCACCAGCGACGGGCGTACGTTGCGATCCGTGGCCGTGATCGTTCCCGACGACTCCGGCTGGCTCGACGAGATCGGCCGCCACCTGGAGGCCGACGGCATCAGCGAACAGGAACGCGCGGCGGTGTCCGTCCTGGCCGCTGCCCAGGCCAAGGGCATGGAGTACGACCACGTCCTCGTCGTCGAGCCTGCCACCATCGCCGACCGCGGCCCGTCCGGCCTGCGCCAGCTCTACATCGCGCTGACCCGCAGCACCCAGAGCCTGACCGTCCTGCACACCGCGCCGCTCCCCAAGGCCCTGACGGACACCGCCGACACCACGAAGCAGCCGCTCCGCGCCATCGACGCCGACCCCGGCTTCACCGACCCGGGCTTCACCGACCCCGGCAGCAGCACCGACACCGGTGCTGCCCCGGTGGCGGAGGGAGATATTCCGGAGATCGGCACCGACATCCGGGTCCGGGTGATCGGCCACACCACCGGTGGCAACTACAAGGTCGAGGCCGTCTCGCCCGGCACGGACCGCCCGCTGCTCATGGCCGTGCGCCACGGCTCCACTCCTCCCGCCCCAGGCGCGCAGCTGGATGCCTGGGTGCTCCGCCACGCCTCCAGCGTCAGCTTCGTCACGGTCGACGAACGGGGCCGCCGGCCCATCTCGCCCACGATGGCCACGCGGTACGCGGACGCGCTCGGCGTCGTCGAGGAGCTGGCCGACGGGAACGTCCCCGATGACGTCCGCGCCCGGCTCTCGGAGCTCAAGGGCATGGCCAACCGCTGCCTGCGGCTGGACCAGCACGACTGGCTGGACGTCTGGCGCGTACTCGGCTCCCCGGACAGGCCACGCCTGAACCTGCTGCGGGACCTGGCGGCCAACGCCAACCGCGCGTCGGCCTCCGGCACACCGGACCTGGACCGGTTCCGGGCCGAGCTGGAGCTCAGCGGCTGGGCCGAAGACCTGGCCGAGGCGCGGCGGACCATCGAGCGGCGCATCGGCGCCGCAGCCGACCCTGCGGCCAAGGACGAGCAGGACCGCGCAACTCCCGCGCACCGGTCCGGGACACCCGCTCCGTCCGCACAACTCGGTGCACGCGAGGTGCCCGGGCAGTCCGAGCCGAAGGAATCCGAACCCATGACCACCACCGCAGCCGCCCCCACCACATCGAACGAGGCGGATCCGAGCGCGGGCTTCCGTCACGTCCTGGAGACCTCGGTCGCGGTGGACCGCACCTGCAAGACCCATGAGGCGGTGCGCTTCGAACTGATGGCAGCCCTCCTGCGGGCGGACCGGCAGCCGAAGTCCGACTCCCCGGTGGCCGACGTCGACTGCGTGACCGAGGACGGTCATGTGCTCTACGAAGTACTCGGCGCCGGCCTCTCCACGTACGCCGACCTTCGCTCGGGAGCGGCCCGCCTCCACGAGGTCAACCACACCCTGATCACGCCTGCCGACCGCCTCTGCCTCGTCCTGGCCGGGCCCCCTGCCGAGGACTGGTCGGCCGCCACCGTCCACGACATCTTCGGCGTCCACGTTCTGTGGCGCACCCCGCAGGGCTGGGCCGGCCGGGACGCCGACACCGCCCTGGGTGCCGGCCCCGCTTGAGCGGGAACGACGGGCGCAGTTCCAGCTCGGCCTCGGGGATGTCGATGCCGTCGATCTTGTTGAGTCGCTGAGAAGGTCAGTCGATATTCGAGCCGAAGGGCGCGGTATCACCGGCGACATCATCCGGCTTGCGGCGCATGGCCACCAGGAGTGTGACGAGTGTGCCCGCCACCGCCCACGTGGAGAGCACCAGCAGCGGTCCGGTGACCGCGTTGCCCTTGAAATACGCGATCGAGCGTGCCACCCAGGTGCCCGCCCCGGGCTTGTGCAGTGCCCCGACGTAGGACGCGATGAACAGGAACTACAGCCCGAGCACGCCGATGACGAGCAGTGCGGCCCGTGGAGTGACGGCGTTCTTCACCTCGTCAGCGAAAGTCATGCCCCAACGGTCCGGGGCGTCGGCCGTTCGTGCAGGTGGAGTCGGGCCGAATGGCTGACCGGAACTCCGGTCCGGGGTCGGTTGCATGTACCTGTTCCGCACCCCAGGTATCGTACGAATGTTCGAAACTTGGTCTATGGTGGAGGTGAGGGGTGGTGAGTACGGATCGGTCCAGGAGGTGCAGATGTCAGGGTTCACGCATCTGCATACCGTTTCCGGGTTTTCCCTGCGGTACGGGGCCTCGCACCCGGAGCGGCTGGCGGAGCGTGCCGCGGAGCGGGGGATGGACGCTCTCGCGCTGACCGATCGCGACACGCTCGCGGGGGCGGTCCGTTTCGCCAAGGCCTGCGAGAAGGCCGGGGTGCGGCCGCTCTTCGGGGTGGAGCTCGCGGTGGGTCCCGCGATGGCGGAGCATGCGAGAGAGGGCGGGCGTACGCATCGGCTGCGGGCCCCGGTCCGCGGCGGTGCCTTCGTCGATGAATCGGCGCCCCGGGTCGCTTTCCTCGCCCGGGACGGTGCGCAGGGCTGGGCGGAGCTGTGCCGTCTCGTCACCGCCGCCCACGCCCCCGCCGGTGCCGGACAGCCTCTGGCCGACCGGTCCGAGCTGCCCGCCGAAGGGCTCACCGTGCTGCTCGGCCCCGCCTCCGACGTCGGCAGGGCGCTGGTTGCGGGACGCCCGGACCGGGCCGCCGCGCTGCTCGCTTCCTGGCGGGAGATCTACGGCGACGACCTGCGCCTCGAAGCCGTCCACCACGGACGCGAAGGCACCGGACCCGGATCGTTGCGGCTCGCCGCCCGTACCGTCGGCTTCGCTGCCGATCAGGGGGTACGGGCCGTGCTGACCAATGCCGTCCGGTACGCCGACCCCGGACAGGGCCCGGTCGCCGATGTGCTCGACGCGGCCCGCGGGCTGGTCCCCGTCGACCCCCGCCGCGCCCCGCTCGACAGCGGCGAGCGCTGGCTGAAGGATGCCCGCGCGATGACGGAGACCGCCGAGCGGATCGCCTCCGCCGCCGGACTCGGCCGGGACGCCGGAGCACGGCTGCTCGCGGAGACCCGGCGCACCGCCGACGCCTGCGTCGTCGACCCCGAGGCCGACCTCGGTCTCGGCACCGTCCACTTCCCCGAACCGCATCTCGTCGGTGCCGGGCGGCGCACCGCCCAGCGGGTGCTGGCCTCCCGCGCCGCCGCCGGAATGGTGCTGCGCGGCTACGACCGCAGGCGCGACTACTGGGAGCGGATGCACCAGGAGCTGGACATCATCGCCTACCACGGTTTTGCCTCCTACTTCCTGACGGTCGCTCAAGTCGTGGATGATGTAAGGGCGATGAAGGTACGGGTCGCCGCCCGGGGCTCCGGTGCGGGCTCCCTGGTCAACCATCTCCTCGGAATCGCGCACGCCGACCCGGTCGAGCACGGGCTGCTGATGGAGCGCTTCCTCTCCAAGCGTCGTGCCGTGCTGCCCGACATCGACATCGACGTCGAGTCCGCCCGCCGGCTCGACGTCTACCGCGCGATCATCGGACGCTTCGGCACCGAGCGGGTCGCCACCGTCGCCATGCCCGAGACCTACCGGGTGCGTCATGCCATCCGGGACGTCGGCGCCGCGCTGTCCATGAACCCGGCTGAGACCGACCGGCTCGCCAAGGCCTTCCCGCACATCCGGGCCCGCGACGCCCGCGCGGCCATGGAGGAGCTGCCCGAACTACGAGAAGTGGCACGGGAGAAGGGCCGGTACGGGCGGCTCTGGGAGCTGGTGGAGGCGCTGGACGGCCTGCCGCGCGGCATTGCCATGCACCCGTGCGGGGTGCTCCTCTCGGACGCCTCCCTGCTGCGCCGGGCGCCTGTCGTGCCCACCCGCGGGGAGGGCTTCCCGATGGTGCAGTTCGACAAGGAGGATGTGGAGGATCTGGGGCTGCTCAAGCTCGATGTGCTGGGTGTGCGGATGCAGTCTGCGATGGCCCACGCGGTCACGGAGATCAGGAGGGCCTCGGGGCAGGACGTGGACCTGGACGCCGTACCGCCGGGCGACCCGGAGACGTACCGGCTGATCAGGAGCGCCGAGACGCTGGGCTGCTTCCAGATCGAGTCGCCGGGCCAGCGCGATCTGGTCGGCAGGCTCCAGCCCGCCACCTTCCACGATCTGGTGGTCGACATCTCACTGTTCCGCCCCGGACCGGTCGCCGCCGACATGGTGCGTCCGTTCATCGAGGCCCGGCACGGCCGTGCGCCCGCGCGCTATCCGCATCCCGATCTGGAGGGGCCACTGCGTGAGACGTACGGGGTGGTCGTCTTCCATGAGCAGATCATCGAGATGGTCGACATCATGACCGGCTGCGGCCGGGGCGAGGCCGACCGGGTGCGGCGCGGGCTCTCCGACCCCGGGTCGCAGGGCCGGATCAAGGTGTGGTTCGCACAGCAGGCGGCGGCGAAGAAGTACAGCGCCGAAGTGATCGCCAGGGCCTGGGAGATCATCGAGGCGTTCGGCTCGTACGGCTTCTGCAAGGCGCACGCGGTCGCCTTCGCCGTGCCGACATACCAGTCGGCGTGGCTCAAGGCGCACCACCCGGCGGCCTTCTACGCCGGACTGCTCACCCATGACCCGGGGATGTACCCGAAGCGGCTGCTGCTCGCGGACGCGCGGCGGCGCGGGGTGCCGGTGCTGGGGCTGGATGTGAACCGGTCGGCGGCCACCCATCGAATCGAACTGATGTCTGATCATGAGGGGAGGGGAGAGGTCTGGGGGGTCCGGTTGGCGCTCTCGGACGTCCGCGGCATCAGTGAGGCCGAGGTCGCCCGGATCGAGGCCGGGCAGCCCTACACCTCGCTGCTGGACTTCTGGCAGCGGGCCAGGCCGGGAAGGCCGACCGCCGAACGGCTGGCCCAGGTCGGTGCGTTGGACGCGTTCGGTGCCAACCGGCGTGATCTGCTGCTGCATCTGTCCGAACTGCACCGCGCCCAGCGGGGCGCGGGTTCCTGCGGTACCGGTGCGCAGCTCCCGCTCGGCGGCGGACACCGGACCGGCTCCATCGGGCTGCCCGACCTCAACGAGGCCGAACGCCTCAGCGCCGAGCTGGGCGTCCTGAGCATGGATGTCTCCCGTCACCTGATGGGCGATCATCACGCGTTCCTGAAGGAGCTCGGCGCGGTCTCCGCCAAGCGGCTGCGCGAGGCACGGCACGGGGAGACCGTGCTGGTCGCGGGCGCCAAGGCGGCAACCCAGACCCCGCCGGTCCGCTCCGGCCACCGGGTCATCTTCACCACCCTGGACGACGGTACGGGCCTGGTCGACCTGGCCTTCTTCGACGACAGCCATGCCGCATGCGCGCACACCGTCTTCCACTCCTGGCTGCTGCTGGTGCGCGGAGTGGTGCAGCGGCGCGGACCGCGGAGCCTGAGCGTGGTCGGCGCGGCCGCCTGGAATCTGGCGGAGCTGGCCGAGCTGCGGCGTACCGGCGGACTCGACGCGGTCGCCGCCCGGCTGGCGGAGGAACCCTCGTCGGAGGAGGGCGCTCCCGAGGCTCCCGAGCCTGCTCCCGCCGACAAAGGCCGTCGCATCCAGATGTCCACCGGGTACGAGATGAACCCCTGGTCCGACCTCCAGCCGCCCGGTGAAGGTGTTGCCACCGGAAGGAAGTTGTGGCACCAGAGCCCGGGGAGTGCGGGATGAGCACTGCACGCGAGGAGCCGGGAATCCTGTACCTGCGATTCCGCAAGGTCGGCGGCGGCCTCTTGGACAGCGTCGGTTACGAGGGGCTGCTCGCCCTTCTCGGTGCGTTCACCCCGGTGGTCGAGGCGGTCCCGCCCGACGGGGCGCTCGCCGATGTGCGCGGCGCGCTGCGCTACTTCGGGCAGGACGCGAAGGGGCTGGCCTCGGTGATCCGGATCCGCGCGCTCGCCCTGCACGGCGTGGACTGCGCGATCGGGGCCGCGGAGAACCCGATGCTGGCCCGGATGGCGGCACGGCAGGCCGCGCCCGGAACGACCTTCGTGGTGCCCGGGGGCGGGGGAGCGGGGTTCCTCGCGGCCAAGCCGGCCGCGGCGCTGGACGGAGTCGGGGCGGCGACGGCCCGCACCCTGTGCGGATACGGGCTCGACTCCGTCGGCCGGATCGCGGCGGCCCCGCTCGGTACCCTGCAACGGATCACCGGCGTACGGACCGGGCGCGAACTGTGGGAGCGGGCGCACGGCATCGACCGTACGAAGGTCGTGCCGGGCGCCGCCGCCCGGTCGATCGCCGCCGAACGGTCCTTCCCGCGCGACGAGTTGGACCGGGAGCGGCAGCGCCGCGCGCTCATGTCGCTCACCGAGGAGCTGGGGGGCAGGATGCGCGAGGACGGGCAGGTGTGCCGGGGGCTCGCGGTTTCCGTGCGCTATGCCGACCGGACCGGATACTCGACGCTGACCCGCAGCCGTACGCTCCCGGAACCCACCGCCCACTCCGCGGCGCTCACCGAACTCGCGTACCGGATCCATGACTCGTTCGCTCTGCAGCGGGCCCGGGTGCGGGGGATCGCGCTGCGCGCGGAGGGACTGACGGACGGTGAACGGGCCGCGCACCAGCTGTCGTTCGACCCGGCGGACGAGCGGGCGCGCAGGATCGAGGCGGTGGCGGACCGGCTGCGGGCCAAGTACGGCCCGCGGGCCGTGATGCCGGGGCGGCTCGGGGCCTGACCGGCCAACGGCGCGGCGGTGATGAAGGACAACCGGGCCGCAGGGCGCGTCCATGACGGCCGGCGCGTACACCCGCGGCCCCGGCCTTCCCGCGATCCGGCCGCGCACCGACGTCGACGTCCCGGTGCGGGAGGACCGGAAGCGCTGCCCGCACTGCGGGTACACGCCTGGTGGAGCGGCGCGTGGACGGCGTGTACCACCGTTTCCGCCACCGCGAGTGGCTGACCGGCTGATCGACTCTGTCAGTGGCGGATGGCACGATCGGCTCATGACGACGATCGACTGGGATTCCGCAGCCGACTCCTTCGATGAGGAGCCCGACCACGGACTGCTCGACCCGGCGGTCCGGCACGCCTGGGCGCAGCGCTTGGAGAGCTGGCTGCCCGGCGAGCGCTCCGACGTGCTCGACCTGGGGTGCGGCACCGGAAGCCTCGCACTGCTCGTCGCCGGGCAGGGGCACCGGGTCACCGCCGTCGACCGGTCGCCGCGCATGCTGGAGCAGGCGCGGGCCAAGCTCGCCGGGACCGGTACCGGGGTGTTTCTCGGCGACGCGGCCCAACCACCGGTCGGCAAGCAGAAGTTCGATGTGATCATGGCCCGGCACGTCGTGTTTCTGCTGCCCGATCCGGCGGCGGTCCTGCGCCACTGGTTCACCCTGCTGCGGCCCGGCGGCCGGCTGATCCTGATCGAAGGCGTCTGGGGAGGCGTCGGCCTCTCCGCCGAGCGGCTGACCGGATTTCTCTCGGGACTCACCGAACGCATCCACCACGAGCGGCTCTCCGACGACCCGGCCCTGTGGGGCAGACAGGTCGACGACGAGCGCTACGCCCTGGTGGTCCGTGCCGAACCTCCGCGGCGGCACACCGAGGTCGTCGATGTGCATCTGCTTCTCCGCCGCGGCCCCGACGTCCTGCTCGCCCGCCGGGCCAATACGGGGTACGCGGACGGGCTGTTCCACGGCCCGTCCGGACATGTCGAGGACGGTGAGGACGTCCGCGAGGCAATGATTCGTGAGGCCGCCGAGGAGATCGGCGTCGAACTCGGCCCGGACGAGCTGCGGGTCGCCCTGGTCATGCAGCACCGCGGCCCCGGCGGCAGTCCCAGGACCGGCTGGTTCTTCGAGGCGGAGTACGACCCGGGCCGCCCGCCGTGCAACCGTGAACCGGACAAGTGTTCCGAGCTGGCGTGGTTCCCGCTGGACGCACTCCCGGACGACATCGTCGCCTACTGCCGGGCGGGCCTCGACGGCTACCGAGCGGGGGAGCACTTCCTGATCCACTGGCACGAGGACGGCGACACCGTGGCGTACCAGCCGCACGGCATCCGCCGCGCCGTCCCGCTGCCGGCCGGCGGGGCCCGCACCGGTGGGGTGCACCACATCGAACTGTGGGTGCCCGATCTTCCGGCGGCCGAGCAGGGATGGGGCTGGCTGCTCGGCGAGCTGGGCCATGTTCCGTACCAGAGCTGGGAAAATGGGCGGAGCTGGCGGCGCGGCGACAGCTATGTGGTGGTCGAGCGGTCACCCGACCTGACCGGAGGGACGCACGACCGCCGCCGCCCCGGGCTCAACCACCTGGCGTTCCACGTCCGGGACCGGGCCACCCTCGACGCACTGGTGGCCAGGGCCCCGGAGCACGGCTGGCGGCAGCTCTTCCCGGACCGCTACCCGCACGCGGGCGGGGACGGGCACGTCGCCGCCTACCTGGAGGACGCGGCCGGGTACGAGGTGGAGCTGGTCGCGGGAATCCGGCAGGCCCGACCCGCGCCGGAGGAGCCGGCGCCGCACACCGACATATGGGCGCGGCGCCGGGATCAGGGCCTGTTCTGAGTTGTCCCGCGGCGTCGCGGGACAACTCAGAACACCTGAAGCCGGTCCGCCGGATCAGATCCGGTCCGGCCGGCAGGTACGGTCCTGCGGATCAGGGGCCCAACAAGCCGGGGATTCGTGGCCTTCGCTCACAGAGTGCGCTCAAGGCGGTCGGCCATCAGCCTGACGAAGCGCGACGGGTCGCCCAGTTCGCCGCCTTCGGCCAGCAGTGCCAGGTCGTGGAGGAGTTCAGCCGTCTCCTCCAGTCCCGTGCCGGTGTCCTCACCGCGTTCGACGTGGGCCCGGTTGAGGCCGCTGACCAGCGGGTGCTCCGGGTTGAGTTCGAGGATGCGCTTGACGTGGGGGACGGGCTGGCCCATGGCGCGGTACATGTTCTCCAGGGCCGGTGTCACGTCGTGCGTGTCCGAGACGATGCAGGCGGGCGAGACGGTGAGGCGCGAGGAGAGCCGTACCTCCTTGACTGTCTCGCTCAGCCGGTCCGTCATCCAGCCGAGCAGACCCGCGTACTCCTGCTGCCGGCTCTCGCGCTCGGTCGCGGCCTCCTTCTTCTCCTCCTCGGTGCCGAGGTCGACCTCCCCCTTGGCGACGGACCGCAGCCGCTTGCCGTCGAACTCGGGCTCAGCCTCGACCCACACCTCGTCGACGGGATCGGTCAGCAGCAGCACCTCGACGCCCTTGGCCCGGAATGCCTCCATGTGCGGAGAGTTCTCGATGGCCTGCCGGGACTCACCCGTGAGGTAGAAGATGTGCTCCTGCCCGTCCTTCATCCGCTCCACGTACTGCCGCAGAGTGGTCGGCTCGTCCTTGTCGTGCGTCGTGGCGAAGGAGGAGACACCGAGGATGGCGTCGCGGTTCTCGAAGTCGCTCAGCAGCCCCTCCTTGAGGACGCGGCCGAACTCCCGCCAGAACGTGGCGTAGCGCTCCGGGTCGGCGGACATCATGTCCTTGACCGTCGACAGCACCTTCTTCGCCAGACGCCGGTGCATCAACTGGATCTGGCGGTCCTGCTGGAGGATCTCGCGCGACACATTGAGCGACAGGTCCTGCGCGTCGACGACACCCTTGACGAAGCGCAGGTACGGGGGCATCAGCGCTTCGCAGTCGTCCATGATGAAGACGCGCTTCACATAGAGCTGGACACCGCGTTTGTACCCCTGCCGGAACAGGTCCTGGGGCGCGTGCGACGGGATGAAGAGCAGCGCCTGGTACTCGAACGTGCCCTCCGCCTGCAGACGGATGGTCTCGAGGGGGGCGATCCAGTCGTGGCTGATGTGCTTGTACAGCTCGTGGTACTCGTCGTCCGTGACCTCGTCGCGCGAGCGCGCCCAGAGGGCCTTCATCGAGTTGAGGGTCTCGGGTTCACGCGGGGCGTCGTCGGCGTTCTCCCCTTCCCCGGTGGCCGCGGACGCAGTCTCCGCGGCCATCCTGACGGGCCAGGTGATGAAGTCGGAATACCGCTTGACGATCTCCCTGATCTTCCAGGGAGAGGTGTAGTCGTAGAGCCGGTCATCGGTGTCCTCCGGCTTGAGCCGGAGTGTGACCGTCGTGCCTTGGGGAGCGCTGTCGACGGTTTCGATCGTGTAGGTGCCCTCGCCGGTCGATGTCCAGCGGGTGCCCTGGCTCTCGCCGGCGCGCCGGGTCAGCAGCGTGACCTCGTCGGCCACCATGAAGCTGGAGTAGAACCCGACACCGAACTGGCCGATCAGCCCTTCGGCCGCGGCGCTGTCCTCGGCCTCCTTGAGTTCCCGCAGGAACTTGGCGGTGCCCGAGTTCGCGATGGTCCCGATGAGCTGGACCACTTCGTCGTGGGACATCCCGATGCCGTTGTCCCGCACGGTCAGCGTACGGGCCTGCTTGTCGGTCTCGATGTCGATGTGGAGGTCGGACACGTCCGCGCCGAGCGAGTCGTCGCGGAGTGCTTCGAGCCGCAATTTGTCGAGCGCGTCGGAGGCGTTGGAGACGAGTTCGCGCAGGAACACGTCCTTGTTCGAGTAGATCGAGTGGATCATCATCTGCAGAAGCTGGCGCGCTTCCACCTGAAACTCGAACGTCTCAGTGGGCATAATCCGTGATTCCTTCTCAGGCCACCGGGTGGAGAACTGACCTGAGAACTGTAGATCAACTGGTCATCACGGAAACTGCGTTCCGCCGGTCAGGAGTGTCCTTTGTGCGGCTCGTGCGACAGGGCCGTACCGAACTCAGGGAAATTCAGTACGAATCGGGCGCGCTCTTTCTGGATGCGTCGCCAAGACGGAGCACAGGCTCGCCATCGGGGGTGCAGCTGATGCCTTCGCGGACGAGCAGGGGCTTCGGCCGGTACGCCCAGGATGTCGGCGTCGCTACACGGCGGAGGGGGTTATGAGCTGCTGTCGGTTTACTGAGCTGGAGTGCGCTGTGGTGAGCAGGAGTGAGTCCTGTCGGCGGCTTCGCGGGGCGGGAACGGTAGTTCTGGGGCCGAATGGGTGACCTTGGCGGCTGTTGCTCGTTGGGCTGGGTGGCAGGCGTCCGGCCTGGTGGGGGGTGTTGTGGTGGGTGGTGTGCGGGAGGTGGCCGCGCCCTTTGTGGTGCCGGGGCCTTGCGGGGTGGCGGTCCGGGGCCGTCTGAAGCACCTCACGCCCCGGGACGAGACGGTTCTGCGTGCGGTCGGTGAGCATCAGGGCGCGCTGGCATCCCGTGATCTCAGGGCTCGTTGTGCGGATGGTCTGGAGCACAGCGCGGACACCTGGGCGTCGCGTAAGCGGGGCCTGACGCCGCTGTCGTCGTCGCGGATCGCGGGTGCGATCACCAAGGCCACGCACGATCAGTGGGCGCTGGCGCGCCGTTGTCAGGCCGCGCACATCCAGACGCTGGAATCCGGGATCAGGGCGCTGCGGTACCGCCTGTCCCTCCCGATCGGTGAACCCGGGACGAAGCGGGCTGCGGGCGGCTACCGCTCCAAGGGCGAGTGGTTCCACAAGTCCCGCCGTCTTGCCGCGCTGGAGGCACGGCATGCGGCCGTTGTTGCCGACCGGCAGGCCGGGCGGGTGCGGGTGGTGCGGGGCGGCAGACGTCTCCTCAACACCCGCCACCACCTCACCCAGGCCCAGCTGACCGAAGACCGGTGGCGGGAGCGTTGGGAGGCGGAACGCTGGTTCATCGCCGCCGACGGCGAGTCGGGCAAGCGGTTCGGGAACGAGACGATCCGCGTCACCCCGGACGGTGAAGTGTCGATCAGGCTGCCTGCCCCGCTCGCACACCTGGCCAACGCCCCTCATGGCCGGTACACCCTCACCGTCCGTATCGGCTTCGCGCACCGGGGCGCGGAGTGGGCCGACCGCATCGAAACGAACCGGGCCGTCGCCTACCGCATCCACCTCGACACCGAACGCAGCCGCTGGTACCTCACCGCCTCCTGGCAACGCCCCGTCGTGCACACCATCCCCTTGGAGGCCGCCCGCGCCCGGGGCATGATCGGCGTCGACACCAACGCCGACCACTTCGCCGCCTACCGCCTCGACCCACACGGCAACCCCATCGGCGAGCCCCGGCGGTTCTTCTACGACCTGTCCGGCACCGCCGCTCACCGCGACGCACAGATCCGCCACGCCCTGACCCGCCTGATCAACTGGGCCAAGCAGGCCGGTGCCACCGCGATCGCCATCGAAGACCTCGACTTCACCACCGAGAAGACCCGCGAGAAGCACGGCCGCAAGAAGCGGTTCCGGCAGCTGATCTCCAGCATCCCGACCGGGAAGCTCAAGGCCCGGCTGGTCTCCATGGCCGCCGAACAGGGCCTCGCGATCATCGCGGTCGACCCCGCCTACACCTCCTTGTGGGGTGCCCAGCACTGGCAGAAACCGCTGGCCACCCCCAAGCGAAAGATGTCCCGTCACGATGCCGCCGGTATCGCGATCGGACGACGCGCCCTCGGACACCCGATCCGGCGTCGGACGGCACCGCCCCCACACGACCGGAGCGATCGTGCGAGGCATCGGACCGCCCAGGCCGGACCAGGCACCCAAGGGCGTGAGGGAACCCGCCCACCCGCAACGGACCACGCCCCCGGAGACGTGCCGCCGAACGGGACGAGAAAGCGGCAACCCAGCGCATCCAAAACCGTTCGGGATGCGCCCAGAACGCACCAGTGGGTCCAGGACTCACTTACGCACACTGGCTAGGAACGGTGTTGCCTTCGATCTGCCTTCCTCGATGAAGGAGGTCGAGGCTTCCTTCGAGAACGTCCCGTTCAGCATGCCGAACGCCCTGTTCCGCTGCGGTCATCGCGCCGAGGGTTGACGGACGCGGGTGGACGGGCTCCGGGCGGACCGCACAGGGCCCGGCCGGAACCCGGAACGAATGCCTTTGCGCGGTCAGGCCGAAAGCGCCGCGAGGCCCTCCGTGCGGGCCAGGTGTTCCAGCTCGTCCAGCGCCCGACGGGCTGCCTCGGCCGCCGCCGGATCGCGAGCGGCGAGACCGCTCTCCTCGAACTCGTCCTCGTCCAGCCGGAGTACGGACGAGCCGTCCGCCGACACCCACAGATCGAGGTCCAGGTCCTCGATCAGAAGCTCCCCGTCCCGCAGCTCGGCGGGACAGGTGATGTCGCAGTACCAGCCCTTGAGTTCGCCCGCGCCGGTACGGACCTCCTTCACGGCGAACGAGGGGGCACCTCCCATGCCCTTAAGGCTATGGGGGAGGTCGCGCCAATAGTGCTCGGTGAACACGTCACCGGGCTCGAACCGTACGAAGCCGAAGTCACGGACCCCCGGCGCCGCCCAGGGCGCACGCACCGTCACACGAGTGCCGTCGTCGTGGATCACATCCGCCGGGTAGCGGATCTTGGTCCGCCCGGCCTTCACCAGAGTGACCACCAGTGTCGTCTCAGCCAAGCTTTCGGACATACCGCACCTCCGTCGCACAGATCTCGTAGCCGAACCATCGGTTGACCGCCAGCATCGGACCGTTGTCCGCGTCATTGCCGGTGTACGCGTCCGTGTACCCGGCGGCGCGTGCCCGATGCAGCGAGTCGTTCTTCGCGAGCCTGGCCAGGCCGCGGTTGCGGTACGCCCGGCGGGTGCCGGTCATCCCCGACATGTAGCGGGTCAGACCATCGGTCTGCGCCGCGCTGAACGCCGCCACCTCTCCGTCGACCATCACGACCGAGGTGAGCTCATGGTCGAATCCGGGCCGGTGCCAGATCTCCTTGAGCCAGTCCTCGTAGTCGGACAGTTCGGCCGGGGTGTCGCTCGGCTCGTCGGCCGTGGTCTCGGCGTCCGCCTCGAAGAGCGGGCGCGGGTCGGCCGCGAAGTCCGCGGCGGTACGCAGCTCGACATCCGCCGACAGTTCCTGACGGGGCGGCAGAGAGTCGCCTGCCAGGTCGAGATGGAGGAAGTGCGCCGAGCGGCTCGGCGCGTAGCCGCGCTTCTCGGCGAATGCGCGGTTCGACGGGGTGTCGAGCACCCAGGTGTAGAGCGCGAGCGCGCCCTCCCGCGCCAGGTACTCCTCGGCCGTACTCAGCAGCAACCCACCTGCCCCGTGCCCGGTGCGGTCCGGATGTGTGTACGGATTGCAGAACGCCTGGCCGGGTTCGGGGCTGTCGTGGAGGAGACCGGCCTGTGCGGTCCCGATGAGCTCACCGTCCTCCTCGGCGACCAGCAGCCGGTAGCGCTTGTCGGGATGGGCGGAGGCCAGATCGAAGGTGACCTGCTCGGGAGTCGTCACCATGTAGGGCAGTGCGGCACGCCGGACCTGCACCCAGGCCTCTGCGTCGGCGGGCAGGAAGTCGCGAACGAGGACAGTCATGGGCCGGACGTTACGCGTGGACCCGCACGGGGCGCCGCTGATTTTCCGGCGGTGGGGGACAATCAGCGCGTGACTCTGAAGATCGCCCTTGATCCGGATGCCGGTACCGCCCCGTACGAGCAACTGCGGACGCAGATCTCCGAACTGGCCCGCTCCGGCGCGCTGCCCGTCGGTTTCAGACTTCCGACCGTACGCGGCTTCGCCGAGGAGCTCGGCCTCGCCGCAAACACCGTCGCCAAGGCGTACCGGGCGCTGGAGGCCGACGGGGTGATCGAGACCCGTGGCCGCAATGGCACGTTCATCGCCGCTGCCGGTGATGCGGCGGACCGTCATGCGGCGGCCGCGGCGCAGGAGTATGCGGAGCAGGCCCGTCGGCTGGGCCTGTCCCGGGCCGAGGCGCTGTCCCTGGCCGAGGACGCGGTGCGGGCGGCGTACGCGGCGCGGTGAGTCGGGGCCGGGGCCGTCCGGCGGCCGGTTCGTCCTCCATCGCCGGACGGCCCGGTCTTCCCGCCCGTCCGGCCACCGGGCTCAGAGATACAGGCCCGCGTCCGCACCGGAATCCTGCTTCGGCACCGACGCGGGACCGCTGCCGCGCCGCAGCGCGAACAGCTCGGCGAGCGTGGCACCCTCGCGGCCGAGCCCTTCCTCCGTACCCAGCCAGGCCACCGCCTCCTGGCGGGTCAGTGAGCCCACCTCGATCCTGGCGAGGCAACGGCCCGGCCTGACCACGGCCGGGTGGAGCCGCTCCAGGTCCTCGTTGGTGGTGACGCCCACCAGCACATTGCGGCCCTGGCCCAGCAGCCCGTCGGTGAGGTTCAGCAGCCGGGACAGTGCCTGGCCCGCCGTGTGCTTGGCCTCGCCGCGGATCAACTCGTCGCAGTCCTCCAGGAGCAGCAGCCGCCAACGGCCCTTCGCCGTGCCGTCGTCCTCGCCGATCGCGATGTCCATCAGATAGCCGACGTCGCTGAAGAGTCGCTCCGGATCGAGCACACAGTCGACCTGGCACCAGTCCCGCCACGAGCGCGCGAGCGTGCGCAGCGCGGACGTCTTGCCGGTGCCGGGCGGGCCGTGCAGCAGGAGCAGGCGGCCGGCGATGTCGTCGGGTGTGACCTTCATCAGCCGGTCCATGGCATCGGCCACCGGTGCCGTGTAGTTGTTACGGACCTCGTCCCAGGTGCCGGCGGCGATCTGACGGGTGGTGCGGTGCGGGCCGCGGCGAGGGGACACGTACCAGAAGCCCATCGTCACGTTCTCGGGCTGCGGCTCCGGTTCGTCCCGGGCGCCGTCCGTCGCCTGGTCAAGGATCTTCTGCGCCAGCTCCGGGCCGGTCGCGGTGACCGTGACATCGGCGCCGCGGTTCCACCGGGAGATGAGCAGTGTCCAGCCGTCGCCCTCGGCGAGCGTGGCACTGCGGTCGTCGTCCCGGGCGGCGCGCAGCACCTTGGCGGCCGGGGGCAGCAAAGTGGCCCCGGCCTTGACGCGGTCGAGGGAGGAGCTGTGCGAGTACGGCTGCTCGCCCGTCGCGAAGCGGCCGAGGAACAGCGCGTCGACGACGTCGGACGGGGAATCGCTGTCGTCGACGGTGAGCCGGATCGGCAGAGCGGACTCAGGGTTGGCAGACATGGCGCCCATGATCCGGCAAGGGGCCACCCGGCGCACCCGGGTTTCACCACCTTCCTCCCGGCAGTGGGCCGGGGACATGACGCGACCTCAGGGGGGCGCACAGGCGAACTCATTGAGGCAACTTGGCATGGACACTTCCAGTAGGGGTGTGGGTACTGCTACCACGGACATGGCAGTCCGGCGGACAGCCTGCCGGTCGGTCCAAGGGAGGTTCCATGAAGATGTCCAGACTCGTGGCGTTCTCGTCCTCGCTCCTGCTCGGTGCCTTACTCGCTCTGACCGGAGCGGCGACCGCCAACGCCGCACAGTCTGTCCAGGCCGTCGACTACGTCGCTCTCGGGGACTCGTACTCCTCGGGTGTCGGATCCGGCAGTTACGACAGCGCCAGCGGTGACTGCAAGCGCAGCACCAAGGCCTATCCCGCACTCTGGGCCGCCGCCAACTCGCCCTCGTCCTTCTCCTTCACCGCTTGCTCGGGCGCCCGTACGGGTGACGTCAAGGCCGGTCAGCTCGGACCGCTGACCGCCTCGACCGACCTCGTCTCGATCTCCGTCGGCGGCAACGACGCGGGCTTCGCCGATGTCATGACCACGTGTGTCCTCCAGTCGGAGGCCACCTGCCTCAGCCGGATCGCCACGGCCCGCGGCTATGTCGACACCACGCTGCCCGGCAACCTCGACTCGGTGTACTCGGCGATCCGCACCAAGGTGCCGTCCGCCCATGTCGTCGTCATCGGCTATCCGCGCTTCTACAAGATCGGCGGCAGCTGTGTCGTCGGACTGAGCGACAAGGTGCGCACTGCGATCAACGGCGCCGCCGACTACCTCAACGCGGCGACCGCCAAGCGCGCCGCCGACCACGGCTTCACCTTCGCCGATGTCACGGGGAACTTCACCGGGCACGAGATCTGCTCCGGAAGCGCCTGGCTGCGCAGCCTCAACTGGCTCAACATCGGTGAGTCGTACCACCCCACCGCGGCCGGACAGTCGGGCGGCTATCTGCCCGTCTTCGACTCGGCCGCCTGACCCCTCCCCGTGCATGTGCCGGACCCGTTCAGTCGTCTGACGGGCAGGAGGTCCCGTCCGTAGGGATCTCCGTCCGGCACTCCGGCGATACGTTGCGGGAGGAGTGCTTCCGTTCTGTCCAACTCGCCCTGGAATCGGGTGGATTCGGGGGGCGGTTATCAACCTCCGTATGTGTGTGCTCATCCTGCGACCGGGATACACGGGTGTCGTCGCGGGGGGATAGGGTTAACCTGCCCGGGCCGAGTGCCCTCGTACGGGTGGGGAGTGACATGGAACAGATAACGATGCGCAGCAGGCCGCGTGTGCCTGCCATCACATGCGGGAGCAGTGCGACGAGTTCGCGCCTCGACCGCCATCTCGCGGTGCTGGGCGGCCCTGCCGTCCCGCGGCGGGAGGTCGCGGAGGCGACGCTGCTGATGCGTGAGCTCACCTCGCGCGATGCCGCCCACAGCCATCGGAGCAAGAGTGCGCGGGTCTCGCTCTTCGCGCCGCTACGGCGACTACAACGCTCGCTCTTCGGCAGTCGCCACTGACCCGACGGCCCGTCACGACCGCGCATCAGGTCCACCGCCCGGCTACCCGGCCAGGGACCGTCGCCCAGGCCCCCCGCTCGGGGCCGATCGCACCATCCCTACGCTGCGCTGCTGTCTGCTCTCCTGTCTCCCCAGGGCCCGCAGCAGCGCTTCGGTGTGCTCGCCGAGCGCCGGAACGTCGAGCGCTGGAACGCTCAGCGCCGGAACAAGCCTTTCGGCCGCCGCGACTCGCGCGACGAGCGCGTCCCGGTGAGCGCGGCGGTCACTCGCCGCCGCGCGCGTAACGCCGTACGGACAGCGGCACGAACACCGCGAGGAGCACCACCGACCAGGCGAGCGTCCCGGCCACCGGGTGGGCCACCGGCCAGGCGGCATCGGCGGACGGGGACGCGTTGCCGAACAGCTCGCGGGCGGCCGAGGCCATGGCGCTGATCGGGTTCCACTCCGCAACCGTCCGCAGCCAGCCCGGAAGATTGTTGGTCGGGATGTACGCGCTCGACAGCAGCGGCAGGATGAAGGTGGCGCTGCCCAGCTGGCCGGCCGCCTCCTCGTTGCGGATCAGCAGGCCCAGCCAGCAGCCCATCCAGGACGTGGCGAACCGGAGGAGCAGCAGCAGCCCGAAGGCACCCAGGGCGGCGAGCGGGCCGCCCTCGATCCGCCAGCCGACCGCGAGTGCGACCAGGATCAGCGGGACCATGCCGATGGCGGTGGTGAGCAGATCGGCGGCAGTCTGGCCGAACGGTACGGCGGTCCGGCTCATCGGCAGCGTACGGAACCGGTCCATCACCCCGCGGTGGCAGTCCTGCGCGGACTGGAACATCCCGATCATGAGGCCGTTGGCCGCTGTCGCCGCCAGGAGACCCGGCACCAGGAACGCGCGGTACTCCTGGCCGGGCATGGCCAGGGCGCTGCCGAACACGTACCCGAAGAAAAGCAGCATCGTGATCGGCATGGTCTGGGTCAGGATCATGACGCCCGGGGCTGCTTTGATCCGCTGCAGATGGCGGCCCAGCACGGCCAGGGCGTCGGCGACCGGCGCGTGCGTGGCGGGCACGGTGTGCTGCTCGTGGACCAGTGCGGTGCTGCTCATGCTGCCGTCTCCTTCAGGGGCGGGGAGGTGCGGCCGTCGCCGCGGTCGGTCAGGCGGAGGAAGACCTCGTCGAGCGTCGGCGGGCGCAGGCTGGCGTCGATCACCGGTACGCCCGCCGCGTCGAGTTCGCGGACGATACGGGGCAGGGTGAGCGTGGCGTCGGTCGCGACGGCGCCCACGGTGCGGCGCTCGTGGTCGAGCACCGGTTCGGTGCCGGTGAGCTGATCGAGGACGCCTGCCGCCGGGACCAGCGCCGATTCATGGGAGACGACCACTTCGGCGTAGCTGCCGATGCGGGCCTTCAGCTCGGTGGGGGTGCCGCGATGGGCGGCCCGGCCGTGATCGATCAGCACGATGTCGTCGGCCAGCTGATCGGCCTCCTCCAGATACTGCGTGGTGAGCAGGACGGTCGTGCCCCGGCCGGCCAGTTCCCGTACCGCCGCCCAGATCTGGTTGCGGCTGTGCGGGTCGAGTCCGGTGGTCGGCTCGTCCAGGAAGAGCACCCGCGGGCGGGTCAGCAGGCTGGCGGCGAGGTCGAGGCGGCGGCGCATGCCGCCCGAGTAGGTGCGGGCCGGACGGTCGGCGGCCTCCGTCAGCTCGAAGCGTTCCAGCAGTTCGTCGGCGCGGGCGCGCACGGCCTCGCCGCGGAACCGGAGCAGCTTCGCGAAGAGGCGCAGGTTCTGCCGGCCGGACAGCTCGCCGTCGACCGAGGCGTTCTGCCCCGTGACACCGATCGCCGCGCGCACCGCGCCCGCCTCGCGCACCACGTCGTGGCCCGCCACCCGGGCGCTTCCGCCGTCCGGGGCCGTCAGCGTGGTGAGGACCCGGACGGCGGTGGTCTTGCCCGCGCCGTTCGGACCCAGCACTCCGCAGACGGTGCCCTCGGCGACCGCGAGATCGAGTCCGCGCAGCGCGTGGACGTCGCCGTATCGCTTCTCCAGACCTTCACTAAGTACAGCGTACGTAGTTGTCATGCGACCTACCGTATCGCACTACGTACGGCGTACGTAACTACGATGGTGGGAGAGGTGGTGATCAATGGTGGGGCGACCCGCTGTACCCGAAGTGATCTGGGCGCGCCCCGAGCGTGCGGGCCGCGGCCCCAAGCCCGCGTTCAACCGCGCCGACATCGCGGCAGCCGCTGTCCGTATCGCTGATGCGGAGGGCTTCGACGCGGTGTCCATGCGGAAGGTCGCGGCGGAGCTGGGCTGCGGCACGATGTCGCTCTACAACTACGTGCCGCGCAAGGAGGACCTGTACGAGCTGATGCTCGACGCGGTCAGCGGCGGGTACGACTTCCCGGAGCCCTCCGGCGACTGGCGCGCCGATCTCATCGCACTGGCCCGTCAGGCCCGGGCGATGATGCACCGGCACCCCTGGGTGCCCCGGCTGATGTCACCCGTGTACGGCTTCAGCCCGAACTCCCTGCGGTATCTGGAGTACTCGCTCAGCTGTCTGGACGGGGTCGACGCACGGTTCGGCGAGAAGATGGAGCTCATCGCCATGGTCAATGGTGTGGTCACCACCTATGTGGCCAATGAGATCGCCACGGCGGAGCGCAGCCGGTCGCTGCCCTGGTCCGAGGAGCAGGAGCACGCCGCGCGCACCGGCTATCTGATCAGCCAGATCGCGACCGGGAAGTATCCGCGGATGGCGGCGGGCTTCGCCGAGGACCCCGGGCCGATCGATCTGGACGGGGTCTTCGACCGGGCGCTGCACAGGGTGCTGGACTCCTTCGATCGGTAGCGCGTAGTCCCCGCTACCAGGCGCTGCACAGGGTGCCGGTCGCTCGCGGTCGTCGTTCGGGCCCGCATCAGTCGCTCCCGGCGCGCTTTCGGTGAGGCGGCATCAGGGGCGATCACCCAGGGGCGTCCGGGGCGCAACGGCCGTACGGGCCAGGGCACCAGGTCGTCGAGGAGCGGAGCGCCCCCGGCCCGGGTGTCGCCGGAGCCGCCCACCGCCCGCGCTGCCACCGTGCCGTCCTCCACATCGCCACGTCCGCCCGCTTCCTGGGCATCGTGGCCGCGCGCAGCGAGCGGAAGTCAGTGCGCTTCCACGGTGACGGAGAAGGAGAACCGGTCGCCCCGGTAGCGGATTTGTGCCACGTCCACCACCCGGCCGCTCTCGTCGTACGTCACGCCCGTGTAGAACAGGATCGGGCTCAGCAGCGGGACCTGGAGGAGTTCGGTGGTAAGCGGGTCGGCGAGGCGCGCCTCGACCGTGTCGGTGATGCGCGCGATCCGGACACCGACGCGGTCGCGCAGCACCTTGGTCATCGGCCAGCGTTCGAGATCGGCGACATCGAGCCGGACCGCGACCTCGGGATGCACCGTGTTCTGCGCCCAGTTGGTGGGCTCGTCGCTCTCCCCGTCGCGGCGCAGCCTGCGGTAGCTGACCACCTCCGCGCAGTGAGGGAAGTGCTCGGTGAGGTCGCCCGGCACGGCGACCGGACCATGGCCGAGGACCACGGTCCGCTCGCCCGACTGCTGGGCGACGATCGCGTCGATCGAGCCCAGCAGCCGGACCGGTGACACCCGGCGGGCGCGTGGCTCGATGAAGGTGCCGCGGCGCCGGTGCCTGCTGATCAGCCCTTCCGTCTCCAACTCCTTGAGCGCCTGGCGCATCGTGAGGACGCTGACGCCGTAGTGCGCGGCGAGCTGTTCCTCGGTCGGCAGCCGCGCCGAGGCGTCCTTGGTACGGCCCAGTATCGAGGCGCGCAACGACTGCGAAACCTGGTACCACAGCGGCAGTTTGCGGTTCAGGACCAGCGAATCGGGGGCGAAGGCCGGTCCCTGGGGCAGCTTGGGCATCTGAGGCACCTGGGTCACCTGGTCTCTCCGTACTGCGACACAGCGGACGCGACGACGCGGGGGCCGAGAAGCGGCGTCGTTGCCTACGGCCTGAAGTTGCGGCTCAGACCCTGCCACACGTCGTCGTAGCCGCGCTGCAGATGGTCGGCGCCCGCCGCCTGCCCGGTCGCCGTCACCGGCCAGCGGGTCTCGAACATGAAGGCGAGACCGTCGTCGATCTTCTGCGGTTTCAGCTCCGCCTCGCTCGCCCGGTCGAAGGTCTCCCGGTCCGGGCCGTGCGCCGACATCATGTTGTGGAGCGAGCCGCCGCCCGGGACGAAGCCGCCCTTGCCGGCCGTCTTCGCGTCGTACGCGCCCTCGATCAGGCCCATGTACTCGCTCATCACATTGCGGTGGAAGTACGGCGGCCGGAAGGTGTCCTCGCCGACCAGCCAGCGCGGCGCGAAGACGACGAAGTCGACGCCGGCCAGTCCGGGGGTGTCGGACGGCGAGGTCAGCACCGTGAAGATCGACGGGTCGGGGTGGTCGTAGCTGATCGAGCCGATGACATTGAAACGGTGCAGGTCGTAGACGTACGGGACGTGGTTGCCGTGCCAGGCGACCACATCGAGCGGCGAGTGGTCATAGGTCGCGGACCAGAGGTTTCCGCAGAACTTGTTGACGACTTCCACCGGGCGTTCGTCGTCCTCGTACGCGGCGACGGGGGCGAGGAAGTCCCGGGCGTTCGCCAGGCCGTTGGCGCCGATCGGGCCGAGGTCGGGGAGGGTGAACGGCTGGCCGTAGTTCTCGCAGACATAGCCGCGGACGGTGGCGTCGAGCAGCTCCACGCGGAAACGGATGCCGCGCGGGATCAGTGCGATGTGTCCCGGTTCGGCGCGCAGCAGGCCCAGTTCGGTACGGAGCAGCAGGCCGCCCCGCTCGGGGACGATCAGCAGTTCGCCGTCGGAATTGCTGAACACCCGGTCGGTCATGGACGCGTTGGCGTGGTAGAGGTGTACGGCCATGCCGGTGCGCTGCGTCGCGTCGCCGTTGCCGCCGAGGGTCCACAGGCCGGTCAGGAAGTCCGTCCCGGCCGCAGGCTCGGGGAGCGGATCCCAGCGCAGCCGGTTGGGGTCGGGCACGGATTCGGTGAACGGGGCGGTTCGGATCGCGCCGTTGTCGATACGGACGAACGGGGGATGCGCGGCGGACGGGCGGATCCGGTAGAGCCAGGAACGGCGGTTGTGCACCCGTGGTTCGGTGAAGGCCGAGCCGCTCAACTGCTCCGCGTAGAGCCCGAGGGGTGGGCGCTGGGGCGAGTTGCGGCCGTGCGGCAGTGCCCACGGCACCGCCTCCGAGCTGTGTTGATTGCCGAAACCGGCGGAATGCGCAAGCCCTTCCGCCGTCTTCCTCGCCTGCTCGATGCCGCTCATGTGCGCTCCCGGTGCCGAAGGAATCCTATGGGTAACCGTAGGAATCGAATCGCGGTGCGTCAACGGCATCCGTGACGCACAAGGGGGTTCCAAAAGCTGAACAATGCTCTACTCTCGCGCACATGTCGTGGACACGAAGACTTCTGGTGGTCCTGGCGGCGCTCGCCGTCGCCCTCCTCGCGGCTCCGGCCGCCCAGGCGCACGAGGAACGTCCGGTCACCCTGCCCGACGGAACCGGCAGTGTCCCCGAATACCGCACCGGCGAACCGGATCTGCTGGTCTGCAAGAGCGACCGGGCGGACTTCGAGCGCCGCATATCCGGCTTCCCGAACGGGCTGAAGGACCGGAACCTGAAGCTGTTCGACCGGTGCCGGCAGTCCGGCTACCGCCATCTGCAGCAGGCCGTCGAAGCGGTCGGCAGGCCCGGCATGACCATCGCGATTCTGCCCGGCCTGTACGAGGAGGAGCCCTCACTGCCTGAGCCGACGGGCAAGTGCGCCCGGCTGAAGGCGCCCAACTCCCAGCTCGGCTACCAGATCCTGTCCTACGCGCAGCAGACGCAGTGCCCGCACAACCAGAACCTGGTGGCGATCCTCGGCAAGAAGAACCTCCAGATCGAGGGGACGGGCGCCGAGCGTACGGATGTCGTCATCGACGCCAAGTACCAGAAGCTCAACGCGATCCGCGCGGACGGATCCGACGGCGTCTACTTCAAGAACTTCACCGCGCAGCGCACCACCTTCAACTCCCTCTACATCCTGGCGCAGGACGGCTTCGTCATCGACGACGTCCTCACCCGGTGGAACGACGAGTACGGCTTTTTGACCTTCGCCAGCGACCACGGGCTGTACAAGAACTGCGAGTCGTACGGAAACGGCGACTCCGGCATCTACCCCGGCAGCGCGTCTGACATCAACGACGCGTACGGCTACGAGGTCCCGCGCTACTCGATCGAGATCACCGGCTGCCGCAGCCATCACAACATGGTCGGCTACTCCGGCACCGCGGGCGACTCTGTCTATGTCCACGACAACGAGTTCGACCACAACATGGGCGGCGCCTCGATGGACAGCGCCTTCCCCGGCCACCCCGGACTGCCGCAGAATCATGCCCGCTTCGAGCGCAACCTGATCCACGACAACAACGCCGACTACTACCCGTACGTCGCCGACGGCACCTGCGCCAAGCCGCCCGTGGACCGCGGCTACGAGCAAGGGGTCGTCTGCCCGCAGATCTCCATGCCTCCGGGCACCGGCATCATCACCGCGGGCGGCAATTGGAACCTGTACGAGAACAACTGGATCTACGGGCAGAAGCGCGCCGCCTTCTTCCTGAGCGCCGTCCCCGCCTTCATCCGCGGCGAAAGCGCGCTTTCGAAGCAGACCGACACCTCCCACCACAACCGGTACGCGGGCAACCACCTCGGTACGGACAAGGCGGGCAACTCCCGGCCCAATCGCACCGATGTGTGGTGGGACGGCCAGGGTGAAGGCAACTGCTGGCAGTCGGACGCCGGGCCGTCCTCCCCACGCGCCCTGCCCATCTGCGGGTCCGAGCGCGGCGCCGTGTCCGGACGCACCGACCGGCTCGTCGGAGAACCGGTCAAACTTGCCCACCTGCTGGTCTGCGCCGACTACAACGTGCAGGCGCGGCGGCTGCCGGCCGGTTGCGACTGGTACGGGGCGCGGGGCATCGAGCGCATCGAGGTACAGATGGTGCTGGCGGTCGCGGTGGTGCTCGCGCTGGTCGGCGGGGTGCTGTGGTGGCGCAGACTGCGCGGCAGCGGGCTCGCCACCGCGGCCACGGTGCTCGGTGCGATCGGCCTCGGGCTGGATGTGGCCGGATCGACGATGGGGCTGGCCTCCACCTATGTGCCCGCGCTGGCACTGCTGCTCATCGGGGTGTGGTGGACCGGAATCGGGCTGGTGCTGCGCGGCGAACGGCCCTGGCTGGGCTGGACCACGGTCGTCCTGGGCGCCCTCACCCTGCTCGACGCCGTCGACAAGGCCGTGTTCATGATCCCGTGGATCCCGCTCAGCCCGGCATGGGTGCGTGGACTGCTCGGCGTGATCTGGGTGCTGTGGGCCGTGGTCGCCGCCGCCCGCCACGGCGAACGGGGCGCGCCGGGTGAACGGGATGCGTCGGGTGAACGGGATGCGTCGGGTGAGGAAGGTGCGTCGGAGGAGGGCCCTGCCCCGGACGCGGGCGTGGACGCCATTGTCACCCCGGCACCCGCCCCCGCACCCGCTCCCGCACCGGCACCCGCCCCCGCTCCGGAAGGAGACGGATCGTGAAGCGGTCCCGTAAGCAGCCGCAGCCGCAGCCGAGGCCTGCCCGGTCGGTCGTCGCAGCACTCACCGTGCTCACCGCAGGCGCTCTCGTGTTCGGTGCGAGCGCCTGCGGCGGGCGGGCCACCACCCACCACAAACCCGGCACCAGCCACGAGCAGGCCGGCGGCAGCGTCGGCCGGCTCCTCGCCGCCGACGACGGCTCCGGCCACCGGCTGCGCCAGGTCGACGCGAAGGGTGCCCCCGCGGTGACGGTCGTCGTGCGGCCGGACTCCGAGGACGGGTGGAACGTCCATCTCTCCGTGCAGAACTTCCGGTTCACCCCGGACAGCGTGGGCGGCGCCGCTCTCCTCGGGCGCGGCCACGCCCGACTGTTCCTCGACGGGCACCCCCTCGCCCGGGTCTACGGCTCCTGGTACCACCTTCCCGGCTCCCTCGTCCGCAGCGCCGACGGCGGCACCCGCCTCACCGCCCGGCTCTATGCCGACGACCACACCGCCTGGGCCGTCAACTCCGCCCCGATCCAGGCCACCACCTCCCTCACCACTGCCTCCGCACAGCCCACCGTCCCCGAGGAGCGCCAACCCGAAGCGCCCCGGCCCGACGCGACGCTCGAGATCGTCGTCTCCCACGGCAAGGTCAGCCCGGCCCCCGGCCGCACCGAGATCAAGAAGGGCCGGCCCGTCGAGCTCCGGGTCCGCAGCGACCGAGCCGACACCCTCCACGTCCATGGCTACGACAAGGAGGCCCGGCTGCCCGCAGGGAAGACCGTCACCCTCACCTTCACCGCCGACCGCAGCGGGCTCTTCGAGGTCGAGACACATGAGTCCGACCTGCTCCTGACCCAACTCGTCGTACGGTGAGCGTCCTCGCCCATGGCGTCGGAGCCCAGCACGACCTTCCGCTGTCGCCCTTCTACGCCTTCGCCGGAGCCTTCGCCGCGCTCTTCGCCTCCTTTCTCGCGCTCGGCCTGCTCTGGTCCGCCTCCCGATTCCGCGGCGACCGGGCGGGCCGCCCGCTCCCGGTCGCCGTCCAGCGCCTCGCCGACGCCCGCACCACCCGTATCGCCGTGCGGGCACTCGCCCTGGCCGCCACACTGTTCGTCACGCTTCACCTCCTCCTCGGTCCGGACGACGCGGACCGCAACCCGGCCCCCGGAGCCGTCTACGTACTCCTCTGGGTCGGGCTCGTCCCCGCCTCACTCCTTCTCGGCCCCGTCTGGCGACTGCTCAACCCGCTGCGCACCATCCATCTCCTCGTCTGCCGTGCGCTCGGCCGCGACCCCGCCGCAGGCCGCCCGCTTCCCGTACGCCTCGGTCTGTGGCCCGCCGCGGCGGGGCTCCTCGCCTTCACCTGGCTCGAACTCGTCGCCCCAGACCCCGCATCGACCACCGCCCTTCTGCTCTTCCTCTCCCTCCATGCCGCCGTCCACCTCGCGGGCGCCGCCCGCCACGGCGCCGGATGGTTCGAACGGGCGGACGCCTTCGAGGTCTACTCGGGGCTGCTCGCCCGGCTCTCCCCGCTCGGCCGCCGCCCAGCCGACCGCCGCCTCGTACTCCGCTCCCCGTTCAACGGACTCGACGCCACCCCGCAGACCCCCGGGCTCGTCGCCACCGTCTGCGTCATGCTCGGCTCCACCGCCTACGACGGCTTCTCCGACGCCCCCTCCTGGATCACCGCCGTCCAGACCTCACCCCTGGGCCGCACCACCGCGGCCACGCTCGGACTCCTGGGAGCCGTCGCCCTCGTCGCCACCCTCTATGCCCTGTGCACCGGCGCCACCCGGCTGATCTCCGGTCAACTCCGCCACCCCCTCACCTCCTTCGCGCACTCGCTCGTCCCGATCGCCCTCGGCTATCTCATCGCCCACTACTTCACGCTCTTCGTCACCGAAGGGCCACGCACAGTAATGGTGGCATCCGGCACTGACAGTCCCGCCCCGCCCGAGCCGCCCCTGGGTCCGGGCGGCGTCGCCACGCTCCAGGTCACCGCGATCGTCCTCGGTCACGTACTCGGCGTCATCGCCGCCCACGACCGGTCCGTACGCCTCTTTCCGCCCGGCCGCGCCGTCGCGGGGCAACTCCCGCTGCTGGTCCTGATGATCGCGTACACCATCGGTGGGCTGTCCCTGCTCATCGCCTGAGGGCCACATCAAACACCCGCCCGCCCGCAGAGGAGACCCACGGCATCATGGAGCCCGTGCCTCATGCGAACACCAACCTCCGCCGCGCACCCGTGCAGCAGCGCAGTGCCGAACGCCTCGTCCGGATACTCGATGCCTGCGCCGAACTCCTCGACGAGACCGGCTACGAGCAGCTCTCCACCCGGGCCGTCGCCGTCCGCGCCGAGGTTCCCATCGGCTCCGTCTACCGGTTCTTCTCCAACAAGCGCGCGCTGACCGACGCACTCGCCCGGCGCAACCTGGACAGCTACGCCGAACGCATCACCGCCCGCCTCGCCGCCATCCCAGCCGCCGACTGGCGCAGCGCCATCGATGCCGTCCTGGACGAGTACCTGGCGATGAAGCGCTCCGTACCCGGCTTCGCCCTCGTCGACTTCGGCGCACCGGCCCCCGACGACGACCCGGCCGGTGATGCCAACCGCCGGGTCGCGGGCCGGCTCACCGAACTACTCTCCGGGCATCTCGGCCGCGCCCCCGACGGGGATCTGCTCCGGACGGTCCTGGTCTGCGTCGAGGCCGCCGACGCCCTCCTCCAACTCGCCTTCCGCACTGACCCGTCGGGCGATGGGGCCATCGTCGCCGAGACCCGTGTCCTGCTCCGGGCCTACCTCGCACACGTGCTGGAGTGACCGCGAGGGCCGCGTTCCGCGCACGAGTTCTGGGCCAGACCGTGAGGTCCCCCGTCCCCCGTCCCGCGGCTGTGAGGCGCGCCCCGGCGTCATCCGCGCCGCCGACTCCGGTGGGAGTTCAAGGGTGAGCGGGCTGCTGCTCAGTCTGCGTGCCGCCGCCACCATCGCCTGCCGCCTGGTGATGACCCGATGCTTCGCGTCCTCGGCCGCACGGCGCTGCTCACCACCACCTGTCTGCCGCCCGGATTGCTCTGCGCGGGCATCTCTCTGCCCAAGGACATCCCGGGCCGCGACGTCCAGGAGCACCGATTGAGGCCGGGCGTTGACCTCAAGCCCGCTGGAGGTCGTACGTTCCTCCCATGAGCATGGAAACCACCGCGTGGACGCAACTCCACAACGTCATGAACGCGCAAGCGGACCGACGCCCCTTCGACCGGGCCACCCTGCGGCGCATCGCCGCGTTCGCCCGCCCGCACCTGCGCCGGGTCGCCCTGTACCTGATGCTGAGCGTGGCGACGGCGCTGCTCGCGGTCGCCACCCCCGTCCTGGCCGGCCGGGTCGTGAACGAGATCGTGGCGGGCGAGGACGAGGGCACCGTCATCCGGCTGTCCCTGCTCATTGCCGTGATCGCCGTCGCGGAGGCGGCACTCGGCCTGGTCAGCCGTTGGCTCTCGGCGAATCTCGGCGAAGGGCTGATTCTCGACCTGCGCACCGCCGTCTTCGACCATGTGCAGCGCATGCCGGTCGCGTTCTTCACCCGCACCCGCACCGGCGCGCTCGTCAGCCGCCTCAACAACGACGTGATCGGGGCCCAGCGCGCCTTCAGCAACACCCTCTCCGGCGTCGTCAGCAACGTGGTGATGCTGCTCCTCACCCTCGCCGTGATGCTCTCCATCTCCTGGCAGATCACCGCGCTCGCCCTGGTGCTGCTGCCGGTGTTCGTGCTGCCCGCGCGGCGCATGGGTGCACGGATGGCGAGGCTCCAGCGGGAAGCCGCGGCCCACAACGCCGCGATGGGGACCCGGATGACCGAGCGCTTCTCCGCACCCGGCGCCACCCTGATCAAGCTCTTCGGCCGGCCCGCCGACGAGTCCGCGGAATTCGCCGCCAGAGCGATCAGGGTGCGCGACATCGGGGTACGCACGGCCATGGCCCAGTCCGCGTTCATCACCGCCCTCACCCTCGTGTCCGCGCTGGCGCTCGCTCTGGTCTACGGGCTCGGCGGGTTCTACGCGCTGCGCGGACAGCTGGACGCCGGCGCCGTCGTCTCCCTGGCCATGCTGCTGACCCGGCTGTACGCACCGCTCACCGCTCTCGCCGGGGCGCGCGTCGAGGTGATGAGCGCCCTCGTCAGCTTCGAGCGGGTCTTCGAGGTCCTCGACCTCAAGCCGCTCATTGCCCAGAAGACGGACGCGCGGGCGGTCCCCCCGGGCCCCGTGTCCGTGGAATTCGACCAGGTCCGGTTCGGCTACCCCTCCGCCGACAAGGTCTCCCTCGCCTCGCTCGAGGATGTCGCGACCCTCGACACCCGCGGCGGCGGCGAAGTGCTGCGCGGAGTCTCCTTCCGCGCCGAGCCCGGCCAGACCGTCGCGCTCGTCGGCTCGTCCGGCGCGGGCAAGTCGACCATCGCGCAACTGCTGCCGCGCCTGTACGACACGGACGAGGGCTCGGTACGCATCGGCGGCATCGACGTACGCGACCTGTCCGCCGAGACCCTGCGCGACACCCTCGGCATGGTCACGCAGGACGGTCACCTCTTCCACGAATCGGTCCGCGCCAACCTCTTGCTCGCCCGCCCGGAAGCCACCGAGGAGGACCTCTGGGACGCACTGCGCCGCTCACGCCTGGATGATCTGGTCGCCTCGCTGCCCGACGGGCTCGACACCGTCGTCGGCGAACGCGGCTACCGGCTCTCCGGCGGCGAACGACAGCGGCTGACCATCGCCCGGTTGCTCCTGGCCCGCCAGCGCGTCGTCATCCTCGACGAGGCCACCGCCCATCTGGACAACACCTCCGAGGCGGCCGTCCAGGAGGCGCTCACTGAAGCGCTCGCGGGACGCACCGCCGTGGTGATCGCGCACCGGCTCTCCACCGTACGGGCGGCCGGCCTCATCCTGGTCGTGGAGAACGGGCAGATCGTGGAGCGGGGCACGCACGAAGAACTCCTCGCGGCCGGCGGCCGGTACGAGGAGCTGTACCGCACCCAGTTCGAGAGCCCCGGCACGGAACCCGCACCGCTCGGCTGACAACGGCCGCCGCCACGGCGACGGAACGACAGTCAGCCGGGGAATCCGGAAGGGGTATCGAACTGGCGACCTCGCGTAATCGAGAGTCGTGTATTCCTCGACTGTTGGGCGGCTATGATCACCGTGAGTAGTCATGGCGACAGGTCCTCGGGATTGGCGGGTCATGCCTGGACTTCTGTCTTGGGGCACGCGGCCGACCGGTAGCCTGTCAGCTCGACTGACGAACGGGGGCGGTAGTGGCGGATCCCTTCACGGCGATTGCGGCAGCAGCGGCGAGCACTCTTGCGTCGGCGGCGGGCACTGAGGCTTGGACAGCGGCGGTCAACCGTCTGCGAGCCAGGACCCAAGCTGAGACAGGTGTTCCTGAACCAGGAGCAACGGAGGCACCACCCGAGGGGACACAAGCCCCAGCGCAGGTGGCTCTCTCGCAGCTTCTGGAGACCTACTACGTCAAGGTCGGCCGACGAGCCGATGTCAGCTTCTTCGCTGCGATCGGCGCAGCGCTCCTAGGATATGTGATCATCGCGGCTGGGGTTTTGGTCGGCATCTATCGTTCGGATGACCTGGTGTTGGCTGTGGTCATGACTGCTGCTGGAGCCCTCTCCCAGGTCTTGTCGTTCTTCTTCTTCCGTAACCGTGCGGAGGAGCGAAGGATGATGATTCAAGTACTGGCTGACCTTCGTGAGGACGCAGAGCAGAATGCTCGGGCAGTACGGGCCCTAGACCTCATCGAGCAGGTCCAGCAGCCACTACTCAGGGATAACCTGACGGCAGCCGTTGCTCTGGAACTTAGCGGCGCCGCAGCAGATCTCAAAAGCATTCACGCCTCACTGAAGCTCTTTGAGGCCAACGGGGACCAGAATCGGCCCGGTTCTGCTTGAGCGTTGCGGCGACCGCCGCCGGAACGCAATGAGGTGGCATGAGAGTCACCGTGAGTGGTCGCCAGGGGCGTAGTGACGCCAGGTTCCTCCGGCCTCGGCGGCAAGCTGGGCGGTGGTGTCGTCGTGGTAGCCGAGCATCCGGGCGACCACCGGAGCGGGGGCCTGGAGGACGAGGTGGCGGATCGCCGCGGTGCGTCCCCGCTGGGTCGGGAAAGCCAGGTGACGGAGTCGGAGCTCCAGAGTTTCCGGGGTCATGGGCTGTCCAGCCTGGCGGCCGGGGAAGAGCCATCGGGCGTCCGGATTGGTCGCGGTCATGGTATTCGGCCGCTGCCCCAGGTAGTCCAGCAGCATTCCGGCGAAGGGGGTCGGGACGGGCGACGGCGGGTTGCCGAGCCGGACCAGGACCTCGCCGTCCCCGTGCAAGACGTCGTCGATGCCGAGCCGGGCGATCCGGGTGAGCGGCTGTGCGTAGAGAAGGACGAGCACGGCGGCGACGCGGTCCTGGAGCGGCACGTCGTCGTGGTTTACGAGTTGTCGCAGCAGTGCGAGCCGCTGGTGCTGGGCGAGCGGAGCGGGATTGCTTGTGGAGCGGTGCGGGACGGCGACCTTCGGCATGTGTTTGCACCGCATCGCCCACCGCAGGAAGGCGTGAGTGAGGCGCCGGGCGGTATAGCCGCCGGCGTACCAGGCATCGACATCGGCCTGCGTGCAATCGGCGAGAGATCGTCCACGCTCGGCAAGGTGATCAAGGAAGGCGGTTGCGAGGCGGATCTCGTCGCGGGCTTGCTGGACCTGTTTGCCGGTGAGCGGGCCGCGGCTGGCCAGGGTGTGCAGGCGGTGCTGGACGTGCCAGGCGGCGAAGAGCTCCAGCAATTTCCGGTGCCCGGCATCGTCGATGGCGGGCAGCTTCTCCGTGAGCCATCGCTGGAACAGCAGCAGTTGCCGGTCAGCCGGTGGCAGGATCCCGGCCTGGATGAGCAGATCACGCAGGTAGGTCACGGAACGCCAGGGGGTGAGCCGGCTCAGGCCCTCGTGGGTGAGCGGGACTTCGTCGCGGGCCAGGGCCCGCAGGTTCCGCTGGACGTGGGGCTTGCTGGTCCAGGTCAGGGCGCCCTTCGGGCGGCGCGTCTGCCCCAGGGCGTCGAAGAGCGGGAGGAGTTCGGCCCGGATGGAGCCGGTGCCGTTGTCGAGGAGTTCGCCAAGGCGCTCAGCCAGCACGCATTGGCCGCAGACTCCGCGCCGGTAGCGCCTGGCTTCGCGTCCGCACCGTTCACAGGTGAAGTCGCCGAGGCCACCGGCGCAGTCGGTGCAGAGCTTGCCGCCGTCCGGCGCGAGGCCGGGCGTCAGCCGCTCGGTGCCGCAGCCGGTGCAGGTCCCGTAGGTCTCCAGCGCGTGGTCGTAGCAGCGCGGGCAGAGGTAGCCCTCGGGCCAGTGCGCCGCCCCGAGACGCACCGCCCGACAGCATCGCGCGCAGAACAGGTCTTCGGCGCGGACGCGGGTGCGGCTCATCCTTCGGGCCGGATGCGGGCGCGCTTGGGACGGACCGCCGACAAGTCGACCACCGCATCGCCGGTGGCGACCTTGCGGACGGCGGCGTTCTCCGCCTTGGTGGCGATCAGGTCGGCCGGGGTGCACTCGAAGATGTCGCAGAGCGCGGCCAGCACCGGCAGCGACAGTCGCTCGGGGGTGCCGGTGACCAGGCGGTGGACCTGGGAGAGGGAGAGGTTGATGCCGCGCTCGGCGAGCGGTGGGGCGAGCTCGCTGGTGGTGAACATCCCTGCGGCGGCCATCCGCTCGCGCAGCCGCCACTGGTAGCTGACCTGGCGTTTCATCACGCCCTCCTGACGGGTTTGAGCGCGGCCTCGACTGTGGCGTCCAGCGCCCGTCGCAGCGTGCGGGTGCGGAAGTCGGAGGAGACGCAGGTGTAGATCGAGGTCGTGCTGGCATGGTCGTGGCCGGCTTGCTGCTGGACAAATAGGGCGTCCCAGCCGTCTTCGATCAGGTGGGTGACGTAGGACCTTCGTAGCGAGTGAAAGTCCAGGACCGGGTCCAGGCCGAGGTCGTCGCGGTAGGCGGCGAAGCGGGAGTCCAGCCGTTGCAGGCCAACGCGCCGACCGCGTTCGGACGGCCACAGGGCGGTCCCGTCCGCGTGCCGCATGGTGGGTCTCACCTCGCTGACCCACTGGTCGAGGATCTCGGCCGACCAGTCGAAGACGGTCAGCACGCTGCGGCGCTTGGGAGGTGAGCCCTTCTTGGCCTTGCCGTGGCGCACGTAGCAGATGCCGTACTCGCCGAACTCCGCCCCCTCGGGGTTGCGGCCGAAGTCGGCTGTGTCCAGCATCCGCGTCTCGTTGCGCCGCAGCCCGTAGGCGTACGCGGTCTTGAACAGCATCGCGTCACGGAAGGCGGGGAGCCATCCCTTGCGGCCTCTGCCTCGAACCCGGCTCACCTCGTCGTCGGCGTGGTCGAAGAACGCCTGCAATTCCTCCCGGGTGAAGGCCCGCTTCGGCGACTCGGCCTCGCACTCCTGCATGTGCATGGCGGTGTTCCACTCGTGGCATACCTGGATCGGGTGGGTGCCGAAGCGTCGCTCACACTCGGCGGCCCAGCCGTAGGCGGGATCGGTGGCGTAGTCGCAGAACAGCCGCACCGCCTCCTGGTAGCCGCGCAGCGTCGAGCGGACGCAGCCGCGGACTGCCCGCAGGTCGCCGAACCACTCGTCTGCCAGCTGCGAGGACCAGGTCCACGGAAAGGCGTCCGCGTGCGTGGCGAACGCCCGCACCTTCCGCTCACGGCCGTTGATGGTCGACAGCGCCAAGTTCCGGGCCAGTTGCTGGTTGCGCCAGCTGTCCAGCATCGCCTCGAAGACCTGCTCTTCCGGCCGCAGCAGCGGCACCCCGTCGGCCAGGTGCAGCCGCACAGCCCCCGGTGCCGTCCTCTCCTTGCCCGCCAATTCGTCACGCTCCGTAGATCGCATCCAGCGCGAGAATCTCGCATCAGATGCGAAGGCCGGAAGGGAACGGCAGGTCAGCCATCCGATCGAGTGAAGCGGGACGACACCGGCCCGGCCATCGGCTACCGTCTCAACGGCCCACGGCAGACCCTGTATCTGCTGATCAGCGGCTTCCCGATGCCCGCCCAGACAATGCGGCGCAAGATGGCGCCAGTTCGCATCAGATGCGATTCGCGCCGGTTCCGAGGTAAGCCCAAAAGGGGCCATGGGATGATCTTGGACCCCTGAGGACCCGGCCCGTCACCCGTTCGGCTCAGTGTCGTTGGTGGTGATGTTGAGTGTCGTCTGGGGCCTGGGGTGGGTTGTGACCTCGATCGAGCGGACCGCGTATCCGCGGTTCAAGCGGCTGATCACCGCGCATGAGCTGCACCTGTTCTTCTCGCCGACTCGCGATGAGCTGAAGTGGGCCGCCGACCGTACGGACAGCGATGAGCATCTGCTGGCCCTGCTGCTGACGCTGAAGTCGTATCAGCGCATGGGGTGCTTCCCGAAGGTGGAGGACATTCCGGAGGCGGTGGCGGATTTCGTGCGGCGGGCGGTGGAGCTGCCGGAGGGCACGTTGCCGGTGTACCGGGCGGCGAAGACGATGAAGAATCACCGGGGGCTGGTACGGCAGTGGGTTGGCGTGGCCTACGACCAGGGCAGGGCTCGGCGGATCGCCGAGGAGTCGATCCGCAAGGAGGCGGCGTCGAAGAACCGGCCTGCGGATCTGATCAACATCGCGCTGGAGAAGGTGGTGGAGGCCGGGCTGGAGCTGCCGGCGTTCTCCACCTTCGACGCGATGGCCTCGACCATCCGCAAGGAGGTGAACGCCGCGATCTGCGGGGGCATCCACGACCGGATGAGCGTGCCGGAGCGGGCGGGCCTGCTGCGGCTGCTGGAGGAGCGCGAGAGTGACGGCACGACGCTGTTCACCCGGCTGAAGAAGCCCACCCAGGGCCCGACCTGGTCGCATTTCAAGAGCCTGGCCAAGCGGCTGGAATGGGTGGACGGGCTCGGCGACACGGGCGTGTGGATGGACGACGTCGCGGCCGGGAAGATCACGGACTTCGCCGGGGAGGCGGACGCGGCCGACGTGGCGGAGCTGCGGGACTACAAGCCCGTCAAGCGCCTCGCGCTGGTGGCGTGCCTGACGCACAAGGCGCGGATGCGGGTCCGCGACGACCTGGCGACGATGTTCTGCAAGCGCGTGGCGATGAAGATCAAGAAGGCGAAGGTGGAGCTGGAGGAGATCCGGCTGGCCGAGCGGGAGATCGTCGAGGCCCTGATCGGGAACTACCGCACCGTTCTCAAGAACATCGACGAGGGAGGACCCGCCCAGGCAGCGCTGGAGAAGGCCGCAGCCATGACCGCCGAGGTCCGGGCGGCCCTGGACGGCCTGGACGAGCAGGCGCCCGCCGACGAGGTCGCGCGGCGGCTGGAGGGCAAGGTCTCCCCGGCGGTCCTGGCCCTTGCCAGGGCCCAGGCGGTGCAGGCGGGCGGGCTCGGCGCGGTCACGAAGGCGGTGGAGGGCTTCGGCGGGTTCGCCAAGCAGTACGAGCAGATCGAGAAGGTCTCCGCCCACCACGGCAACTTCTGGGAGGTGCTGCTGTACGGGCAGATTGGCAGGGATCGGGCGGTGATGTTCGACCTGGCCGAGAAGCTGGAGTTCACCGCCACGTCGGAGGACGGGCGGGTGCTGAACGCGCTCGCGCACGCCCAGCGGCACCAGGCGGCGCGCGGCGAGCACATCAGCGCCCTCGGCTGGGACGGCCGCGCGGTGGATATCTCCTTCGCCACGCAGAACTGGCAGAAGGCCGTGGTCGACAAGACCCGTCCGGGGCAGTTCGTCCGCAAACACTTCGAGGCGATGGTCTTCACCGCGCTCGCGGAGGAACTGCGCACCGGGGATGTGGCGGTGGTGGGCTCGGAGGAGTACGCGGACTGGTCCAAGCAGTTGCTGGCCTGGGAGGCCGTGCAGGAGAAGCTGGGCGCCTACCTGGTGGAGGTCGGCCTATGCGAGGAGGGCGAGACGGGAGAGTTCGACGCTGCCTTCTTCCGCCGGCAGCTAGAGGACAAGCTACGGAATGCCGCCGCGGCGGCGGATGCCGGCTACCCGGACAACGAGGGCCTGTTCATCGACCCGGAGACGGGCATCCCGTCACTCAAGGCGCACCGGGCGGAGGGGCAGCGGCCGTCCGCTAAGCGGCTGGAGGAGGAGATCAAGGCCCGGATGCCGGAGCGCTCCCTGATGGGGATTCTGGCCCGGACCGCGTACTGGGTGGAGTGGTGGCGCCGGTTCGGCCCGGCCTCCGGCAACGAGCCCCGCCTTCCGTGAGGTGGGCCGTGTGATCCGCACCGTGCAGTTGCTGCGCTACCTCTCGGACGCGCCGCTGCGTCGGCGGGTGACGGCGGCGACGAACAAGGTGGAGTCGTTCAACCGGTTCTCCCAGTGGATCGGCTTCGGCAACCGCGGCGTCATCGCCGACAACGACCCCATCGAGCAGGAGAAGGCGATGAAGTTCAACGCTCTGCTCACGAACGCGGTGATCTTCCATAACGCCCTGGACATCGCGGAGATCGTGCGGCAACTGTTGGAGGAAGGGTGGGAGATCGATCCGGAGGAGCTGGCGCACATCTCTCCGTACCTGACCGAGCACATCAACCGGTTCGGCGAGTACTCCACGCACGAGCTCGGCATCCAGCCCGACGCGTACGAGACGAAACTCGATGTCGACTTCACCCCGCTGCGCGAGCAGGACCTGACCGCCTCCGGCCTCGGCCAGGCCGCCTGAACTCAGTTGGGCGCGGTGCCAACGAGCGCGTGCTTTGCGGCAAGGCCCTCGGAGCTACGGGGTGTCTGGGTGCGGTAGGAATGGCCGCGTTCCGGGCCGAGTCCAAAGTAGTGGCGGAAGTTGTAGATGAGGGGGCTCCAAGCGGCGGGGTCGATGTGGTCGGTGCCGGGAACGACGATGCGGGAGTCGGCGTGGACCTTGTATACGACCGCCTCGACGATGACGAATCCTCCGGAGACGTCCGGCTGCACCCGCTCCGCGCGGGCCTCCAGCTGGATCGGACATTCGGCGACGCGAGGCGGCCGGACCAGGTGGGACGGTTTGCCGGTCAGGCCGGCTGCGGCGAACTTGTCCGGCTCGAAGCGACAGCCCTTGGCCTTGGTCGGGGGCACTGGATTCCGGCCGGTCAGTGGCGCCAGTCTCTCTACCGCCGGCCACTGAGCGGGGGCCGGCAGGCTGATCACCAGGTCGGGTCGGCTGCAGAGGTTATGCGCGGTCTGCCCCTCGCGGCCCAGTCCGATCACGACCGTCTGTCCGAGTGCCCATGCGGAGGATATCGGGGCAAGGTTGAACGAGCCGTCTTGATTCTCTGTCGACAGGAGTACCACTGGCGTCCCGAAGTACAAGATGCTCGGCTCGATCTCCAGGTGAGTGACGACAGTGTCTGCGGGCAGGGTGCTGGGAGGTGTTGTGTGCATGGTGGGCAGCCTAAGATCGGGTCGTTTCGGCAGGGGCCGAAGTGTCACGGGTGACAATGGACCGCATGGACATGCGGCGCGCACACGAGATCGGCCCTGATCTGGCCTCCGTGGCCAGGCTGCTGGCCGATGGCACACGGGCAACCTTCTGCCTGGCCCTGCTTGACGGCCGGGCATGGACGGCAACGGAACTGGCGCGTCATGCGGGGGTGGCGCCCTCGACCGCGACCGAGCACTTGCACGCGCTCGTGCGCGGAAACCTGCTTGCCGAGGAACGGCAGGGCCGCCACCGCTACGTGCGTCTGGCCAGTCCGCACGTAGCCGAGCTGATCGAGAGCCTCGCTGCGATGGCACCCGACCGCGCCCCGGCACCCCGTTCCCTGTCGGCGGCTGGCCGCCGACAGGCCCTCGCTCACGCCCGCACCTGCTACGACCACCTTGCCGGGACCGTCGGGGTCGCAATCACCGATGCCATGACCGAGGGACGGCTACTGGACCTCGAGCGCGGACTCAGACTCACCAGCGCCGGGGAGGCCTGGCTCGAAGAGCTCAGCATCACCGTCCCGACAGGCACGCGCCGACCGTCAGTGCGGTCGTGCCTGGACTGGACCGAACGCCGCCCACACCTGGCCGGCGCTGTCGGTGCCGCCCTGTGCCGCCACGCGTTCGACGCAGGCTGGATCACTCCCATCGGCACCACGCGCGCCGTGGCCGTCACAGCCGTCGGCCGACAGGCACTCCGCTGCCATCTCGGCTTGTCCGATGATCTCTTTTCGCAGAAATGAGTAGTTCTGAGAGACCTCGGAGCCTCGCCGAGCCGTGTCCGGTTTGCCCCCGATCCTCGTTCTCATAACTTCTCGCAAAACAGTCTTCGCACAATGCCCCTCGCGATAGGTTCTGCGACATGCCAGAGCTCGCCGAGCCGGCCGCCACCGTCGAACAGTTCGACTGCCCCACCTGCGAGGTGCCCGCCGGAAGCACCTGCCGCACCCGCGGCGGCAAGGTCGCCCCGAAGTACCACACCCCGCGCTTCATGCTCGTACCCCAGCTCCGCGCCGAGCTGGAGGTGAAGACCCCCGCCGACCGCGGACCCGGCCGCGCGTGGGAGAGGGGCCCGGCCATCGACGCCGCGACGCCGGAGGCCATCTCGAAGCCCACGAGAGTGGGATACGCCCGTTGCAGTACCGCCCAGCAAGAGCTCCAGAGCCAGCTCGACGCCCTCGCCGAAGCCGGGTGTAACCCGGTCTTCTCGGAGAAGATCAGCACCCGGATCAAAGTCCGCCCGGAGTTCGTCAAGGCGATGGACTTCGCCCGCACCATCAAGAAAGCTGTCCCGCACCAACGGGTGATCCTCACGGTGCACGAGATGAAGCGCCTGGGACGCGGCGCCGCCGAGCTCCTGGCCATCGCGGAGGACCTGCGCCACCACGACATCGAACTCGAACTCCTCACTGGCCCCCTCCAGGGGGTCTACGACCCGTCCGGGCACGGCGCCGCCCTGTTCGCGTTCTTCGCCGGCATGGCCGAATCCGAGCGCGAGTACATCCGTGAGAAGTCCCTGGAGGGCCAGGCGTCCGCCCGAGAGCGCGGCCGACACGGTGGGCGCCCCAAGGTCGTCGACGACGACATGGCCGACTACGCCCGCGCCCTGCGTGCCCAGGGCGTCACTGTTCCGCAGATCGCCCGCAAGCTGGTCATTCCCTCGGGCAAGAACAAAGGCGAGCACCCCTCGGTCGCCACCGTCTACCGCCTCCTCGCCGAACCCGACCGTACCGACGAGTGAGTTGGTGGCCACTCAGGGGTTCAAGATCATCCCATGACCCCTTTTGGGCTTACCTCGGCGATACCCCCGGAACGGGCGGCGGTCCAGTCCGCCCCAGCGGCCTCGTCCACCGCGAACGCCCCTGCGGGACAGGGGAGTTCACTCGCCAGGGCCGCCGCCCGCCCGACGGGCTGTTCGCACGGCGAGGAGCGCGGCCAGGGCGGCGAGCCGGGGCGCGGCCGGGTCAGGGTGTGCCAGGCGTGCCATGTGACCCAGGATGCGTCAGGAACGCTTCGGCGCCGGCCGAACGGTCCCGGCGGGCGCCAGCAGCTCGTACTGAAGGGAGAGGCCGTCGACCAGGGCCCGCAGCCCGGTCTCGAACGCCCCCTCGTCGACCTTCTGGCGGCGGTCGGCCAGCAGATGGGCCTGGCGGAGGTGCGGATAGTCGACGGGGTCGTACGCCGTCTCGTCGTCCACGAAGCCACGGGCGAACGAACCGAGGGCGGAGCCGGTGATGAAGTAGCGCATCAAAGCCCCGATGTACGTCGCCTGAGCGGGCGGCCAGCCGGCCCTGATCATCGCGCCGAAGACCGCGTCGGCGACCCGCAGACCGGCCGGGCGGCGGCCCGGGCCCTGGGCGAGCACCGGGACGATGTGCGGGTGCTCGGTGAGCGCCGCACGATAGGAAACGGCCCAGTCGTACAGGGCGGAGCGCCAGTCGCGGGTGTCCGACTCGTCGAACATCGACAGATCGACCTGGGCGGACACGGCGTCCGCGACCGCTTCCAGGATCTCGTCCTTGTTGCGGAAGTGGTTGTAGAGCGAGGGTCCGCTGACCCCGAGTTCGGCGGCGAGTCGGCGGGTGGAGACGGCGCCGAGCCCCTCGGAGTCCACGAGCGTGCTCGCCGTCTCGACGATGCGGTCTCTGCTGAGGAGGGGCTTGCGCGGTCGGGCCATGCGGCACATGGTAGGGCCTCCAGGCAAAAAACTAGCGGTGCTAATTAAAAGTGGAGAGTCGAAGGATGAAAGATCCAGAACCTCATCATCGGCCGCGCGCTGACGGGGGTCTCTGTCTTCTGACCGCTTTGCCGCTGCTCGAACAGGAGTCTGAGTACCGGACTGAGTACCGGGACGGATGCGGGGCACACCGCGCCGCCCGATGCTGGGCACCATGAGTGAGACAACATCCGTCAAGCAGCAGGGCACCGCGGCCTTCTACGGTCAGGCCGTCGCCTCGTTCGCGGTGGCACTGGGCGCGGTCGCCCTCGGTATTTACTTCCTGGACGCCGACTCCTGGGTCCGCGGATTCCTCGCGATCGGCGTCCTCTATCTCGTCACCTCCTGCTTCACCCTGGCCAAGGTCATCCGTGACCGTCAGGAGGCGGGGCGGATCGTGAGCCGGGTCGACCAGGCCCGGTTGGAGAAGATCCTCGCCGAGCACGACCCCTTCCAGAAGCTCTGACGAAACACGCCCTAAGCGCTTGCTCAGGTTCGGGGTATGGTGTTCGTCCTGCTGACGAGAGGGGCGAGTGACGATGAGCACGGCGGAGGAGACCGACGGCGACAGTGCGCCGTGGGCCGAGGTGACGCCCGAGGCTGCCAGACGGCTCCTCGTCGCCGCCGTCGACGCCTTCGCCGAGCGCGGGTACCACGCCACCACCACCCGCGACATCGCCGGCCGGGCAGGGATGAGCCCCGCCGCTCTCTACATCCACTACAAGACGAAGGAAGAGCTGCTCCACCGGATCAGCAGGATCGGTCACGACCGCGTCCTGTTCGTCCTGGAGGCAGCCGCCGACGGCGGGGGCACGGCCGCCGAGCGGCTGGCCGAGGCCGTGGGGTCCTTCGTCCGCTGGCACGCCGAACGGCACACCACGGCCCGTGTGGTCCAGTACGAACTCGACGCCCTCGGCGAGGAGCACCGCACCGAGATCGTCGAGCTGCGCCGCAAGAGCGACGCGGTGGTGCGCCGGATCATCAGCGAGGGCGTGCAGGCCGGGGAGTTCGACGTCCCCGACGTCCCGGGCACCACGCTCGCGGTGCTCTCCCTCTGTATCGATGTGGCGCGCTGGTTCAACGCGCAGGGCAGTCGGACGCCGGACGAGGTCGGCGAGCTGTACGCCGACCTCGTGCTGCGTATGGTCGCTGCCAAGCGGTAGCCGTAGTCGTATCGGGAGCGACGGACGGCCGTGCCGTCAGAAGTAGTAGCGCGACACCGACTCGGCCACGCACACCGGCTTGTCGCCGCCCTCGCGCTCGACCGTGACGACGGCGGTGACCTGCACGCCGCCCCCGGCCTCCTCGACGCTCTTCAGGACGGCCGTCGCGCGCAGCCGTGAGCCCACGGGCACGGTGGACGGGAAGCGGACCTTGTTCGCCCCGTAGTTGATGCCCATCTTCATGCCCTCGACCCGCATGATCTGCGGTACGAGCGCCGGCAGCAGCGAGAGTGTGAGGTAGCCGTGCGCGATCGTCGTGCCGAACGGCCCGGCCGCGGCCCGCTCCGGGTCCACATGGATCCACTGGTGGTCACCGGTGGCCTCGGCGAAGAGGTCGATCCTCTTCTGCTCGATCTCCAGCCACTCGCTGTGACCCAGCTGCTCGCCCACCCCGTCGCGCAGTTCCTGCGCGGACGTGAAGATCCTCGGCTCTGCCATGTCCCTGGTCCCTGCCCTTCCAGCTTCGGCCATCCGTCACCGCCTAGTGTCCAAGCGCTTGCTCAGCATGGTTGGCGGGTGCGTTCCTGTCAACGACAGACCGGCCGGGGGGCGGACACGTAGGGTTGGAGGGGTGCCCCAGATCCCGCAGACACTCCATGAACTCACGGTCGGCCAGCTCTCCGCGCGCAGCGGCGCCGCTGTTTCGGCCCTGCACTTCTACGAGGCCAAGGGCCTGATCAGCAGCCGCCGCACCAGCGGCAATCAGCGTCGCTACACCAGGGACGCGCTGCGCAGGGTCGCGTTCGTCCGTGCGGCCCAGCGGGTCGGAATCCCGCTCGCCACCATCCGGGACGCCCTCGCCGAACTCCCCGAGGGGCGCACCCCGAACCGCGACGACTGGGCTCGGCTCTCCGCGGCATGGCGCTCCGAACTGGACGAGCGCATCGAGCAGTTGGGGCGGCTGCGGGACCATCTCGGGCCCGCCGGACGTACTCGCCGCCCCTCATGCCGCCGACGCCAGATCCAGGCGCGATGCGCTCCGGGCCTTCGCCAGCGTTCCCGGTGTGAGTACCGGCTGCGGCACCACGATTCCGCACCCCGTGCAGAGCGGGCCCGACCGCGGCTCGCACTCCAGATCCGGCCGCCAGACGATTTCGGCGCCCGCGCACACCGGGCAGGCCGTGCCCGGTTCCGACTCCAGGGCGGCGATCAGCCGCCCGAGGACCTCGGCGAGCGGCGCCGAGGGATGAACCGCCGGGTTCTCGCAGCGGGCGACCCCGTGGCCGCCCCAGGTGCGCCGGTGCCAGTCGTCGAACGCGCCGGGCCTGCGTAGTCCGTCGTGCTTCTCCCGCCTGCGGCGCTCGGCGAACCCCGCCTCGTATCCGAGCCAGACGGCACGTGCCGCCTCCAGTTCGTCCAGTGCGCGCATCAGCCGCACCGGATCGGGGGACCGGTCCTCGGGCTCGATCCCGTGCCGGGCGCACAGATGATCCCAGGTCGCCCGATGCCCGTAAGGGGCGAACCTCTCCAGGCACTTGCGCAGCGAATACCGCCGCAGCGCCAGGTCACCCCGTGGATCGCGGACCTGTCTCGCAAGACTCCGGAATCCGGCCATTGCACCGCCACCTCCGTCGCTCGTACTTCGGCGTCAAGTAAGGGACGTACGGCTGCCCGATTTGGATCCCTCGCCACGAGGTGGCGTCCACCATTCGAGATGACTCGTCGTCATGAGGCTGCGTGTGGCGGCATGTGATGATTCGGCAAATGTGACTGTTGTTCACCTTACCGACGGGTCGTACCGCCAGTAACCTCCGGCGCATCGGTCTCTCGGAGGAGTACGCATGCCCCCACGCCCCGTCAAGTTCAGAGCCGTCAACGTCGCGGTGGTTCTCGCGCTCGGCGCCACCCTGACGGCGGCTGCGCCGCAGTCCGGCGCCGCGGCGGAACCCGCACCCGTCACCGACTACTGCCAGGGTCAGTGCGACGACATCCTGCCACCCGGCGAGAACGGCAACGCCACGCTCGTCGACATCCTCGGCAACAAGGCGTTCGGTACGCACCCCGCCCACAGTGACGACCAACTCGACCGCTACAACGGCCTGGTGGCCGGGCACACCGGTCTCACCGACCAGAAGCTGACCGAGTTCTTCAACGACGCCTCGTTCGGTGTCACCGAGGACCAGGTCGAGTCCGTCATCTCCCCGCGCGACGACGTCACCATCACCCGCGACAAGGCTTCCGGCGTCCCGCACATCAAAGGAACCACCCGTTACGGCACCGAGTTCGGCGCCGGATTCGCGGCCGGGCAGGACCGGCTCTGGCTGATGGACCTCTTCCGGCACATCGGACGAGGCGAACTGACCTCGTTCGCCGGCGGCGCGCTGGCCAACCAGGGCCTGGAGCAGCAGTTCTGGCCGCAGGCCCCGTACACCGAGGCCGATCTCGAAGCCCAGGTCGAGTACATCAGGACCCATGAGGGTGCCCGTGGCGAACAGGCCATGGCGGATGCCCAGGCGTATGTCGACGGCATCAACGCGTACCGCGAGAAGTCCAAGAAGGGCCGCTACTTCCCCGGTGAGTACGTCCTCACCGGCAAGATCGACGCCATCACCAACATCGGCGAGATCCAGCCGTTCAAGCTGACCGACCTGATCTCGATCGCCTCTGTGGTGGGCGGTCAGTTCGGCGGCGGTGGTGGCGGCGAGGTGCAGGCGGCGCTCTCGCTGCTGTCCGCCCAGCAGAAGTACGGTGTCGCCGAAGGCACCAAGGTTTGGGAGTCGTTCCGGCAGCGCGACGACCCCGAGGCCGTGCTGACGATCCATGACGGCACATCGTTCCCGTACGCCAGCAAGCCCGCCACGGCGCGCGGCACCGCGCTGCCCGATGCCGGCTCCGTCACACCCGAACCCCTGATCCATGACCGCACCGGCTCCGCGGGCACCGACAGGAAGGCCCCCGCCAAGGCACCGGCCACGCTCAAGAAGGCCCAGGGCATCTACGACGGCGGCGTCGTCCCCGAGGGCTCGCTGCCCGGCTCCGGCCCCGGCGCCCAGAAGCGTGGCATGTCCAACGCTCTGCTGGTCTCCGGAAAGCACACCGCGAGCGGAAATCCGATCGCCGTTTTCGGACCTCAGACCGGCTACTTCGCCCCGCAGTTGATGATGCTCCAGGAGCTCCAGGGCCCCGGCATCAGCGCCCGAGGTGTCTCCTTCGCCGGTGTCGGCATGTACATCCAGATGGGCCGCGGCCAGGACTACGCCTGGAGCGCCACCTCGGCCGGCCAGGACATCACCGACACCTACGCCATCGACCTGTGCGAGCCCGACGGCTCCACGCCCACCAAGGACTCCACGCACTACCTCCATCACGGCACCTGTACTGCCATGGAGACCCTGGAGCGCACCAACTCCTGGAAGCCGACCGTCGCCGACTCCACGGCGCAGGGCTCCTACCGGATGCAGGTCAGGCGCACCGACTACGGCATTGTCACCCACCGCGCGACCGTGGGCGGCAAGCCCGTCGCGTACACCTCGCTGCGCACCACCTACCGCCACGAGGCCGACTCGATCATCGGCTTCCAGATGCTGAACGATCCGGCGTACGTCAAGGACGCCGCCTCGTTCCAGCGGGCGGCGAGCAACATCGACTACGCCTTCAACTGGTTCTACGCCGACTCCCGCACCGCCGCGTACTACAACAGCGGCATGAACCCGGTGCGCGCGGCGGGCGTCGACCCGGCCCTGCCCGTCAAGGCCGAGAAGGCGTACGAATGGCGGGGATACGACCCGGTCGCGAATACCGCCGCCTACATCCCGTTTGCCGCGCACCCGCACTCCAGCGGCCAGGACTACTACGTCTCCTGGAACAACAAGCAGGCCGAGGGGTACGCCTCCGCGGGCTTCGGCCTCAGTGCGGTGCACCGGGCCGATCTGCTGGACGACCGGGTGGCGGAGCTGGTCGAGGAGGGCGGCGTGACCCGTGCGTCCCTCACCCGGGCGATGGCTGAGGCTGCGGTCACCGATCTGCGCGGCGAGCAGCTGCTGCCCGAACTGCTGAAGGTGATCCGCTCCCGGCCGGTCACCGATCCGGAACTGAACGGCGTCGTCCAACAGTTGGAGTCCTGGCGGGCTGGCGGATCGCAGCGCAGGGAAAGCAGCCCCGGATCGCATGTGTACACCCACGCCGACGCGATACGGATCACGGACGCATGGTGGCCGAAGCTGGTCGAGGCCGAGTTCAAGCCAGGTCTCGGCGACGGCCTGTACGGGGCGCTGACCGCGAACCTCGCCACCGACGAGTCCCCGGCGGCCAGTCACGGGCCGAGCGGGGCACACAGTGGTTCGGCGTTCCAGTACGGCTGGTGGGGCTTCGTGGACAAGGACCTGCGTCGGGTCCTGGGACAGCCGGTCAAAGGTCCGCTGGCCAAGACCTACTGCGGGAACGGCGATCTGGCCGGTTGTCGTGACGTGCTGCTGGCGTCCCTGAGGGCGGCTGCGGCGGAGCCGGCCGCGAAGGTCTACCCGGGTGACGACAGCTGCAAGGCCGGTGACCAGTGGTGCTCGGACTCGATCGTCCACCGGCCGCTGGGCGGGATCGCCCAGAAGTCCATCCACTGGCAGAACCGCCCGACATACCAGCAGGTGGTGGAGTTCCCCGCCCACCGGTAGGGCATTTCCAGCCCGTCCGGTGAGCGGGGACGGAACCGGTGCGCCGGGCGGGCCCGAACTCTCGGGCCCGCCCGGCCCGTCTCACCGGTACTGGAGATACCTCTTCCGCACGGTCCGGAACGCGGCGAGATCCTCCGCCCACGCCCCCACCACCTCATCCGTGTCCGCCCCCGCGTCGATCAACGTGCGGACCCGCGTGTTGCCGGTCAGCTTGTCGATCCAGTTGTCCGAGCGCCACGCGAACCCGCTCCACGTCCGCTTCGCCGTCACCAGCAGCGCGATCCCCGTGCGTACCGGATCGAAGGCATCACGGTCCTGGACGTGCAGCTGCACCCCGCCGACCGTCTTGCCCTGGAATTTGGAGAACGTCGGCGCGAAGTACGCCTCGCGGAAGGCCACCCCCGGCAGATCGAGCGCGTTCGCGGCCGCCGCCCACCGATGGTCGATGCCCTCCGCGCCGAGCAGTTCGAACGGCCGGGTCGTGCCGCGCCCCTCGGAGAGGTTCGTTCCCTCGAACAGACAGGTCCCCGGGTAGACCAGGGCCGTGTCCGGCGTCGGCATGTTGGGGCTCGGCGGCACCCACGGCAGCCCGGTCGCGTCGAAGAAGTCCGAGCGCTGCCACCCCGACATCTTGACGATGCGCAGGTCCACCGGCCGCTCGGCCAAAAACTCCGCGTTGAACAGCAGTGCCAGCTCGGTGACCGTCATGCCGTGCGCCTGGGCGATCTCGCGGCGGCCCACGAACGTGGAGAACGCCGGGTCGAGCACAGGACCGAGCGCCGCCCGCCCGGTCACCGGGTTCGGGCGGTCCAGGACGACGAACCGCTTGCCCGCGAGCGCCGCCGCCTCCATGCAGTCGTACAGCGTCCAGATGTAGGTGTAGAAGCGGGCGCCCGCGTCCTGGATGTCGAAGACGACCGTGTCCACACCGGACGCGGTGAAGACGTCGGCGAGCGGCTGTCCGCTCTTCAGATACGTGTCGTAGACCGGGAGGCCGGTCGCCGGGTCGTCGTACCGCCCCTCCGAGCCGCCCGCCTGGGCGGTGCCGCGAAAACCGTGCTCGGGCCCGAAGACCGCGATCAGGTTCACGCGCTCGTCCGGGTGCATCACATCGACGATGTGGCGGACGTCGGAGGTGATCCCCGTCGGGTTGGTGACGACCCCGACCTTCTGGCCCTCGAGCAGCGCGTAGCCGTCCGCCGCCAGTCGGTCGAAGCCGGTACGGACCCGGCCGTGCCCTTTGCCCCGCCCTGTGCCGGGCGCGGGGGCGGCGGTGGCGACCCCGGTACCGGTGGCCGTCGCCGCAAGGGCCCCCACCGCACCGCCGGCGGCCAGCAAACCACGTCTGGTCAGGCTCATTCAGCTACCTCCATGATCGCGACGTCTGTCATGGTCACGCACGCTAGCGCGCGTTCAGGCCATAAGGAATGAGCCGGAGGTGTCAGTTGTGACAGGAGTGCCGCCCGAGCGACGTCAACCCCTTTCACTCGGACATACCGACTGGTTAGTCTGCTCGTGCAGTCGGCTGAGAGAGGCGGGACCCGATGAGTACGGTGCAGGGCGCGGGCGTAGTGGTCACAGGGGCTGGAGGCGGCATCGGAGCCGCTCTGGCCCGCCGATTCGCCGCGGAAGGCGCGCGGGTCGTGGTCAACGACCTCGACGAGGCCAGGATCAAGCCGCTCGCCGAGGAGATCGGCGGCACCGCGGTCGCCGGTGACGCCTCGCAGATCGTGGACGCCGCCCGGGACGCGCTGGACGGCACCGTCGACATCTACTGTGCCAACGCGGGCCTGGCCTCGCCCGGCGACGTCTTCACCGACGAGGAGGTCTGGGCCGCCGCCTGGGACGTCAACGTGATGGCCCACGTCCGCGCGGCCAAGGCGCTGCTGCCGGACTGGCTGGAGCGCGGCAGCGGACGCTTCGTCTCGACCGCCTCCGCCGCCGGACTGCTGACGATGATCGGCGCCGCGCCGTACAGCGTGACCAAGCACGGCGTCGTCGCTTTCGCCGAATGGCTCTCGCTCACCTACCGTCACCGCGGCATCCAGGTCCACGCGATCTGCCCGCAGGGCGTGCGTACGGACATGCTCACCGCCGCCGGATCGGTCGGCGAGCTCGTCCTCACCCCCGGTGCCATCGAGCCCGAGGCCGTTGCCGACGCGCTCTTCGATGCCATGGCCGCGGACCGCTTCCTCGTTCTGCCGCACCCCGAGGTCGCCGGGTACTACCGGGCCCGCACCAAGGACACCGACCACTGGCTCGGCAATATGAACCACCTCCAGCAGAAATGGGAGGAGTTCGGCGCATGACCGGGTGGCCCGCGCCTACGTCAGCCCGCGGCCGGTCACCACGGTCGAACCCGAGGAACTGGGTGCGTACTGCAAGGAACGGCTGGCCGCGTACGAGTATCCGCGGGAAGTCGAGATCCTGGCAGAACTCCCGAAGACGGCGAGTGGGAAGATCCTCAGGCGGGAACTGCGTTCCCCTCGAGAGACCGTTTCACGCACAGCACGGATTCACGCACAACACGGAAGGAAGGTGGCGGCAATGGCCAAGGCGACGGACGGGGACACGGCCCCCGTCCCTCGGCGGCTGCTGGCCGCCGCCACCCGACTCTTCGCCGAGCAGGGCTACGACCGCACCTCGGTCCAGGAGATCGTCGAGGCGGCGGGCGTCACCAAGGGCGCGCTCTACCACTACTTCGGCTCCAAGGAGGACCTCCTCCAGGAGGTCTACGCCCGGGTGCTCCGGCTCCAGCAGGAGCGCCTCGACGCCTTCGCCGACGCCGAGGCCCCCGTCGAGCAGCGACTGCGCGCCGCCGCCGCCGACGTGGTCGTCACCACCATCGAGAACCTCGACGACGCCTCGATCTTCTTCCGGTCCATGCACCACCTCAGCCCGGAGAAGAACAAGCAGGTACGGGTGGAACGGCGCCGCTACCACGAGCGCTTTCGGGCCCTGGTGGAGGAGGGCCAGCAGAGCGGAGTGTTCTCCACGGCCACCCCGGCGGACCTGATCGTCGACTACCACTTCGGCTCGGTCCACCACCTGTCCACCTGGTACCGGCCCGACGGCCCGCTCAGCCAGCAGGAGGTCGCCGACCACCTGGCCGACCTGCTGCTGCGCGCCCTGCGTCCCTAGGGTGCGTATCGGGCGTGATCAATCTGCGGTGATCAATCTGCGGGTTCCCGTCCCCGCCCGCCGGGGGAGCGCCGTCGGTCAGCCGGTCGAGGAGGGCCTCCGCCGCCGCCGGGTTACGGGGGCGGGGCCCCGCCCCGCCGGTTGGACCGGCTGCCGGTACGGGGCGAAGCTGAATGTATGGCTCACATCCAGCCGTCCGCGCACGTCCCCGCACTCTGGGCCGCGGCGTACGGCCCGCGCCACACACCGGCCGTCCGCTTCGTCGCCCGGTGCCTGGTGCGGGTGAGGGCTTTCGTTCGCGACCTGGCGCTGGCGGATCATGTGCCGTTCGGCGGCTACTGAGGCGGCTACTCAGCTTGTGGTTCGACGTCCGTTGACGTCAAACCACAAGCTGAGAGGGAGGGGCGAATCCTGTTGGTGGAGCCTGACAGACCCCAGTTGGCATCCGACGGTGAAGACGCCGGCCGACGCACAGATCCACGATGCCCTGCGCCGGGGCGACACCGGCCGACTGTCCGGGCTGCTGGACGCGCAGGACTGTCCACCTGCGGTCCTCGGACGTCCGATCCGGCAGCCGGCCCGGCAACCATCGAGCCCGTCCGACGATCGAGGACAAAACGGCGACCGGGCGGGCCCCCGCACCCACCCCAGCCCGTCCTGCCCAGGCCGCCGACTACATGTACCGCTTCATCTCCCGCCGCGCCAACGACCGCTGATGTACCTCGTCCGGCCCGTCCGCCAGCTGCAACGTCCGTGCCGCCGCCCACAGTTCGGCCAGCGGGAAGTCCTGGCTGACGCCTCCCGCACCGTGCAGCTGCACCGCCCGGTCGAGGATGTCGACCACCGCGCGCGGGGTGGCGATCTTGATGGACTGGATCTCCGTGTGCGCGCCCCGGTTGCCCACCGTGTCCATCAGCCACGCCGTCTTCAGCACCAGCAGCCGCAGCTGCTCCACCGTGACCCGCGCGTCCGCGATCCAGTTCTGTACGACGCCCTGCTGGGCGAGCGGCTTACCGAAGGCCGTACGGGACACCGCCCGCCTGCACATCAGCTCGATCGCCCGCTCGGCCATGCCGATCAGCCGCATGCAGTGGTGGATCCGGCCCGGTCCCAGACGTGCCTGGGCGATGGCGAAGCCGCCGCCCTCCTCGCCGATCAGGTTCGCGGTGGGCACCCGTACATCCGTGAAGACGACCTCGGCGTGACCGCCGTGGTAGTGGTCCTCGTAGCCGTACACCTGCATGGCGCGCTTCACTTCGAGGCCGGGGGTGTCGCGCGGGACGAGGATCATCGACTGCCGGCGGCGGATGTCGGCGCCTTCGGGGTCGGTCTTGCCCATCACGATGAAGATCTGACAGTCCGGGTTCATCGCTCCGGAGATGTACCACTTGCGGCCGGTGATGACGTACTCATCACCATCGCGCGCGATCCTGGTCTCGATGTTCGTCGCGTCCGACGAAGCCACCTCGGGCTCCGTCATCGCGAACGCCGAGCGGATCTCCCCGGCGAGCAGCGGCTCCAGCCACTGCTTCTTCTGCTCGTCCGTGGCGAACTGGAAGAGCACCTCCATGTTCCCGGTGTCCGGGGCCGCGCAGTTGAGTGCGGTCGGCGCCAACTGCGGGGAGCGACCGGTGATTTCGGCGAGCGGAGCGTACTGGAGATTGGTCAGCCCGGCACCGTACTCGGCATCGGGAAGGAACAGGTTCCACAGTCCCTGCCGCCGCGCCTCGGCCTTCAGGTCCTCGACGATCTGCGGGGTGTCCCACGGCGAGTCCAGGAGCGCGCGCTGTTCGTCCGCGGTTTTCTCGGCCGGGTGGACGTGCTCGTCCATGAAGGTGAGCAGCTTGCCGCGCAGCTGTTCGGTACGGGCGTCGAATGCGAAGTCCATGGGGGTGATCAGCCTTCCTGGAGGGTGGTGAGGCCGTGCTCGATGAAGACGGGGACGAGATCGCCGATGCGGTCGAAGCCTGCGCCGACGGTCCGGCCCAGGGTGTAGCGGTAGTGGATGCCCTCCAGGATCACGGCGAGCTTGAACCAGGCGAACGCCGTGTACCAGGAGATGGCGGAGGTGTCCCGGCCGGAGCGGGCGGCATAGCGCCCGATCAGTTCGGCGGGGGTGGGGTGGCCGGCCGCGCCACTGGTGGTGGAGACCGGGGACTTCGCCAGGCCGAGGTCGGAGCTGTACATCACCAGCAGGCCCAGATCGGTCAGCGGGTCGCCGAGCGTCGACATCTCCCAGTCCAGGACGGCCTTGATCCGGTCGTCGGAGCCGATCAGGACGTTGTCCAGGCGGTAGTCGCCGTGTACGACGGTGGGCGCGGGGGAGGCGGGCAGGTCACGGCCGAGCGCGGCATGCAGTTCGGCGATGCCGGGCAGCTCGCGGTTGCGGGAGGCGTCCAGCTGCTTGCCCCAGCGGCGCAGCTGCCGGTTGAGGAAGCCCTCGGGGTGCCCGAAGTCGCCGAGCCCGACGGACTCGGGGTCCACGGCGTGCAGTTCGACGAGCGTGTCGACAAGACCGAGCACGGCCTTCCTCGTGCGCTCGGCGCCCAGTGGGGCGAGTTGCTCGGCCGTGCGGTACGGCGTGCCCTCGACGTACTCCATCACGTAGAAGGGCGAACCGATCACGGAGTCGTCCTCGCAGAGCAGTACCGGTTCGGGTACGGGAACGGCCGTCGGGTGCAGGGCACTGATCACCCGGTGCTCGCGCTTCATGTCGTGCGCCGTCGCCAGCACATGGCCCAGCGGAGGCCTGCGGACGACCCGGCGGCCGGTGCCGTCCGTGACGATGTACGTCAGATTTGAACGGCCGCCCTCGATGAGCCGGGCTTCGAGCGGTCCGTTCACCAAGCCCGGCCGCTCGCGGTCGAGATGTCCGCGCAGCCGGTCGAGGTCGAGACCTGGCGGGTGAACTGGGCCCATCGTGCGCACCTCCGGTGTGAAAGACAGTTCCGGTGTGAAAGACAGTCGGTGTTCATGATGCCGACCAGTCGGTATGTCGTCCAGAGAACTCCCGGAATCCGGCGTGCGGACTCCCGTCCGAGGTGGTTCGGAGTCTGGCATTCAGTCGTATCGCTGAATAAGGTTCATGTATGAATACAGACTGCTGATCGACGAAGTCCGGCTGACCCCGATCCTGATAGCCGACCCGCCCCTGTTCAACGGGACGACTGGGGCGCCGCCGTCGAGCCGGCCGGAGTCGTCGCCCAGGCCCGGCGCTTCGCCCGCGAGCACGGCTTCTCGTCCTTCAAGCTCAAGGGCGGCGTCTTCGAACCCGACCAGGAGATCGCCGCGATCCGCGCGCTGGCCGAGGAGTTCCCCGGCCGGCCGCTGCGCCTCGACCCCAACGGCGCCTGGTCCGTCGAGACCTTGCTGTACGTCGCCGAGCAGCTGAAGGGCGTACTCGAATATCTGGAGGACCCGGTGAGCGGCACGGATCTGATGGCCCAGGTTGCCGCCACCGACGTACCGCTCGCCACCAACATGTGTGTGACGACCCTCGCCGAGGTCCCGGAGGCTTTCGCCCACGGTGCCGTCCAGGTGGTCCTCTCCGACCACCACTACTGGGGCGGCCTGCACCGCACCCGCGAACTGGCCGGGATCTGCCGCACCTTCGGCCTCGGACTCTCCATGCACTCCAACACCCATCTCGGCATCAGCCTCGCCGCGATGACCCACGTCGCGGCCACGGTCCCCAACCTCGACCACGCCTGCGACAGCCACTACCCCTGGCAGACGGAGGACGTCATCACCACCCGCCATGTCTTCCGGGACGGCCGGCTCACTGTCTTCGACGCCCCAGGGCTCGGCGTCGAACTCGACCGCGCACGCCTGGCCGTACTGCACCGCCGCTGGCTCGACGACGACGGCACGATGCGCGAGCGCGACGACGCGGCCGCGATGCGCAAGGCCGAGCCCGGGTGGCGGACGCCTGCGATCCCGCGCTGGTGACGGGTTCCCCGGAGCCGCCACGACCTGAGTTGCGGGTGCCCCGCCCCGAGGGCCGGTACATGAAGGCGAGCAGCTACAGCCGCTACGGCGGGGCCGACGTCCTGAAGTACGGGCAACGGCCCGACCCCGAGGTCGGCCCCGACACCGTACTGGTGAAGGGGCGGGCCTTCCGGCCGAGGATCCGGGACGGCGAGACGGTCCTCGTCCACGCGGCGGCGGGCGGCGCGGGGACGCACCCGCGGAAAGATCGTCGTCACCGTCCCCTGGGGAACCCCCGACGCCTGACAGCCCCGACGCAAAGCCCTCAGAACACCATGGCCGCGGCGAACACCGCGAGAGCGATCGTGCACGCCCCCGCCGCCAGCGCGCCGTGCGCCGAGAGCGGCTGCGGTCGCGCGGTCCCCATCCCGATCACCCGCCGGTGCGCCACGAGCAGGAAACCCAGCCAGGCGAGCGCGCTCAGCGCCACGGCGAGGACCGCGGCCGGGCCCGTCCCGCGGTGCAGCGCCTGTTTGACCGCCAGTAGCGCCACCACCGTGCAGGACAGGGTCGAACGCCGCCACGCCAGCCTCGTCCGCTCGGGCTGCAGCCCGGGGTCGCGCTCGTCGGCCGTGGTCACCGGCCCTCCCACCCGAAGAGGACCACCACCACCATCACCACGGCGACGACGGCGACGGCGAGACCGAGCAGCGTCGGGAACCGGGAGGCCGGCAGGTCCTCCCCACGCCGCATCGCCCGCTCGCACCGCACCCAGTGATTGATCGCCCGCAGCGCGCACAGCACACCGGCCGCGAGCAGCGCCAGCGCCAGACCCGTGCGGACGCCCCACACCAGCTCCGGGAGGAACTGATCGACCGCGAAGCCACCGCCGATCAGCGCGAGAGCCGTCCGGATCCAGGCGAGGAAGGTGCGCTCATTGGCGAGCGAGAACCGGTAGTCGGGGGTCTCGCCCTCTTCACGGATTCGCTGCGGCGCGAACCACAGGCGCAGGCTCTGTACGAATTCGTTCACGCGTGAACCTTAGCCTCGATCCGCCGACGTGGTCTGGAAGTGATCTTCTGACGGGCTTCTGAGCCGGTTTTGGGTCGACCGATGGGCATGGGCGTGCTGCATCCGCTGGTCTGCCCAGCTTTCCCACGGTTTTGGTTCCGGTCGGGCCCTGGCGGGCGGGGTGGGCAGAGACTGTCAGGCGGGTTCGGGTGGGCGGTGGATGGTGTCGAACAGGTGCGTCCAGGCTTTTTGCCAGCGCCAGTTGCGCGGAAGGTGCAGGGTGACGCGCCGTGCGGAGCGGGCGATCCGGGCCGGGACCTGGACCAGGTGGGCGCGGAGGGTGGCGGTGGTGGCTTTGGCGTGGAAGGCGGAGGCCAGGGCGCCGGTGGCCCGCAGCAGGTTGTAGGTCATCGCCCACAGGGTGAGCCAGGCCGCGTTGGCGTGGAAGTGCCCGGAGGGCAGGTGGGCCAGGGCGGAGGCTTTGCTGTCCGCGATGACCTGCTCGATGACCGCATGGTGGCGGTGCTCGCGTTCGGCCTGGAGGGTCGGGGCGGGCTGGTCGGTGAAGAACGGGTGGTAGCGCCAGACGGGAAACAGTTCGCCCTGCTCACCCACAACGGCGGGTTTGGCCAGGTCACGGACTCGGCGCACGATCAGCCGGGCGGTGACCCGCTCGCTCTTTTTGCGGCTCGCGAACGCGGTGTAGGCGGGTATCTCGGCAACCTCGGCGTCCGAGATGAGTTCTCCGGTGGTGGGGTCGGGCATCGCGGTCGGGTAGCTGATGTGCTGCCAGGCGTGGTCGGGAATGCTGTGGAC